>JAGQXQ010000340.1:0-11888 GCA_020436535.1 Phaeodactylibacter sp.
GGTTGCGACAGTGTCTTCTCTCTCGACCTGACCGTCGTCCCCACCCGCTTTACAACCCTCGACCGGACGATCTGCGATGGCGAAAGCGTCTCGGTTGGCAACAGCACTTATACTACCACCGGCAATTACCAGGATCAGCTCACTTCCTTGGAAACCGGCTGCGATAGTATCGTTAGCCTTAACCTTACGGTGCTTAACGTACCCCGCACCTCATTGACAGAAAGCATCTGCGATGGCGAAACCTACACCGTCGGCAGCTCCAATTACACTGCAACCGGCACTTTTGCAGACACCCTCGCCGCCGCCAATGGCTGCGATAGTATTATCACCCTGGACCTTACCGTCCTGAATGTGCCCGAAACCACGCTGGAGAGAGAGATCTGCGATGGAGAAGTGTTCACCGTGGGCGCCTCGGATTATACCACCACCGGCAACTACACCGATGTGCTGGTGGCAGCCAATGGTTGCGATAGTATTGTATATCTGGACCTAACAGTGAAAAACGTGCCGGAAACCTTTCTCGTTGAAGAAATTTGCCAGTACGAAACATTCAACGTAGGTTCTTCCGGGTATACCGCTTCCGGAACCTACACCGACGTGTTGGTAGCCGCCAACGGCTGTGACAGTATCGTGCAACTCGAACTGACCGTCTATCCGGAAAAAACCCGGAACCTGACCATCAGTATTTGTATCGGTTCCTCTTATACTGTGGGAACTTCCACCTATAACCAGGCCGGTATTTACGTCGATACACTGGCGTCTCTCGTCACCGGTTGCGACAGTATTGTGACCCTCGACCTGACCGTCACCGATTTCTATGAGATCAACCTGGAGGAAGAGATTTGTGAATTCGAGAGCTATACTGTTGGTACGGATGTGTACACCCAAACCGGCCAGTATACCAATACGTTTATATCCTCCGACGGCTGCGACAGCATCGTCAACCTCGACCTGACCGTCATTCCACTGCCGCGGACTACCATCAATGAGACCATCTGTGATGGCGAATCGGTCTCCGTCGGCGGCATCGAGTATTCGCTTTCCGGAACCTTCGCCGACACGCTCACGTCTCTGGCGTCTGGTTGTGATAGCATCATTACCCTCAACCTGACCGTGAACGAGGTCTTCCAGACTGACCTCCAGGAAGAGATCTGCGATGGTGAAACCTTTATGGTCGGGCCTTCCGGCTATACTCAATCCGGTATATACCAGGATGTCCTGACGGCCTCCAATGGCTGTGACAGTACGGTCAACCTGGACCTGACCGTTCACCCCATACAGGAGACCAACCTCGTGGAGACTATCTGCTTCGGCGACAGTTATCCCGTGGGCAATTCCAGCTACAATGCTACCGGTACGTATCAGGATGTTATCCCCTCGGTTGTGACCGGCTGCGACAGCATCGTCAACCTCAACCTCACCGTACGCGATGAGATCACTACTGAATTGACGGAAATCATCTGCTACGGAGGCGAATTTACCGTGGGTAACTCTACTTACAATGCCTCCGGCACCTATCAGGATGTACTGGCCTCGGTAACCGGTTGTGACAGTACCATCACCCTCAATTTGACCGTACGCGATGAGATCCGAACTGGCCTGGAGCAGGAAATCTGCGATGGCGAAACCTATACGGTGGGATTCTCCGATTACACCACTTCCGGCATCTTTGTAGATACCCTCACTTCCCTGGCTACGGGCTGCGACAGCATCATTACGCTGGACCTGACCGTACACCCCATCCCCATGACCGCGCTGGTGGAAGAGATCTGTGATGGCGAATTGTATGAAGTGGGCGATTCTGATTACACTACCTCCGGGGCCTACCAGGATGTGCTGACCTCGGTTGTAACGGGCTGCGACAGTATCGTCGACCTGAACCTCACTGTACATCCTATTCCGGTAACCAACCTCACCGAGGTGGTTTGTTTCGGAGGTAGCGTGACGGTAGGAAACAGCACCTATAACGCCACTGGCGCTTACCAGGATGTGCTGGCTTCGGCCGTTACCGGTTGTGATAGCATCGTGAATATGAACCTGACTGTCAGAGACGAAATACGCACCGGCCTGGAGCAGGAGATCTGTGACGGAGAGGTGTATACGGTGGGCAATTCCAACTATACCATCAGTGGCATCCATATTGATACGTTATCTTCTCTGGCTACCGGTTGTGACAGTATCGTAACCCTGGACCTGACGGTACACCCCATCCCCGAAACCAATCTGGTAGAAGAGATCTGTGACGGCGAACTATATGAGGTGGGCAATTCCGATTACACCACTTCCGGTATTTATCAGGATGTACTGGCTTCCGTAGTTACCGGCTGTGACAGCATCGTCAACCTCGACCTGACTGTTCACCCCATTCCGGTGACCAATCTCGTGGAGGCCATTTGCGACGGCGAACTATACGAGGTGGGCAATTCCAATTATACCACCTCCGGCGTATACCAGGATGTGTTGACTTCCGTGGTTACCGGTTGTGACAGTATTGTCAATCTCAACCTGACCGTGCATCCGATTCCTGTAACCAGCCTGGTGGAGGCTATTTGTGATGGAGAACTGTACGAAGTGGGTAATTCCGATTACACCACTTCCGGCATCTATCAGGATGTGCTGACTTCCGTAATTACCGGTTGCGACAGTATCGTCAATCTCGACCTGACCGTCAACCAGGTATACAATGTAGAATTGTTTGAAGACATTTGTACGGAGGGCAGCTTTGAAGTAGGCGGTAACTCCTTTTCGGATCCCGGTGTCTATACGCAGGCCCTCACCTCTCAGGAAGGCTGCGATAGTGTGGTGACGTTGAATCTGTTTGTCTATCCCTGCGAACTGTTTTATGACCGC
Source organism: Phaeodactylibacter sp. (assembly GCA_020436535.1). GTDB lineage: Bacteria > Bacteroidota > Bacteroidia > Chitinophagales > Saprospiraceae > JACJXW01. The sequence goes on from JAGQXQ010000340.1 coordinate 2,851, forward strand.
GCCATTACCAATGTAAGCTGTAATGGCTTTTCCGACGGTAATTTCAGCTTCCAGCTAACGGTCGGCACGCCGCCCTATCAATACAGCTGGCAGTCTATCTCCGGCACAGGACAGAGCGGGTCGGGCACGCTGGACGCCAACAACCTCCAGGCCCTCGTCGAGGGACTTCCGGCCGGCAATTACCGAATCGATGTAGTGGACAGTTCGCCTTTTAATGTATCCACCAGCTTTACCATCAACATAAGCCAGCCTCAGCCACTGGATATTTCCATGGATCTGTCGAACTACAACAATTTCAATACCAGTTGTAATGATGAAACCGACGGGGCCATCGACGCCACTATCAGCGGAGGAACGCCGCCCTACAGTTATCTGTGGACGACCGGCGACCGCAACGAAGATATAGACGGGCTGGCGGCTGGGACTTACGGGTTGACGGTCACGGACCAGAACTTATGCCCCGATTCGGCCAACACTTCTCTTCTGGCGCCACCGCCACTGGAGGCCCGCCTGGCGATCACCGACCCGCCCTGTTTTGGCGACGAGCTGGGCGTCATCCGGGTGAATGAGGTCACCGGCGGAGTGAGCCCCTATCTGTATGGTATCGATGAAAACCCGCTGAGCACAGTGCCGCAGTTCACGAATCTGCCCATCGGAGAACACATGGTGCAGGTGCAGGACGCCAACGGCTGCATGTGGGAAGAACAAGATCTGGTCAACCAGCCTGAACAGCTGATTGTAGAACTGGGTGAAGATAAGGAGATCAAGCTCGGGGATAGTGTGCAGCTCTTTGCTCAAACGACCTACCCGGTAGAATTCTACAACTGGGCCTCTCCCATTGATATTGACTGCGACAACTGCCCCGACCCCTTCGTACGGCCCCTGGAATCAATGGCCTTCTCCGTTACCACCATCGATGAGAACGGCTGCCAGGCTACCGACCGGATCACCGTCTTTGTGGACCGGAGGCGCGATATTTACATCCCCAACGTCTTCTCTCCTAACAATGATGGCCAGAATGATGTGTTCCTCATTTTTGGCGGCGATGAAGCCGTAAAAGTGAAATCGTTCTACGTCTTTAACCGCTGGGGTGAACCCATGTTTGAGTTGTTTGGCTTCCCGCCCAACGACCCCACTTACGGCTGGGACGGCACCCACCGCGGAGAGTTGATGAACGGCGGCGTTTATGTCTACCTGGCAGAGATTGAATTTGTGGACGGGGTGACCGAGTTGTTCAAGGGCGATGTATTGTTAATGAGGTAGGTTCGCCAAATTTATTTGGCTGAAAAAACTAATATCATGAAACAGATATTTTTTCTCGCCTTCTCCCTTGCGTTCTTCCTCTCCTCCTGCAAGCCTCCTGTCGGAGGGCCGGTTGAGGGCACGTTCTGGAAGCTCACCTACATGAACGGAGCTATTCCGGAAGGGGTAGAGGTGAACGCTGTCTTCGACAATGGCAAAGTCACCGGTAAAGGCGTTTGCAACCGTTATTTCGCCGACTACGAGATTGACGGCGGTAAGCTGAAGATCGGCCCGGTGGGCGCTACCAAAATGATGTGCCCGGATGAAGCCACTCTGGAAGGCCAGTATTTTGGCATCCTGTCCAAGGCGTTAACCTTCTCTGTGAGAGGGGAGACGCTGAGTGTACAGTGCGAGGGGGCGAAGCTGCGGTTTGTGAAGGGAGAAGACGGCGACGCCAGCCAATCAGGAAGCTGAGAAGATAGGATGAATGTCCAGAAAAGAAAAAGCCCACGGGGACACTTCCCTGCGGGCTTTTTCTTTTTCGGGCAGCACCACTTACAAATGACGCTCTGCGTGGTAGCTCGACCGCACCAGCGGTGCACTCTCCACAAAAGCGAAGCCTTTGGACAAGCCCACCTCTTTATACTCAGCGAACTTATCGGGATGCACATATTCGGTCACTTCCAGGTGCATTTTGGTGGGTTGAAGGTACTGGCCGATGGTCAGTACGTCGCAGCCGTGAGCCAGCAGGTCGTCCATGGTTTGGTAGACCTGCGCATCGGTTTCACCCAGGCCGACCATGATGCCGGACTTAGTGCGTTTGCCGAAATCTTTGGTGCGTTGTATTTGTTCCAGGCTGCGATGGTACTTGGCCTGGGGGCGCACTTTGCGGTAGAGGGCCTCCACCGTTTCCATATTGTGGGAGACAACCTCCTGGCCGGCGCTGATCATGCGTTCCAGAGCCCACCAGGTGGCCCGTACGTCGGGAATGAGGGTCTCAATGGTAACCTGTGGAGTGCGTTCCTTAACGAGGCGTACGGTCTGATACCAAATCTCAGCGCCCCGGTCTTTGCGCTCATCGCGGTTGACCGAAGTGATCACGGCGTGTTTAACGCCCATCAAGTCGATGGCCTCGGCAACGCGGCGCGGCTCGTCCTCGTCGTACTCCGGCGGCCGGCCGGTCTTTACGGCGCAGAAGGAGCAGGAACGGGTGCAGGTATTGCCCAGGATCATGAAGGTGGCGGTGCCGGCGCCCCAGCATTCCCCCATATTGGGGCAATTGCCGCTCTGGCAGATCGTGTGCAGGTTGTAGTCGTCAACCAGACTGCGTACTTTCTTATAGTTGGGGCCGATCGGCAGCTTGACGCGCAGCCAATCCGGCTTTCTCCTTCTCGGTTCTTTCTTTTCTACGATGGGTAGTTCGAGCATTGTGTACTCCGGTTGTTAGTTATTGATCATCAGGAGCTGGGGAAAACCCCTCAATCCTTGTATAGGGTATTAACAAGTAACCGGCAAGAGAGTTTGAATAAATTCTGGCCGGTAGCCAGTTTTTACCAACGTTTACCCAGTTGTAAATTGATGTACAGATTTATAAAGATAGACTTGTTTTCCGGTGTTTCCACCAGATTGGATTCCGCCATGAGGGGCACCCGCTGAAAATAAGCGTCTACCATGACCCCGGCTTCGATGGCCTTGACGAACTCATCGAATGCGCCCCAGTCAAAGTGAACGGCGAACCGGCCGTGCAGGCCCGGCAAAGCGGAAATCTCTCCCAGCCCCTTGGAAAAGCCAGAGGATCCGTAAATGCGGCTGATGTCCAGGAAGGTGCTGGCATTTTCCTGGGTGAATTTCTCACTGCGGATGGTGAAGTCATCAAAGGGCCCCGATTCAGAGGAGCGGACCAGCTCCAGGTAGTAGGGCTTGAGCAAGCCCAGGGAAGGCCCTGCTTCATAACTCAGGCCGACGGCCAGGCCCTTGCGCTTAGCCTTTTCCGACAGGTATCGCTTTTCACCAATTCCGGCTCTGAGTACAAGCAGGTTATTCTGTTTGCCAAAGATGAAGGCCCGGGAGACGCGCGAAGCGGCGGGGGTTTGAAAATCGAAACTTTGGCGAAACTCTTTGGCGTGTTTGATCTCACCGACCTCTACATTGAAAAAGCGGGTGAGGTAATAGGTCTTGAGGCGGGCGAAGTTGACACCGAGCGCGAAACCGTTGGTATGCAATTTCATATCGACCGTAAATTCGCGGTCATAGACGATCCCTTTGGTTTCGTCATAGATATTTTGTTCGGTGTCATAAGTCTGCTGAGCCATCGCCGGAAGGCACGCCAAACTTGTAAGCAAAAGGAAAAAGTAAATCTTTTGGGCCATGATCTTATTTTCTTAAATAGTATTACGTTCTTAGGGCGTAAAGGTTCAACTACATTTCGATTAAAGCACAATGAGGGGCATATTCATAAAATCATAGACAATTTAGCAAAATAAATGGATAAAGTATAGACTTAGTCCCCCAATACTCCCTTGACCAACTCCTGGCCAACTCCCATAAATAAGCGCTCCACATTTTCGCCGTCCTTGGCACTGGTATAGTAATCTGCATTTGTTTCGCGTTCCCGTGCCTGAAATTCTTCATGGCCCAACAGGTCTTTTTTATTCCCAACGATACGAACCAGGCACCCTGGCAGGGCCCGGCGAATGAGCGCCAGGTCGGCCTCCATATTATTTCGGGTAGACGGGCGGCTCAGGTCGAAGACATAGATCACCGCACTGGCGCCCAGAAAATAGGTGCGGGGCACTTTGGCCTGAGATATCTCCCCCATTATGTCCCATAGTATAAGGGCCACTTTCTGTCCATGCACCTCTATTTCTTTTTTATCGACTTTGAGGCCGATCGTAGCCAAAGGGCGTTCACTGAAACGATCGTAGATGAAGCGGTTGAAGAGAGAGGTTTTCCCAACGGCGCTGCTACCGGTGATTAGGACTTTTTTAGTGGTCATTCTTTGGATTTTTGGAAACCCACGCCAGGGCATTGTGACTAAAATTATGGATTTTCCGGCATTAATGGCAATAAAGCCTAGAAATCGTATTACCTTTCAATAAAACCCGCCCAAACTCAGGAATGAAGATACTGGTATACGTTCCATCCTTAAGCCCCCGGGTAAAATATGCCTTTCGCATCCTCTTCCGGGCTTGCCTGAAAGTCGATTACAAGCTTACTGCCCGCAAGGATACCTATTTTTCGGCAGAAGGCCCGAAGGTCAATTACAGCCCCGCCCCGATATCGGAAGGAGAGGCCTGGTTGCCCGCCGGCGCCCTGCTCTGGGAGGAAGACATTCGGGAACAAGCCATCGAAGTGTTCCGGCACGAGGGGCTGCCCGCTTTCTTCCGGCAAGAAGCAGAAGGGGCCAGCCTGCCGTTTGACCTTCCGGCACTGGTGTTTTTCCTGTCCAGCCGATATGAAGAATATCTGCCCTTTGAGGGCGATAGCCTCGGCCGCTTCCCCGCCGCCCGGAGCCTGGCTTACCGGGAAGGCTTCCTCGAACAGCCGCTGGCCAACCAATGGGCGGTCCGGTTCGGCAAAGCCCTGGAGCAGCATTTCCCTGGCCTCAGCGTTCGTTATCCGCCCTATCGCTTTATGCCGACCTACGATGTCGATATGGCCTGGGCCTACCGTCACCGCCCACTTTGGCTCAACCTGGCCGGAACGCTCCGCGACCTGGCCACCGCCCGCTGGGGACTGGCCTACGAACGATGGGCTTGTCTGCTGGGCAAACGCCCTGACCCCTTCGACACTTTTTCCTACCTCAAACGCCTCCATCGCGCGGAAGGACTTTCCGTCGTTTACTTTTTTCTACTGGGAGATTATAGCCGATATGATAAAAATATTCCCGTATCCACCACTGCTTTCCGGAAGCTGATCGCCCGCCTGGCCGATAGAAGTATGGTTGGGCTGCACCCATCCTACCGCTCCAATCAACAGGACGGGCAATTGCATAAAGAAGTCCGCCGGCTAAAAAAAATAACGGGTGAAAATGTCCTGCGCAGCCGCCAGCACTTCCTGCTGCTCCGTTTCCCCAATACCTACCGCCAGCTGGTGGAAGAAGGCATTCGGGAGGACTATAGCATGGGTTACGCCGATGCAGCAGGCTTTCGGGCGGGGATGGCCACCCCTTTTCCCTGGTACGACCTGGAAGCAGAACGCATCCAACCACTGAATATCTTCCCGTTTGCTGCAATGGATGTAACGCTTCGCCGATATATGAGCCTGCAACCCGATGATGCCTTTAACCGCCTCCAGCAGTTGTGCCGGCAAAGCCGGGAAGTGGGCGGTTTTTTCATTACCCTGTGGCACAACAGTTCCTTTGCCGAAAAACACGGCTGGAAAGGCTGGCGGAAAGTATACGAAAACATGTTATCTTACGCGAGCGAGACAAAGAGGTAGCCGCCGGGATAGTTGCTGGTATGGCTCTAAAAAGAAAACGGCCGCCCCAGCTATCAACGGCCAACACTCACATGGCTCAAAGAGGTGAGGATACTGCTCCATTTCCCAGCCATGGAGCAGTATAAATAATGTATATTTGTGATCCGAATTTTGATTTTTATATTTCTAACAATACCTGCCAACTGCAATGATCTTTAACCTAAGTGAACAGAACTCGATCGCCAATCACTTTATCGCTGAAATCAGGGATGCTAAGATCCAGCAAGACAGCATGCGCTTCCGCCGCAATCTGGAGCGCATTGGTGAAGTACTAGCCTATGAGATCAGTAAAGAACTGGAATATGAGGAAAAAAACATAGAAACGCCACTTGGAGTCGCCAAGGTCAACGTCCAGGTAGACAAAGTAGTACTGGCCACCATACTGAGGGCAGGCCTGCCGCTCCATCATGGTATGCTCAATTACTTTGACCGTGCCGGCAATGCTTTTGTCTCCGCATACCGCAAACACCACAAGGACGGTACCTTTGATATTCACCTGGAATATATTTCCTGTCCCGTCCTCGAAGATGCTATTCTGATCGTTTCGGACCCCATGCTGGCCACCGGCGCCTCCATGTCTTTGTCGACCAAAGCACTCCTGGAGTTTGGCCAACCCAAACAGATCCACTTCGCTACCGCTATTGCCTCACAGGCGGGCCTGGACCATATGCGGCGGCTCTTTCCGGATGCTTATGTCTGGATGGCTGCCCTGGATGAAGAATTGACTGGAAAGGCGTACATCGTACCCGGGCTGGGAGATGCGGGAGATCTCAGCTACGGAGATAAAGGAGTGGGGACAGAGGATTGAGCCGGGATTAAAACTTCAATGCCCGCCAGAGATGATCAGGCCTCTTCCAACCCAAATAAATAGGGGCACCCTGATCCGCCATCCGTTATAACCAAAAAAATAAAGGGCCGCCCCAAAGGGCAGCCCATTATTTTTTTTGCAAATAGCCTCAAATCACCTTCTCTTTATTTTTGGTCCACCAGGACTTGATTGCTATCGGAGTTCAAATCGATCAGAACGTCACTGTCGTTATCATGGCCGTCCTGCATTACATTCACCGTATTAAAATCACTATCCGAATAGATTTCGACCATAGAATCCTGATCTTCACCATCCTGTTCGATGGAAATATCGTTGTTGTTCGAATCCCAGCGAACATATACCGTTGATTCTTGATCATCGCCGTCCTGTTCGATCATCACGGTATTATAGCTGGCCCCGGAGGTCAGTTCCACCTCTGATTCTTGTTCGTCCCCCTTCTGATCGACTAAAACTGTGTTACCGTCACTGTAATCATCGATCAGGATATCCGATTCCTGGTCATCACCATGTTGGATAACCGCTAGGGTGTTATTAGAAGACCAGGCAGATATATCTATATCAGAATCATGCCCTCCGCTTCCATGCTGATGCACCGTGACTTCATTCTCCATAGAATTGTCGTAAATATCAACATCAGAATCGTTGTACTCCTCTTTCTGCTCAACGAACACCGTGTTCATGTTGCTAAACCCAGAGATTGTCACTTTGGAATCCTGCTCTTCACCCCGCTGTAGAATGGCGACCACATTTCCTGCAGATTGATCATTAATGAGTACCTCGGATTCATGATCGCCCTCTCCTCTCTGGCTAACATAAACCTCGTTGAAGTCCGAGAAGGATAAAATATTCACTTCCGACTCATTATCCTCGCTCTTCTGCTCGACTTCAACCTGGTTTTCCCAGCTCTGATCGATATTTACCTCACTTTCATTGTCTTCTTCTGTCATCAGAACGTTAACCGTGTTACCCAGAGAGGAATTGGTAATGTTAACAGCGCTTTCCTGGTTTTCGCCTTTCTGCTTGACTTCAACACTGTTTTCATCAGAATCGCCAATGATATTGACCTCAGAAGTATTTTGCTCATCGTCATGTTGTTGCTGTTTCACCACTACGCTGTTGTCATTGCTTTCATCTGAAATGGTGATTGTGGATTTGTTCTCTGCCTGCGCCATTAAAGTGGTCATGGCAAATAAAGTGGCTGCAAAAAATAATACAATCTTTTTCATGTTCAAATTAGTTTTTTTGTTCACAAATTGTGTGTTAGTAAATTATGTCTCGGGCTGAGCCAAACCGTTCAGATGATGCCACGATAAGGTGGACTCTGCCTCCGGCGCCGGCATTTCCGGTAAGCAGTATCATCTCCAGGCCAGGTTCAGCTTACCGGCCGGAAGGCTATACCTATCCGGACAGTAGTGAATTTTTAATGAGGGAAAAGAGTAAAATGCACTTCACTTAGATCATTGCAATATCTGTGCCAAAAACTTCCAGGATGGTAGAAAAAGTTGTGTTTGTCTATAATTCCAAAAAAAGATTGGAGTGGAGAAAGACAGGCGCAAGGCCAATAGTGGAGAATTGGAGGGTGGAGGTTGAATTGTTATGGAAAGTAGCTATTATAAGCACGCCCACACCATCAAGATATTTACGCGCCTGAACGGATGCCCATAAAATCGGAATACGGAACAGTTACTATGAAAATTTATCAATCAAGGCCATTAGAGCCCAATAAGGCCGCTGAGCCTGCACATAATGGGCTCTAATAGCTTGTCCATGCAGGTAAGCTATTCCTTCTTACCCATACCCAGCAGCCAGCCGATCACACCACCGGCAATGGCAGACATAACGGTATAGACCACAACATCCATCACCATGCCGTTTAAGTTCATGAGATTGGTCGTTCCAAACATGGTCAAGTCAAAGCCCAGGGCAACCAGCAGGCCGATCAGCGCACCGCCCTTCAGGCCTCCCATAAAAGTGGAGATGTTGGCCCAGCGTAGGAAAATAAGCGTGAAAAGCGCCGCCATGGCCAGGTTGCCCAGGAACAGGGCGGCCATATTCATGGCTTCTTTGTTGACGCCGGTCGCGGACCCTGCATTTGCTTCGAAAAAATTCATGAACAACATGCCGTAAAACAGCCAGCCGAGCAGGAAAAAAGCAACTCCGCCAACTAAAGAACCGAGTGCAAACTTCTTGGCATCCATTTCGTTTTGTTTTTTATTTGAATAATAATATTTTATATTCAAGTAAAAATACAAAACTATATACTAAATTTTAATGCTGTGATTTGAATATTTTTTTCACCACTTCAATACCATTGATAATGAGGTACAAAACCTTTGAGGTTTTGAAAACCTCAAAGGTTTAGACTCAGGCCCCGGTTTCCCGTCCCCCTAATCCGAAGTACGGATCGTCGTCGACGTTTGTATCCAGCAGCCGATGTAGTAGCTGTCGCCAGCCTTGAGGCTTCGGATGAAGACGTCCTCCCGGTTGG
>JAGQXQ010000340.1:12029-19162 GCA_020436535.1 Phaeodactylibacter sp.
GTGCCCGGGCCGCAGAGGGGCCCGCTGGAGGCATAGAGCCTGCCGATGAGGATGTAGGGCTCACCCCAGCCGGGGCGCATGTCGGCGGCCTGCAGGGCCCATTGCCGGGCACGTGGGAAGTTGCGCAGGTGCACGTTGTACACCTTGGCGATGGTCAGGGCATAGTTGGCCCGCTTGTTTACATCCTCTTCTTCTTCGATCGCCTTCTGGAAAGCTTCGATGGCTTCCGGATACTTCGCTTCGCGCAACAGGATATAGGCCAGTTCTGCCGGCCCGGGTTCGGGCTTACAGTTCTGGTTGCCCACCCGGATCAGGGCGCGGAATTTTTCATCCGACTCCGAACATCCACCCCATTTCAGGCGGCTGTATACCGTACGGACTACGTCGCAGTCATCCGGGTTGGCCTCAAAGTCGGGGTAGTACTTATCCATATAGTATTCGCACGGATAGAACCCCTGGACGGTCTCAAAATATTCCAGGCGCACCGGCGCATATTCCTCAATGATCTTCCAGCGGTCACAGGCTTTGCCTTTGCAGGTTTTCAGGCCATTGTCCAGCACCTTTCGCACCATTCCCTGGTATTGATAGGCCTCTGCCTGGCTTACTTCACCGGCGTCGTACAGCTCCACCAGCAAGGCAGAGAAAGGGTTGAGTACAAAGTCCGGCGTATTGATGCCATCGGTGTCGATGGACTGTTTGAACATATCGTATATTTCTTTCTTGCTGGCGCGGTGCTTATACTTATAGTACAAGTCGAAGGCTTTCCGCGCCGGGACGTACCCGCCCTCCGGATAGCAGCGGTCGATCTCGTCGTAGATGGAAAAGATCGTATCGACATAGGTGTCGATCAGGGCAGAATCCTGCGTTTGAGAGATAAAGTATTCGTAGAAACGGATGCCATCGGCGTAAACGGTGTTGCGGCGGCCATCAGCGGCGGGGGAAACCTCATAGACTTTCTGCCACATTTGGAAGGCCTTATTCCATTCATTCACCTTCAAAAAGTCGCGGTAAAGCACGTAGTGAGTCTCCGCATCATCAGGGTTGGGCGCGTCCTTGAATTTGGGGCAGGGGCTCAGCGTTTCCTGCTGTTTAGGAGGTTTGACGGTGGTGGCAACCTCTTCTTTTTTATCAGTAGCAGTAGTAGGTTCTGTGGTTTTGGGCGTGCATCCCGCCATAAAGGCTAAAAGGAGCACCCCCAGAACAATCTGTCTGGAATTCATAACTTTATCATTTTGGGAATATTAAAGGGCACTAAAATATTGATTTTCCGCGAAAATCATCTAAGAATCGAGACAATACCCGTCAGTACCTTTTCTTCCCCTTCGCAAATGAAGTTCAGCTGATAGCGCATCACGCCGGAATTGACGGCCTGCCCGCGGTAAAAGCCGTCCCAGCGTTCAAAAGGGTCGGCTGTAGAAAAAACCTGGTTGCCCCATCGGTCAATGATGTCAAAGGATATCAACTGTTGGACGGAGTAGGGGTTGCTGATGCCAAAGGTCTCATTGAGGCCATCCCCGTTGGGCGTAAAAGCGTTGGGCAAGGATATGGCGTTACAGTCGAGGTCATCCGGGTCGATCACGTTGATCAGGATGGAATCCGTAGCGATGCAGGAACTGATGGTATCGGCCAGGGCGACGGTGTAGCGTATTTCCCCTTTTTCTTTTGGGGTAATGGTAGGTTCGGCGGCAAAAGGGTCGGAAACGCCTTCCGCCGGTATCCAGTTGAAGGAATTGGCACAGGTATTAGTTAGCTGTATATCTACCGATTCACCGAGAAATACGTTGACTACTGCGCTTTCCCGCTGGATTTGGTCCGGCCCGAAATACAGTTCACGGATCTCCTTGTCATCCAGGGCCCGGTTGTAAACCCGCAGTTCATCGACCAGCCCCTTGAAAGGCCGCTCGGTGGCGGCCTTGCAATCGCTGTTGCCAATGGTGAGGTCACCATCGTTAAATATATCCAGGCGGTTGGCCGTGGTTAGCAGCTGCACCCGCTCCCCGTTGATGTACAAGCGCGCCCGGCCACCTTCGCGGACGACGGCAACGTGTTGCCAGCAAGCTGTGTTGGTAAGCTGGTGAGACAGGAAGACAGATTTGTCCGGCGTTTCCAGCAACACCGCATTGACCGTCCGGGAAGCCGGTACGTACCGGATGTAAAATTCATTGCCGCCAAAACAACTCGGGCTGCGTTTGGAAAGCACATACTGCGTGCCGTCCCCTCCGGTAGGTTTTATGTAAAGGCTGACCGTGACATCCTCATCGTCAAATTCATCATTGACCGGCCCACTCAGAATGACCACCTCGTCATCTTGCCCATCCAGAGACAAGGCCTGCCGCTCGGCGCCACAGGTGAAAAAAGGATTGCCACCGGGGGTACCCGTATTGGCTGTATTGCCGGTCACATCGCGATAGATGGAGTCCAGCGAGTAATACGCCACCAGGCCAATGGTAGTTTGAGCAGAAAGTGCGGTTGCATTACTCAGCAAAAATAAGGCTAGAAAAAAGCGGTACTTCATGGAATTCTTTCCGTTTTTGGAATTGAGCTTTGGTTTACCAAGTCTTTTAACGCAAAGCTTGGGGTTGAGATTTTCCAGGCCCGGAAGATCTGGAAAATCTTTATTAACAACCCTAACCAAATAAATTACCCAGATCGCCCATTCCCGGGGGCAGCATGTTCTTCATAATGTTCTGAGCTTCTTCCGCCTCCTTCTCCGCCGCTTTCTCCAAGGCTTGATTGACCGCTGCGATGATGAGGTCCTGTACCATCTCTGTATCCTCCCAGTCGAGCTTGTCTTTGTCGAACTGAATATCGATCAGCTCCCGGTTGGCGTTGGCCGTCACCTTGACTGCTCCGTTGCCGGAATCACCTTGCACTCTGAATTCCGCCAGCTTCTTGCGCATTTCCTTCTGCTGTTCCTTCATGTTGCCCATCAAGTCTCCAAACATGATTGTGTGATTTGGTTCGTAATAATATACAAAGTTGAATACTTTGTTGAAAGAATTGCCAAAGGTACACTTTTACGGACTTGTGTAAAAACACTATCTTGCTGAAATCATGAGGAACATTATTAAAGAAAAAATAGAACAGGGAGATCTCAGCCATTTCAGCGGCGCCGATATCCCAATGGATATTCCTATCTCTCAGGCACTGCTCAACGAACAACTCAGTCAACTGTATAATGACACGCTGCAGGAACTAACCCTGAGTTTGCACGGCCAAAATATCCTCTACCTCAACCTGGCCGCCAAAGTACCGGTCGCCGGGTTGATCCGCCGCAGGATAAAAATGAAAATGGAAGGGGGGATTGACGCTTCCGGAAATACTACCTTGTCTTTTCACTTCATCGATGGCCTGAAGCTGCTGGATAAACAGCTGATCAACTTTTTCCGTAAAAAAATTGCTGAGGTGCTCCCCGATGGGGTGCACCTCAGCAAGGAAGGTTGTACCGTCGACCTCAGGATAATGATGGCGGCCTCAGGATACGGGCCACTTGTGCCTGCCGTACAACTGCTGTCACCGTCTACGGAAACGGGAAGGCTGAGGCTGAGAATGCACATCCGGGCATAGGAGGTTTTTTGTGGATAGCCGCCTTTGGAGGCCACACTGATCTACTTATCCCCAATCCACCGCCTGATACACTAATCCCCTGATACACTGATCCCCGATCCCTGATCCCCCTAAAAACAGTACCCGTTCGCATCGATCAGCACACCGGCAATCTTCCGGCGTTCTAGTTTCACATTCACCGGCGGATATTTGGTGAAACGCTTCAGGCCCATAAGCAGGATACGCAGCAGGTCGCCTTCGGCAAAAGAAGCCAGCGCGTCGGTGCCGTTCTTCAGGATGCGGGCGGTAGCGTCAGACAAGAAGACCTTCAGCATGGCGTCATAGGCCTCCTGGCCGATATTTTTCTGCAGGCCCGTCAACTTCTCTACGCGCAGCAACAGCGATTCGGCGGTCAGCACATCGTTGAGCATATCCGACACATTCATCAAGACCTCCTGCTCTTCTTTGAGGTTGAGTTTGCCGTCCATCTGCATCTTGGCGGCGGCGCCCGCCACCATCAGTACCGCTTTCTTGAAGTCCTTCACAGCTTTATGTTCTTCTCCGTAGGGGCCCTCCGGCTGTTCAAAGGCCGGCATGGAAGACAGCTCTTTCTGTACTTCCCAGGCTGGCCCGACGATATCCAGAGCGCCTTTCATGCCGCGGCGCAGCAACATGTCGATAGAAAGCAGGCGGTTGATCTCATTGGTGCCCTCGTAAATACGGTTGATGCGGGAGTCGCGGTAAGTTCGGGCAGCCGTACCTTCTTCAGAATAGCCCATACCACCATGAACCTGAACCGTCTCATCTGCAACAAAATCCAGCACTTCCGATCCGGAGACCTTGAGCAGAGCACACTCGATGGCATACTCTTCGGCAGCCTGTAGCTTGGCTTCGGCAAAGGTAGCACCCTGCTCTATCAATGATTTATTCTTCATTTGCATCAGGTGAGAAACCCGGTACATAGCGCTTTCAACCGCAAAGGTGCGTATTGCCTGCTCCGCAAGCTTATGCTGAATGGCCCCAAAATTGGCGATGGGCTGTTTGAACTGATGGCGTTCGTTGGCGTACCGTACTGCTGTAGTGATACTGTTCTTGGCGCCACCGATGCACAAGGCGCACAACTTAAAGCGGCCTACATTCAGAACGTTGAACGCGATGAGGTGGCCCTTGCCGATCTCTCCCAGCACATTCTCCTTAGGCACCTTTACATTTTCAAAAAATACCTGCCGGGTAGACGACCCCTTAATGCCCAGTTTGTTCTCTTCTGCACCCAGGCTGAGCCCTTCGCTTTCGCGCTCCACAATGAAGCCGGTAAATTGGCTGCCGTTCACCTGAGCGAATACGATAAAAATATCCGCAAATCCGGCGTTGGAGATCCACATCTTCTGGCCGTTGATGATATAGTGTGCACCGTCTGGAGAAAGGTCCGCCCGCGTTTTGGCCGCCAGGGCATCGGAGCCGGAGCTGGGCTCCGTAAGACAATAAGCGGACTTGAGTTCCCCGCTGATGAGGCGGGTGAGGTATTTTTGTTTTTGGGCCTCATTTCCATAATACAGCAGCGGCAACATGCCAATACCCGTCTGCACGGCATAGGGCACCGTGAAAGCACCGGCAGGGCCTAATACATCACAGATCAGTGTATTAGTGTTGGTGTCCAACTCCATTCCACCGTAGGCTTCCGGCATGTGAGAGCCCAACAGGCCGAGTTCCGCCATTTTTTCCAGCAAGCCGGGCGTTACCCCTTCTTCCTGCTTTTCGATGCGGCCTATATTGGGCAGAATCTCGTTGCTGAGAAAATCCCGCACCATATCGGCAATCATTTGCTGCTCTTCGTTGATCTCTTCTGGGATGAAAGTTTCTCCGGGAGCGGCGTCTTTGATCAGGAACTCCCCTCCTTTCAGTACGGTCGGTTTGACTAGCGTGTCTTGCATTTCCGGGCTATTTTGATAGGCAAATTGAAGAATTAGCGAATTTTCGCTACAAAAATATAAGGTTTTGAGGTGAATGTAAAGGGGGGAGCCTTATTTTTTGCGAATTTTCGCTAAAACATTTTTTACTGAGCACTTTTGGATGAATGGTCATCCACTATTCGATATCCGAAAAATGATAATTAATAACCGATACCCAAAAGCAGGCTGCTACCGCCAGTGCGCCATCGTCACCCCAGAATAAGGCTCACTGTAGTCAGCAGGCCTGTCAAAGCACTAAGGGCGATGGTATTTTTATTGGAAATAACCAGTTCACGGTCGTCATAATGCTGGCGAATATGCCCGAAGATCAGCAATCCGGCTATCATTGATAAAAAGCTCAGGGCAACGAGCCAAAGGTTAATACCCGGCAATAACCAGACGATGGACAGGTTCGCGATGAAAGACATCAGTAGTATAGCCAGGTAGATGTAGGTGCTCTTTTCCTTGCCGAAAGTAACCACCAGGTGGTTCTTGCCAGTTGTAGCGTCAGAGGCTGCATCCGGAAACTCATTAATGAGTAGAATATTAGCGGTTAGCAAGCCAACAGGCAGTCCGATGAGGAAAGCCATCAGGCCGAGTTGCTGCGTCATAACGTAAACAAGCCCGGCAGTGACCAGCGGGCCGAAGGCCAGGGCAATCCCCAGTTCTCCCAAACCCTTTCTCGCCACCAGGCGTACCGGCGGCGCTGTGTACAGATAGCCCAGCGCCAGGCCCGCCAGGCCGATAAACAGAGTGGTAAGCCCGGTTTCAAAAGAGAGATAAAGCCCAATCAATGTCGCCGCCACGATCAGGCTCAGGCCCAGTCGCTTGCTGCCTTTCAGCGTAATCAGGCCCAGCTCGATGGCGCGGCTGCCTCCGGAAAATTGCAGGAAGTAATCGTTATTGGCCCCGTCAGTGCCATCCTTCACGTCAAAGTAATCATTCATCACATTGCTGCCCAGGTGTAGCAGGATGACCCCAATAACGGCAAGCGTGAAGTACATCCAGTTGAAAGCCGCCGGATCGTTCAGCAAATAGTGGTAAGCGTAGGCGCCACCAATAAAAGCGGGCATGGCCACCGCCGAAATGAATGGCAGGCGGGTAATGGCCAGCACCCGAATCAGTTTTGTCGTCCACTTGATCGGCACTTCTACTTCTTCATCTATGGCTTCGGTCACACCGCAGTACCCCGTCTGCCCGTTGGCCTTGCCATTGGCAAAGGTGGGCGTGACCCGAATGCGGGCGTTGAAGGTGGAACCATCCTTGCGGACGAATTTCGTTTTCGTAACATACTCCCCTTCTTTACTTGCCTGCTCCAGCCATACCGGCACATTTTGCAGAACGATTTCCCCGGGAGAAAAAATAGAAACCCTTTCTTTGCCGACAACTTCTTCCGCATGGTACCCAAAGAACTGCTCGGCGCCTTTGCTGAAGGTCTCGATGCGGCCTTCCATGTCGCAGGTGATTACGCTTTTCATACTATTCATTTTTTTCAATAATTATTGAAAGTATAACATTGTAGGCAGCCTCTTTGTTCACTTCGTGCCGCGATCATCCTGATCGCTAGGCACCTCTTCCATCAAACCCTACTAGCCCCCCGGTCATCCTGATCGCTAGGCACCTCTTCCATTAATCCGT
>JAGQXQ010000341.1 GCA_020436535.1 Phaeodactylibacter sp.
AAATTAGAAGCGTAGGCAATATTGTTAATATTCAATTCCTTCGTTCCCTCTTTAATAACCAATACCGGAACCAATGCCTTTTTCACAACCTTTTGAGCATTCGTTTTCACTACCAGCCCTTTAACGCCGTCCACTTTATGGGACCCCATAACAATTAAATCGTATGCGCCTTGATGCGCATGTTCGATAATACGTTTGCTGCCGCCCCCTTCAATCAGAAAAGATTGGCTTTTTAACCCGAGCGCTTCCGCATTATGAGTCCATTGGCTAATTTCAACTGACAGGGTAGCTGCCTCACCCTTATTTAATATGTGAACGAAGTCAATCTGTGAATTTGCCTTTTGTGCAATGCTTAATGCAATTTCTGCAGCATTGTTGGCTCTTGAAGAGAAATCGGTTGGCACGAGTATCTTTTTCATGATCATCAATTTTTTGATCTACGAGTTAAATGATAATTCCGGTTATCTAAGTCGCAGGTAAAGAATATGGAAATATTCTTTACCTGCGATGCCACTAAAAAATCAGTTACAAAAAACATTCACCCACTCAACTTTTTGGGCGGTCATACTGACAACAGCCAGGGAGGCCGTCGTATACCTCTTTTTCAGCGCGGAAATCATCGGTATCGTGGCCAAGAGCAGCCACCTTCTTTTTAATTTCATCCAGTGAAATAGCTTCGTCGTCGTACTTTATTGTCATCACTTTGGTATCCACGCCCCAATCAGCAGAATGAACACCTTCGACGTTCGTAAGAGCCCCTTCTATTCTCTTTTCGCACATTCCACATTTCCCATAGACCATGAAAATAGCTGTTACCCCGTTTACCGGTTTCACATCGCCTCTCTTCATTTCTTGGTCATGATTATGGCTCCCGTGGCCATGCTGTGCTTGCATTTGAGAAGTCATAAGAAAGAAAAGACAGAGGCCAAAAATTAAGCTTAAATGTTTCATTACTTAAATTGGTATTATAGTTAATCAATCTGGACTTTGGACATATCTCCATTTGAAGTCGGACCCTCCAAAGCCCAGTAGTAATCAATGCTTTAGTTTTTAATTAATGCGAATGCCCGTCCTTGACATGCTCCGCCTGGGCTACATAATTCATTCCGCACACCGGACAGGTACCGGCTTCTTCACTACCACTGCCTTCACAGTGCATGGGGCAAACATAGGCAGAGGTATATTCTTTGCCTTCGCCATGGTGGGCTTCGGAATGGGCTGCGTCATGATCGTGGCCCTCGTGAGTTGCTTCGGTTTGAGTAGGGTCATGATCATGGCCCGCATGGTCGTGGCTACTATTGCCTCCGCAGGATCCTGCGAATAAGGCTAAGCTGAACAACAAAGCCAGGGCGCCAATTGATTTTAGCGATTTCATGGTTTGAAATTTTGAGTTACAGAAATAGATTGATAAAAATTGAAACGATCAACCCGAACAAAAACAAAGCTATCATCAAGTTGACTATTCCATTATATACTTTCCTTGCCTTTGACGGCTTTTCATCTGTTTGACAGCACTTTTTTATCATTACTTTAGATGGTTAAATACTTCATTAATTCAATTTTTTGGTTCAAATAGGATTGGGTTCTTCCCAGCTGTTTTAATCCATCTTTAAAATCCGATACATGTTTGTATGTTCGTTTGTTGAAATATTAAGGTAATAAACTCCGGCAGGGTAATTGGCCAGATTAAATTGCTCCTCGCCATCCGCCACTTTTCTGGTTTCAAGCAGCTGGCCGGAGGTGTTATATATTTCAATGATTGAGAGAGAAAGCCCGCTGAGGGATACAACATCAAAGGTGGGGTTTGGGTATAGGGAAATCGTTTTTTTCCCATATTCATTAACAGCAGTCGCATTATCAAATACCACAAACTGCCCCATCATTCCATCATCTTCGTGGCTGAGCATGTGGCAGTGGTACATGTATGGTGTATCCTCATCGGCGAAATCTTCAAATTTGGTGATGAAGCGCACGGTACCGCCCATTGGTGGGACCAGCACCACATCCTTTCTGCCTTGCATATTGGTCGGCGGCGGATTCCCGTTAATGTCCAGAATGTAAAACTGGACATCGTGAATGTGGAAAGGGTGGGCAATGGCAGTCATGTTGGTTAGCTCCCATATTTCCGTATTGTTAAGCGGGATTTGGTAATTGAACACCTCTATGTCAAAACCGGCGCCATTGATCAAAAAAGGGCCATTGACCATTCCGGAAGGGCCCATTTGAGTGGGCGTGAAGGTTAGGTTACGGATAGCCTGGGCATCGGCCTCTGAATATGGGGTGTTAGCCATAAGTACTGAAGGGATGGAAGTAACAGGATTTGCTGTTGGTGCGACAACATTTAATTGGAGGATATCGAAATCACTGCCGCTTAAAGGATTACCATCATACCCGGGGATGCTTCCCACCGGCATTACACTGGGGTTGGCGGCGCCATAAATGCCGGCTGGAAAATCCGAACTGAAACTCAACAGGTTTATGGATAACCCTTGCAGTGCTGACAAATCCAACAATATCTCTGCTCTTTCCCCCGGTGCCAGCCTTAAACGGGTGAGAGAAACCGGCGCATTGAGCAAGCCGCCATCAGTAGCAATTTGAAAAAAACTGAGATTGCCTTGAAAGCCCAAGTTGTAAACCCGCTCTGTCGAGCCATTGAGCAAGCGCAGGCGAACCACCTGGGCAGGCACATCGAGATAGGCATCTAATGTTCCGTTGCACAAGATCACATCATCCAAAGCCGTATTGGTTAAAAACTGTTTTTCGGCATCGAAAGCCCTGGACTGAATAACAATAGGGAAATCGTCAACCCCATAAATCCTGGGCAGCTCTAATTGAGCCTCTTCGTTATCTCTTACAATAATGAATCCTGCCGCCCCCATAGTAACCTGTTCTTCAGTATGCTCATGTAAATGTGGGTGGTACCAATAGGTGGCGGCCTTATCCATAACCGTAAAGGTAGGCGACCACACCTGCCCGGCCTCGATAGGCGTATGCGGCCCACCGTCGTTCTCAGCGGATACGTGCAGGCCATGCCAATGCAGCGTAGTCGTTTCTGTGAGCTCATTGGCCACGTTCAGCGTTACGTCCTGGCCCTTGTCCAACAAAATAGTCGGGCCCAGCATATCCTGGTTGTACCCGATGGTGTTGGTAAGGAACCCATCGTACAGGGCTACCTGTCCGCTTTGTAAATTCAGGTTGATAGACGAGCCTGCCAGGGTACCGGGCATAAACAGGGCGTTTTGGGAGGGGGGCAGGATATCTTGTATCGTAAAATCCTCGCTGATATCGGCATAATCCATACCGCTGTTGTCCTGAACGATTTGAATCCTCCCCTGGGAGGTGACTGCATCCGGAACCGTCCAGTTGTAAGTGAGCACATCAATGCTAATATCCGTCTGTATGGCCTCCCAGCTTTGGCCGCCGTCCGGCGAAAAAAGCAGATCCCAGTTTTGGGAATCATGAGGGATAATAACTTTCCACTCGACCTGCACTTCTTCGCCAACCGTGAAAACCTCCCCCCCTTGCGGTCGGATCAGTTCTACATGGCCGTGTGCCTGGAGCCCTAAGGCAAACAGCAGAATAAGCGTTAAATAATTTTTCATATTTTGATTTTTATAGCAGTAACCTCATCAATTATTTTTCTAACACAATCCGTTTTGTTGCAAAGTACTGCTCATTGAACAGCGTAAGCAGGTAAATGCCGTTGGGAAAATCGCCCAGGCCTAATTCCAGGCTGCTGCCTGCAACTGATTTTGTCCAGTATTTTTTCCCTAACATATCGGTCAATTCTACATTCAGGCCTGCACTGGAGGAGAATTCAGGCAAGTACACGATTGCCTGCCCTGAAGTAGGATTAGGCAGCACCTTAATGGCCTGTTCCCATGCCCGCTCATAACTAGCAGAAATTTCTCCCGGTACTACTTTAGTAAGGCGATTTTGGGTACGGTTGGTATACCAAATATTGCCTTCCGGCCCAACTTTGATGCCGGTAATGCCAGGTTCATTTGTGACGATCCTTCCCAATTCAGCGAACGCATTATCAATATCGTAAACGATGATATCACCGCTGCCGTAATTGCTTACTAAAAGGCGATTCTCCATGACTTCAATACCACAGGGGCGATCCAGCCCTTCGTCGGCGATCACTTCCCAGGTAACATTTTCCATTCTGGAATGCTCAGCAAGAGGTTCATTAATAGGAGGTAGGCTTGCCGCTACGTTTCCGGAGTTGATGTCGAGGCGAAGGATGCGATCATTGCCGTTATCCACAACATAAAGCCAGCCTGTTGTCTTATCCAACACCAAATGACTGGGCACATCCCCATCTCTCCTCACATCTACTTCCTGATAACGGCGTACCATAGCATCGGCATGATCATCATTGCCGGGGCCGTGATCCTCTACAAAATCATAGCGCACCACGTGCTCGTTCCAGGTATCCGTCACCCAATAGGCATTGTCCGTTTCATGGGCAATACCCATACTATAAGGGCTGCCATGCAACATATCAAGATGGCTCCCGTTACCGCCCGAAGGTTGAGCATAAATTTCCGGGTCACTCGACCAAAGGGTTGGCCCGGTAAACGTTCCCCCACCGTGATTGGCATCCTGTACGCCAGGAGAAGTCGCCCAATTGAAATTATCGCCGAAGGCAATGCCGGTCGGCAGAGACATAAAGTGCCAGGCGTTTCCATCTACCCGGTGCAAGGCAGTTTGGCTGCTTGTTCCCACATTATAAAAAGTAACGGTACTCCCCCCGGAGGTTTCGGTGCGCTGGTTGACGACCCAAAGTTCATTTTTCCCAAGGATAGGGAAGAAATCCAAATCCGTTGGGCGATTGAGCTGGTTGGCAGCCGTTGCGATTATTTCAAAAACAGGCTCGGCGGCTAAGAATTCGTCAATTTTATTGGGGGGTACTACTTTCTCGAAAATTTCTGTCTCAAAAGAAGCGGAATTGTTATCCGTATTTTCATCGGCCACTCCATTGACGGAAGTAATTTCAACGGTTATTTCATACACTCCGGCAACAGCTGGTGCCCAGGTGTTCGAAAGTTCAAAATCGTATATTCCGAATGCTTCGACACTTAGGTTTTCAAATAATTCGGTAACAGGGGCCCCACCGTCGATAGAATAAGCGACTTCCAGCGACGTAATTTCTGTTACGCCGTTATTGGCGATATGCCCGTTAAGCGGGAAGACTATATTGCTTTCCCCAAAAGCACGGCTGTTCAGGTTTTCAATAGCAGCATCTAATGATACAGGAACCTCGACTACAACATTGTCGATGGCATAACCATACATCCAGCCACCATCGTCATCATAATGGAAGCCTATGTAAACGGTAGCCTGTCCTGCAAAATTACTGAGGTCGACCGTGTGGGTTTCCCATGAATTATGCCCAGGCAGAACGTCAATTTCTTCCCAGCTTTCTCCATCGAGGGAAACTTCAACCGTAGCGCGTTCTGTGAAGCCCTGAAACGTATTGCCGGCATAAAAGGCATCGTATCTCAAGGCCGCCGCCGTCAAACCGGAAAGATCTAAAGGCGGCGTAATCAGGTAATCCTGGCTCTTGTCGCAGTTGCAGGCGTCATCATTGGTAGCCGCGATCTGTTGGGAGCCATTACTGCTGACTTCCCAGTATTGGCTGGAAATAACGGCAGCAGTGCTTATGGCCCACCCGCCATCGCTAGCGTTGGTTTGGATGCTCCATCCGGCGGGCAGCATTCCGCCTTCAAAGCCCTCCTGTAAAAGGGTTTGTCCATTCAGGGCAAAAACACTACTCAGATAAGAAAGGAAGAGGAGTAAGTAATTTTTCATAAAACGAGTTGATTTTAATATAGAATAATTTGATTTTACTCTTTTAAAATGATGAATAGCTTCTTGTATCGAAGCTGATCCTTTGCGCTCACTTTCAGGAAGTAGGTTCCTCCCGGAATACCGGAACAATTGGCCCAAATGGTTTCCCGGGGCAATAAAGAATAGCTCTGCAAGGCCTGCCCGTGAACGGACAGCAATATTACTTCCCGGGAGTCTATAGAGGAATTGGAAATAAAGAACTGCCCCGAAGCTGGGTTGGGATAGATCAGTAAGCCGGAATCTACGTCCGGTTCAGCGGTTGCGGTGGCTACCCGGATAGCCTCGAAATCAAACGTTACAATCAAAGAGTCCGCAGGATTATCGACTGGGAAGAATTTGAATTTTACCAAAAGGGCACCCGCTTCATTATTTGGGTAAAGCTGAAGAATGAATTTATCTGTTGCACCAGTAATTGGCGGCAAATAAAAATCAGCACTATCAATGCCATCAGAAGGGTTGTGGAAAAAGTTGGGATCCTGAATAGCAGTCGTCCAGTTTCCCATAGGGTCTCCCAGATGGGCAGTCGTCCGGTTGTTGGCAATGGTTTCTGTTTTCACCCAACGCATTTGAAGGGTGTCATCCGTCAGGTTCTCAAATTGCGTGTAATTATAGAAGACAAAAAGGTTGGCCGGCTTGATTGCCACGACGGCTTCTGGCGTTGCGGAGAAGCTTTCCTGGGCAACTGCACTAAGGTTGAACGCCAATAAGAAAATTAGGATAACTTTTGCGTTTTTCATGTCTTGATAGGTTAGCATTTTTGACTGTTAATTAAAAAGCAGCTGCATCCTGTTACATCACAGAATGAGTTCTAATGGTTGTGAGACGGATTCGGGCTCGCCTGTGCCGCCGGCTTGCGCTCCAGCGGAAAGGCCTCTTTGACCGAGCCACAGGTGAGCATCTTATCTCCGAAATAGGGGTTTTGAATCGCCTCCTTCCTACTCAACCAATCAGCGCCCTCATTATTAAAGGCCATCGGGCAGTGTTGTAGGTACAGGGTATTTCCGCCGGTACCGAATGCCGTTAAGCTCTCCACCAACGTATTGGTAAGGAAGCTAAACTGCTTTCGCTGTTCTTCAATGTCTTTGCTTGCCCCCCTGATGCCGTTTCCGTGCGCCTTCAGCGGCTCCAGTTTTTCCATCCAATACATGTGCGCATCGCCTTTCAGGAGGGCCATATCCACTTTTTCAAGCACCATGAGGAATTGCTCGGCGGCCTGCCCGGCCTGCCCTGCATCAGAAGCAACAAGAGCATCCTTCAGGAGCAGGTAATTATCCACCACGGCCATCAACTGTTTTTTGAACGCTTCCGGGGTATGAGCAGTATGGTCAGGTACAGTTGCGGCCATTCCCGTTTGCCGCACATTGCGGTTCATCATGCTCGCCATATTGTTGAGCTGGGCGGCAGCATCGATCGTGAAAGCGCCGTTGACGACGACCCGGTCGCCTGCTTCCAACCCCTCTTTAATGATGTAATCACTACCGGCAGCATCCCCCACTGTCACCTCGCGAAACTCGTAAGAAGGGACGGTGGCGCCAGGCACTTCTACATACACTACCGAGCGCGGCCCCGTCCACATCACGGCTGTTTTAGGAATGGACAAAGCGCCTTTTCCCGCTTCGCTTTCAGCTTTGACCGTTCCCCTGACGAACATTTCCGGCTTCAGCAGGCCGCCGGGGTTAGCCACCTCCGCCCGCAGGGAAGCTATCCGGGTTTGAGGGTCGATAACCGGGTCAATAAATGAAATCCGCGCGCTGAAGGTGCGCCCGGGTATGGAGGGAACAGTATAAGATACGACATCTCCCAAGCCGATTTCGGCAAGGTCCTCTTCATAAGCATCGAACAATACCCACACCCGGTCCAGCCTGGCAATATCAAACAATACTCCACCTTCTTTGAGGTAATCCCCTACAGATACCCGCCGCTTCAGCACCACCCCGCTTTGGTCGGCGTAAACCGTAATATTGGCCTGCACTTCTTTCGAATTTTCTATATCTGCGATGGTGGCGTCGGAGATTTTCCAGTTGCGGAGCTTGTTGCGGGCAGCTTCCAGCAATTGAGGCTGAGTGTCTTTCCACTTGAGGGCTTCGATCAGCTCCCTTTGAGTACTAACCAATTCCGGAGAATATATGGTGGCCAGTTTTTGCCCCTTGCGAACTTGTTCACCGGTGAAAGTGACAAAGAGTTGCTCGACCCTGCCTGGTACGTGGGCCACCTGGCTGGCAACAAGGCGCTCATCCGTTTGCACTTTGCCGGTCAGAGAGATCGTCTTGGTATTGGTACCGTTGGCATTCCCTACGGCTAT
>JAGQXQ010000342.1 GCA_020436535.1 Phaeodactylibacter sp.
TGTATGCAACAGTTGCGCCTTTTGTTATTCAAAGATTTGGAACAATTCCTATTCCTCCTCCTCGCCGGCGCCGGCTGCAGTAGCTGCCGTTACAGCAGCAGCAGCTGTTGTCTGGCTACCACCTCCACTGCCTCCACGACGGCGGCGGCGACGGCCTCCACCACCCTGGCTTTTACCAGCGGTATATATTTCATTGAAGTCAACAAACTCGATCATAGCCATCTCCGAACCATCGCTGCGGCGGAAGCCGGTCTTGATCACCCGTACATAACCGCCTGGCCGGCCGGCGACTTTAGGGCCAATCGTATCGAAAAGCTCCTTCACTGCCTCCTTATTTTGAAGGTTACTAAACACGACGCGACGGGAATGCGTCGTGTTGTCTTTAGATTTAGTGACCAGTGGTTCTACGTAGGTCCTTAATGCCTTGGCCTTGGCAAGGGTCGTATTGATGCGCTTGTGTTCGATAAGCGCGGAGGCCAGATTGCGCATCAGCGCCTTACGGTGGGCTGATTTACGGCCGAGGTGGTTGAACTTCTTTCCGTGTCTCATTATTAAATTTGTTTACTTCGCAACACCGTCTCACCGGCGCGCCTGAATCGGGGCGCTGAACCACAGGCAGGTTCGGGCTCAATGAGCAGTTATTGCAGGATTGACGAAATGGCCTGCTTGTTATGTGTAGATATGGAAGGCATTTTCAACGTGCCTTCCATCTATCGGAATGTTTGAAAAAGCTTACTCTTCGTCCAGTTTGTATTTGGACAGGTCCATACCGAAGGTCAGCCCCTTATCCTGGAGCAGTTCTTCGATCTCGACCAGAGATTTCTTACCGAAGTTACGGAACTTCAGCAGTTCATGTGTATCATATCTAACCAGTTCCGCGAGCGTATTGATCTTGGCTGCTTTCAGGCAGTTGTAGGCGCGTACGGAAAGGTCGAGGTCTTCGAGCGAGGTTTTCAGCAGTTTGCGCATGTGGAGGATATGCTCATCCACTATATTGTCTTCACGGCTGGTCTCGTCGTCGAACTTAATATTCTCATCGGTGATCAGCATCAGGTGCTGGATCATAATGCGGGAAGCTTCCTTGATGGCATCTTCCGGGTGGATGGTGCCATCCGTCTTGACGTCGATGGTCAGTTTTTCATAGTCCGTACGTTGGCCCACACGCGTATTTTCTACGCGGTAAGCAACGTTTTTGATCGGCGTGTAAATGGCATCGACCGGAATAACGCCGATGGGGGCGTCTTTCGGCAGGTTTTCATCTGCCGGGACATACCCGCGGCCTTTAGTGATGGTCAACTCCATTTCCAGATTAACGAAAGGTTCCATCTGGCAGATCAGCAGGTCGGGGTTCATGATTTTGAAGACATTGGTATGTTCTTCAATATCTCCGGCACGAAACTCTTCTTTACCGCTGATGGTCAGGTAGACCTTTTCGCTGCTAATGTCTTCCTCTGTCAGCAACTGCTTGAGGCGCACCTGCTTCAGGTTGAGGATGATCTCGACGACATCTTCGACGACACCGCGGATCGTAGCGAATTCGTGTTCTACACCGGCAATACGCACGGCAGAAATAGCAAAGCCTTCCAATGAGGAAAGCAGCACTCTGCGCAGAGAGTTACCGACAGTTTGGCCGAAACCCGGTTCGAGTGGTTTGAATTCAAAAAGCCCTTCGAAGTCGTTGGCTTTTTGCATTACAATCTTATCAGGCTTCTGGAAATTTAAAATGCTCATATGTTGAACTGTGTCTTTAAAAAGAATAAAGCCGATGAACTCGGATAAATAGAAGCCACTTTCTTAGCCGACTAAAGGCGGCTCGCTTACTATTCGAAAGCCAACCACCTTATGTGATAACTGCCAGCCAGGGCTTTTTAACTAAAGCCTGAAGTTTGGTTTGCTCCCGATTGTTCAGGCTCATATAAATGACTTTTGACAGCCGGGGAGCCCGACTGTCAAAAGGTGTTCTTACTTAGAGTACAATTCGACGATCAACTGCTCGTTGATCTTCTCCGGAATCGTATCGCGCTCCGGGTAGTTCAGGAATATGCCCTGCATTTTATCCGGGTTGAACTCGAGCCAGGGAAATTTCCGCACTTCGGATTTCCCGCCTACGCAGTCTTTAATGACCTGAAGCCCCTGTGATTTTCCGCGGACAGAAACGACATCCCCCGGGCGTAGTTCGTAGGAAGGCACATTGGTCAGTACGCCATTGACCGTGATATGGCGGTGAGAAACGAGCTGCCGGGCTGCACTGCGGGTCGGCGCCAGGCCCAGGCGGAAAACCGTATTATCGAGGCGTGCTTCCAGAAACTGAAGCAGAATCTCACCGGTAACCCCACTCTTGCCGTTGGCTTTTTCAAACAGGTTGCGAAACTGACGCTCCAGCACACCATAAGTGTACTTGGCTTTCTGCTTTTCCATCAGCTGCAGCGCATAATCGGACTTTTGCTTTCTCCGGCGGGTATTGCCGTGTTGTCCGGGAGGATATTTCTTGCGTTCGAAATGCTTATCGAAGCCGAAGATCGGCTCGCCGAATGCTCTTGCTTTTTTTGTCTTTGGACCTGTATATCTCGCCATTGGAGTAAACTATTTTCTTCAATAAAATAAGTTCGACGTTTGGAAGAAATAGTGAAGTTTGGAAGTCCATACGGACTGAAAACGAGCAATTTTTCCAAACCCAAATAGAGAACTTATTTTTTGATCACTATTATTAATTAAACCCTTCTACGCTTCGGAGGACGGCAACCATTGTGGGGAACCGGTGTAACGTCCTTGATGCGTGTCACTTTAATACCTGCAACGTCGATGGCTCGAATAGCAGCTTCACGGCCGGAGCCGGGCCCCTTCACATAGATCTCTGCAGTGCGCAAGCCAGCATCGTAAGCAGCGCGCGACGCTTCGGTAGCAGCGATCTGGGCGGCGTAAGGCGTATTTTTCTTAGAACCGCGGAAACCGGCTTTACCGGCAGAAGACCAGGAGATAACCTGCCCCTTCTTATTTGTCAATGAAATGATGATGTTGTTGAAGGTAGCCTTGATATAGGCCATTCCTTCAGCATCCACGCGTATATTCCGCTTTTTGACTTTCTTTTGCTTGGAAGATCTTCCCTTTGCCATTGCTCAAAGATTAATTTATAAGTTTGCCGCCACAGCGGATGACTCGCCAGCGGCAGCCATCGTGTACAGCGCAAATAATTACTTGGTTGCCTTTTTCTTGTTTGCGACCGTCTTACGCTTACCCTTACGGGTACGGGCGTTGGTACGGGTGCGCTG
>JAGQXQ010000343.1 GCA_020436535.1 Phaeodactylibacter sp.
GTTTGTATTTGGACAGGTCCATCCCGAAGGTCAGCCCCTTATCCTGGAGCAGTTCTTCGATCTCGACCAGAGATTTCTTACCGAAGTTACGGAACTTCAGCAGTTCATGTGTATCATATCTAACCAGTTCCGCTAGCGTATTGATCTTGGCTGCTTTCAGGCAGTTGTAGGCGCGTACGGAAAGGTCGAGGTCTTCGAGCGAG
Source organism: Phaeodactylibacter sp. (assembly GCA_020436535.1). Lineage (GTDB taxonomy): Bacteria > Bacteroidota > Bacteroidia > Chitinophagales > Saprospiraceae > JACJXW01. The sequence goes on from JAGQXQ010000343.1 coordinate 204, forward strand.
GTTTTCAGCAGTTTGCGCATGTGGAGGATATGCTCATCCACGATATTATCTTCACGGCTGGTCTCGTCGTCGAACTTAATATTCTCATCGGTGATCAGCATCAGGTGCTGGATCATAATGCGGGAAGCCTCTTTGATCGCATCTTCCGGGTGGATGGTGCCATCCGTCTTGACGTCGATCGTCAGTTTCTCATAGTCGGTACGCTGGCCCACACGCGTATTTTCTACGCGATAGGCAACGTTTTTGATCGGGGTGTAAATGGCGTCGACCGGAATAACGCCGATGGGAGCGTCTTTCGGCAGGTTTTCATCCGCCGGAACGTACCCGCGGCCCTTGGTAATAGTCAACTCCATTTCCAGGTTGACGAAAGGTTCCATCTGGCAGATCAACAGGTCGGGGTTCATGATTTTGAAGACATTGGTATGCTCTTCAATGTCTCCGGCACGAAACTCTTCTTTGCCGCTGATGGTCAGGTAGACCTTTTCACTGCTGATGTCTTCCTCCGTCAGCAACTGCTTCAGGCGCACCTGCTTCAGGTTGAGGATGATCTCGACGACATCTTCGACGACACCGCGGATCGTAGCGAATTCGTGTTCTACACCGGCAATACGCACGGCAGAAATAGCAAAGCCTTCCAGGGAGGAAAGCAGCACTCTGCGCAGGGAGTTGCCGACAGTTTGGCCGAAACCCGGTTCGAGTGGTTTGAATTCAAAAAGCCCTTCGAAATCGTTGGCTTTTTGCATTACAATCTTATCAGGCTTCTGGAAATTTAAAATGCTCATATGTTGAACTATGTCTTTGAAAAGAATAAAGCCGATGAACTCGGATAAAAAGAAGCCGCTTTTTTAGCTGGCTAAAGGCGGTTCGCTTTGAAAGCCAACCACCTCATGTGATAATTGCCAGCCGGGGCTTTTGGCTGAAGCCTGAATGCTGATTTGCTCCTGGTTGTTCAGGCTCCTGTAAATGACTTTTGACAGCCGGACAATCCGGCTGTCAAAAGCTTGTCTTTACTTAGAGTACAATTCGACGATCAACTGCTCGTTGATCTTCTCCGGGATCGTTTCGCGCTCCGGGTAGTTCAGGAATATGCCCTGCATTTTATCCGGGTTGAACTCGAGCCAGGGAAACTTCCGCACTTCGGATTTCCCGCCTACGCAGTCTTTAATGACCTGAAGCCCCTGTGATTTTCCGCGGACGGAAACGACATCCCCCGGGCGTAGTTCGTAGGAAGGCACATTGGTCAGTGTGCCATTGACCGTGATATGGCGGTGAGAAACGAGCTGCCGGGCCGCACTGCGGGTCGGCGCCAGGCCGAGGCGGAAAACCGTATTATCCAGGCGTGCTTCCAGGAACTGAAGCAGGATTTCACCAGTGACCCCACTCTTGCCGTTGGCTTTTTCAAACAGGTTGCGGAACTGGCGTTCCAGCACACCATAGGTGTACTTAGCCTTTTGCTTTTCCATCAGCTGCATCGCATAATCGGACTTTTGCTTTCTCCGGCGGGTATTGCCGTGTTGTCCGGGAGGATACTTCTTGCGTTCGAAATGCTTATCGAAGCCGAAGATCGGCTCGCCGAATGCTCTTGCTTTTTTTGTCTTTGGACCTGTATATCTCGCCATTGGAGTAAACTATTTTCTTCAATAAAATAAGTTCGACGTCTGGAAGAAATAGTGAAGTTTGGAAGTCTGTAGGGACTGGAAACGAGCAATTTTCCCAAACTCAGATAGAGAACTTATTTTTTGATCACTATTATTAATTAAACCCTTCTACGCTTCGGAGGACGGCAGCCATTGTGCGGAACCGGGGTAACGTCCTTGATGCGTGTCACTTTAATACCTGCAACGTCGATGGCTCGAATAGCAGCTTCACGGCCGGAGCCAGGCCCTTTCACATAAACCTCAGCAGTACGCAGGCCTGCATCGTAGGCGGCGCGCGACGCTTCGGTAGCGGCGATCTGGGCGGCGTAAGGCGTATTTTTCTTAGAACCGCGGAAACCGGCCTTACCGGCAGAAGACCAGGAGATGACCTGTCCCTTCTTGTTGGTCATTGAAATGATGATGTTGTTGAAGGTGGCCTTGATGTAGGCTGTTCCTTCAGCATCCACTCGTATATTCCGCTTTTTAACTTTCTTTTGCTTGGAAGATCTTCCCTTTGCCATTGATCAAAGATTGATTTATAAGTTTGCCACTACAGCGGATGGTTCGCAATGCGGCCATCGTGTACAGCGCAAATGATTACTTGGTAGCCTTTTTCTTGTTTGCGACCGTCTTACGCTTCCCTTTACGGGTACGGGCGTTGGTACGGGTGCGTTGTCCGCGCACAGGCAAACCTCTCCGGTGGCGAAGCCCGCGGTAGCAGCCGATATCCATAAGGCGCTTGATATTCATCTGCACCTCTGAACGGAGCTCCCCTTCCACCTTGAATTCCTCATTGATGATCTGGGCAATTTCCATGACGTTCTCATCGGACCAGTCCTGAACTTTGACGTTCTCATCAATTCCTGCCTTAGCCAGGATCTTAGTGGCAGTGGATGCGCCTATTCCGAAGATATAGGTCAGGCTTACAACACCGCGTTTATTTCTAGGCAAGTCAACACCTACTATACGAGCCATCTTAAACTTGTTATTTATTCTTTGAATGGCAGTGCCCGGCAGTAATATACTAGCCCTGACGCTGCTTGAACTTAGGGTTCTTCTTGTTGATGATGTAGATCTTTCCTTTTCTCCTTACGATCTTGCAATCAGCGGAACGTTTCTTAACGGAAGTTCTAACTTTCATGATTGTCGTTTTTCCTGGTAATATTAAAATAAGATACTGTCATTGTTTACTTATAGCGGTAGATGATCCGCCCCCGCGATAAATCGTAAGGGGACATTTCAACCGCCACTTTGTCCCCCGGAAGAATCCGGATATAGTTCATGCGCATCTTTCCTGAGATAGTGGCCACAATCTGGTGGTCATTTTCCAGGCGCACACGAAACATGGCGTTGGACAAAGCCTCTTCAATAACACCATCTTGTTTAATCAAATTCTTTTTAGACATAGCTTGAATTTCGGAGTGCAAAGATAAGGATTTTGAATGTATTTTCATCCTTATTTTACGAAAAATCATACAATAAGTAAAACCAACCCAAAAGATACCGTCAAAAAGGCGTTTTAAGCCGTTTCGGTTTTCAATTCTACCGGCTGTACATTGGCGTTTTGGCCAATGGCCTCTTCAATCGAGGTGTGGTCGGAAAGGATTTCGGTATGATCTTTTCGAATCGCCACCGTATGTTCGTAGTGAGCGGAAGGCTTGCGGTCTTTGGCGTAAACCGTCCAGCCGTCAGCTTCGGTACGCACTTCTTTGCGCCCCAGGTTGACCATCGGCTCGATAGCGATAACCAGGCCCTCCTTCAGTTGAACACCCCGGCCCCGCTTGCCGTAGTTGGGCACTTCCGGAGCTTCGTGGAGATCCCGGCCGATACCATGGCCGACCAGTTCGCGGACGACTCCGTACTTGTATTCACGTTCTACGTATTGCTGAACAGCAAAGCCGATATCTCCCAGCCGGTTGCCGGCGATAGCTGCGTCAATAGCTTTGTAAAGCGAAGTATTGGTCACGCGGCACAATTCCATCACCTCTTCCTTTACATCGCCGAGGGCAAAAGTATAGGCGGAGTCACCGTGGAAGCCATTGAGGTAGGCGCCGCAGTCTACCGATACCAGGTCGCCATCATTAAATATCTGGTCCTGGGAAGGGATGCCATGCACGACATGCTCATTGACAGACACACAGAGGGTCGCAGGGAAGCCATTGTATCCCTTAAAGGAAGGAACAGCCCCATGATCGCGGATCAGTTCTTCGGCTTCTTTATCGATCTCCGCGCCACTGATGCCCGGCCGGATCATGCTTGCCACATGGGCAAGCGCTTTACAGACCAGCAGGCAACTCTCTCTGATGTATTCTATTTCTTCGTCTGTCTTGTAAAAAACCATTCCGGACATTTATAAAACCTTTCATTAAACTTTAGTTCCCGGACAAAGCAATTGGCTAGGGCTTTGTCAAACAAGATAAACTGTTTAAGGCCGGTAAAAGTTTACCGGCCCTGGCTTCCCTTTGTGCTTTCAGCATCGTACCGCCCCGTGGTCATGCCCCGGGGCGGTACGTTAGGTGGGGCTATATTTCAAACGCAGGCCAGGAGTTCTGAATTAAACCCGGCGGCCTGCCCCCTATTTCCTTACATATTAGCACCAATACCCTGCATCCGGCTACGCCCCTGAATACGCCCGGATTTGACCAGGCCATCATAGCGGCGCATGAGCAAATGGCTTTCGATCTGCTGAAGCGTATCGAGCACTACGGCTACGAGGATCAGCAGAGAGGTGCCACCAAAGAACATCGCGAAGGCGATGTTGACCCCAAATGCAGCGGCGAAAGCCGGCAAGATGGAGATCAATCCCAGAAAGACAGATCCGGGGAGCGTAATGCGCGTGGTGACCGCATCGATAAAGTCAGCGGTTGGTTTACCCGGCTTTATACCCGGAATGAAAGCGTTCTGGCGTTTCAGGTATTCGGCGTACTGCTGTGGGTTGACCAGCAGAGCAGTATAAACATAGGTGAACAGCACCACCAGAATAAAATAAATGATGTTATAGGGCGCCGAAGTAAAGTCATTGAGAGCCCTGAGGATTGGGTTAGCCGCTACGTCTCCTCCCCCACTTGTCACGAACTGAGCAATGGTGGCTGGCAGGAACATAAGCGCCTGGGCAAAGATAATCGGCATGACCCCGGAAGCATTCACCTTAAGAGGGATATAATCCCGTGCTCCGGCAGCCGGCATGGCGTTAGCGCCCCGGCCAACCATTCGCTTGGCGAACTGGATTGGAATGCGACGGACACCCTGAACGATGAGTACTGTTGCCATAACCACTCCAAAGAGGACGGCCATTTCAAGTACGAAGATCAGCAAACCGTTATTTTCGAGCTGGGACTGAAATTCGAATACGAGAGACTGAGGCAGCCTGGCAATAATGCCGACAGTAATCAGCAAAGAAACACCATTGCCGATACCGCGATCTGTAATTCGCTCGCCCAGCCACATGGCAAAAACAGTTCCCGTAGCCAGAATAATAATATTGGAAATCCAGAATACCCCCATTGGAATATTGGGGTCAATGGCTCCCAGGCTATTGATATAAGTAAGGTATCCTCCACCCTGAACCAGAGTAATGGCCACTGTCAGCAGGCGCGTGATCTGATTTAACTTCTTGCGGCCGGACTCTCCCTCTTTCTGCTGCAGGCGCTGGAAATAAGGTACCGCAAAGCCCAGCAGCTGAATAATGATGGATGCCGTGATATAGGGCATGATACCCAACGCAAAAACAGCCGCGTTGTTGAACGCGCCTCCCGTAAATACGTTGATCAGGCCCAGCAAGTCGTTGGGGGCGTTGTTATTCTGAGTGGCACTATCCAGCACAGAAGGAATAACACCCGGAAGGACGACATAAGAGCCGAAGCGGAACACGAGCAACATTCCCAGTGTAAAGAGAATGCGATTCCTCAGTTCCTTGATCTTCCAAATGTTCTTTAGAGTGGTAATTAGCTTTTTCATCTACAAAGTATTTACTGCATTTCAACCTCTCCGAGGCAGAGTAGGACCACGCCCCGTTCTGGCTCTGTGCCGACTACTCTCCTCTAAAAATGAATGAGGGCCAACAGCCCCGGTTTCGTTTCGGATGTGCCGAGATTATTCGGCAGCGGTTATGGTTCCTCCTAATGCTTCGATGGCTTGCTTGGCGCTGGCTGAAAAAGCATGAGCCTGAACGGTAAGTTTCGCCTTCAGCTCCCCACCACCCAGTATCTTTACTTTGTCATTCTTGCGTACAATGCCTGATTCTATCAGTGCAGCCAGGTCTACAGTATCCAGGTTGTATTTTTCCGAGATTTCCTGAAGCCGGGCCAGGTTGATCGGCGTAAAAGCTAAACGGTTCGGATTTTTAAAGCCGATCTTCGGCAAGCGCATTTGCAGAGGCATCTGGCCACCTTCAAAGTTGCGCTTTTCCTTAAAACCCGAGCGAGATTTCGCTCCTTTATGACCCCGGGTCGCCGTGCGGCCATGGCCGGAGCCAATTCCTCTGGCAATTCGCTTACGCTTCTTTACCGACCCTGCTGCAGGCTTTAAGTTATGTAATTCCATGACTAGAAATAGTTTTTCTGCCAAATAATCTTCGCAAAGATATCCGGCAATGCCGGCTTTGCAAAGTTTTGATTCAAAGAATTTTACGGGGCTTCCACTTTCAGGAAAAGTCCGAAAAAAGCGAAAGCCAGTGTTGGAACTGGCTTAGCTGACCTCTTCAACTACCACCAGGTGGTTGATCTTGCCCACCATGCCCATGATCTGAGGAGTGGCATTGTGTACCACACTCTGATTCATTTTGCGCAGCCCCAGAGCCTTCATCGTATCCTTCTGCCTCTTGGGCCGGTCAATGATGCTCCTAACTTGAGTGATTTTTATCTTATTCAACTTACCCATCACGCTTCTGGTTTAGAAGGGGGAACAGCGTTTCTGTTCCTGATTATCCATTAAACAATTTTTCCATAGAAATATTGCGCTGGCGCGACACATCCATGGGGCTTCTCAGTTTGGACAAAGCGTCGATAGTAGCCTTTACCACGTTGTGCGGATTGGACGAACCCATCGACTTGGCCAGTACATTGTGTACGCCGGCGATCTCCAGTACTGCACGCATGGCGCCTCCGGCAATTACTCCCGTACCATCGGCAGCAGGCTTGATAAGCACCTTGCCGGCGCCGTATTTGCCTTTCTGCTCATGCGGGATCGTTCCTTTGTGCAGTGGTATTTTGATCAGGTTTTTCTTGGCGTCGTCTACAGCTTTGGAGATAGATTCTGAAACGTCACGTGCTTTACCCAAGCCATGGCCGACGGCGCCGTTACCGTCACCAACGACAACGATAGCAGCGAAGCTGAAGGTACGTCCCCCCTTAGTCACCTTAGCAACGCGGTTGAGGTTGACCAATTTCTCTTTCAGATCCGTTTCAGCGGGCTTAACCCTGTTGGAGCTCTTTCTAGCCATTATTTATCTGCTTGTAATGTTTTAAAATTTGAGGCCGCCTTCGCGAGCACCTTCAGCCAGAGCCTTGATGCGTCCGTGGTACAGATAACCACTCCGGTCGAAAACCACAACTTCGATGTTTTTATCTTTAGCACGCTCAGCAATCAGCTGGCCAACTTTCTTGGCCCGCTCGATCGGCTTGGCGTCCCCGGGAACACTGTCCTCACGGGAGGACGCCGAAAGGAGCGTATGCCCGTTGACATCATCGATAACCTGGCAGTAAATATCCCGATTGCTGCGATAGACGCTCAGGCGCGGGCGTTGTTCCGTACCTTTGATTTTCTTACGGATTCTCCAGTGAATCCGTTGCCTTCTTTTTCCCTTTGAAAATGACATTGCTTTTCTTTTTTTGCCTTAGTGTAAGAGCATAAGCTCAGACCCAAAGCCCAATATATTATTCAACAATGGTTCAGTTGTTACTTACCGGCAGCCTTACCAGCTTTACGGCGTACTTCCTCACCCATGTAGCGAATACCTTTCCCTTTGTAGGGCTCCGGCTTGCGGAAAGAACGGATCTTGGCTGCAATCTGGCCCAACAATTGCTTGTCGATAGATTCCAGGCGCACAACCGGGTTCTTACCCTTTTCCATGCGGGTTTCTACTTTAACTTCATCCGGCAGGCCAAACATAACCGGGTGAGAGTAGCCAACGGTAAGCTCCAACAGCTGGCCGGTATTGGCGGCGCGATATCCTACCCCTACCAGTTCCAACTCTTTAACAAAGCCATTGGTAACGCCTTCCACCATGTTATTGATCAGGGAGCGGTACAAGCCATGCATAGCGCGGTGACGCTTCTGTTCGGTCGGCCGTTCAAGCGTAAGCACGCCATCTTCGATCTTGACCTTAAGATCCGGGTCGATCTGCTGTGTGAGTTCTCCTTTAGGCCCCTTCACCTTTACCACGTTTCCCCCGTTGACATCAATTGTGACCCCACTGGGGAATTCGATCGGAGATTTTCCTATCCTTGACATTTTTTGCTGTGTTTTGGAGCTTACGAAAACAATTAGTAGACATAGCAGAGCAACTCCCCGCCGACTTTGGCTTCGCGGGCCTGTTTGTCCGTCATCAGGCCGTGAGAAGTAGAAACGATACAGATTCCCAGCCCATTAATGATACGTGGGATTTCGTCGGTCTTGGCATATTTGCGAAGGCCCGGCTTGCTGATGCGGCCCAATTCCCGAATGACCGGGTTCTTGGTCTGCGGGTCATATTTTAAGGCAATCTTGATCAGGCCCTGCTTGCCTTCGTCATCGGCGAACATATACTTCAGGATATACCCTTGGTTGTAGAGGATCTCCGTGATGCTCTTCTTGAGCGTAGATGCCGGGATCTCGACGATACGATGCCCTGCCTGTTGCGCATTGCGGATTCTCGTCAGATAATCTGCTATTGGATCTGTAACTGCCATTTTAATCAAATATTAAGAGCGCCTGGGGCCGTTAGGGCCTACGCCAAACGCAAATGATACACTTTTATAGTTTTGCCTTACCAGCTTGCTTTGGTTATACCAGGAATCTTGCCTTCGAGTGCCATTTCGCGAAACTTCACCCGGCACAGCCCGAACTGGCGCATGTAGCCCTTAGGGCGCCCCGTGAGTTTACAACGGTTGTGCAGCCGGATTGCATTGGAGTTGCGTGGCAATTTATCGAGCTCTTCCCAAAGCCCTTCCTCTTTTAATTTTTTGCGAAGTGCAGCGTATTTTGCCACCATCTTCTCTCTCTTCCGCTCGCGAGCAATAACTGATTTCTTAGCCATTTTCTAAAAATTGCTAGGTTTGAATTTTAATTTCTCTGGTTCTTAAACGGCATCCCCATCATCTTTAGCAGGGCCAATGCCTCTGCATCCGTCTTGGCAGTCGTCACGAAGGTTACGTCCATACCGGTGATCTTGTTAACCTTATCCAGGTCGATCTCCGGAAAGATGATCTGTTCGGTAACGCCCATGGAGTAGTTCCCCCGGCCGTCAAAACTCTTATCGTTGACCCCCCGAAAGTCACGTACCCGTGGCAGGGCCACAGAGACCAGGCGGTCGAGGAATTCATACATGCGGACGTCCCGCAAGGTAACCCGTACGCCGATGGTCATCCCTTCGCGAAGTTTGAAGTTAGACACGGATTGACGCGCCTTGGTAGGCACTGCCCGCTGGCCAGCAATGGTCGACACTTCCTCGAGGGCATTGTCCACCAGCTTTTTGTCCTGGGTTGCGTCGCCTACACCCTGATTAATGCAGATCTTGACAAGCCTGGGAACCTCCATGATCGAACCGTATTGAAACTGTTCCATCAGAGCAGGGA
>JAGQXQ010000344.1 GCA_020436535.1 Phaeodactylibacter sp.
GAATTGGATGAGCTCGTATACATCGAAGTAGAAACTGTGGGCGAGACTTTGGCAAAAGATGAAGCCTTCGGCACCGTCGAGGCTGTAAAAACAACTTCCGAACTGTTTATGCCGGTTTCCGGGGAAATACTGGAGTTCAACCCCGCATTAGACGAATCGGAAGGAGACGACCCGACCTTGGTCAACAACGACCCTTACGGTGAAGGCTGGATCATCAAAATGAAGATATCCGACCCCAGCGAACTGGAGGGCCTCATGGACGCTGAAGCCTATGAAAAGCTGGTTAGCTAAAAAAAAGTTATTTTTTTCTTATCTTCGACACACCAAAAGTAAATTAGCCCGCATCTATCCTAGCAAACGAGCCAATCAACTAAATTTCATTCCTGCCCTACTGTGGGCAGTGTTGATCTTTATTCTGTCAACCGGCCATTCGGTTCAAGTGCCCCGGTTTTCCAATTTACTGGAGCCGGATAAGCTGGCACATACAGCCGCTTATTTTGTTATGGCCGCACTTTTGTTATGGGGGTTTCACCGCACTATTGGCGTCACCTCTGCAACCATGACAGGTGCAATTGTGATCAGTTCTCTGTACGGAATCAGTATGGAATGTGTCCAATACACTTTTTTTCCGAACAGGTTTTTTGAAGTCTACGACATAATTGCTAATATTATTGGTTCTATTCTAGGAGTTTTGGGCTTAAATTTTTTGATAAAATAAAACCTTGTCAGTATGGATTTGTCAATGACCGGCGGAACTGTGGCTGGATTGCTGTCCGCCATAGTCGTAGGCATCATAGCAATTATTGTTGTGATGAAATCGATTTATGCACAGCGCTCCGCCAATGTCCCCACAGATGCGGCGAACCAATCGAGCAAATCGCCATTGGATGCGAGGACGAAATACCCCTGGGCAGATGCCTTCAAATACAGCGGTATTTTCTTCAACCTCGGCCTGGCGTTAGCTCTTGGTTTGACGATACTGGCATTCAGCTGGACCCAATACGAGGAAGAAGTGTACATCCCGGATGACGCACTGGTGTTCGATGAAGAGATTGAGATCGAACCGCCCCGTACCGCTGAACCGCCACCTCCCCCACCTCCTCCGCCACCTCCTGTAATCGAAGAGGTACCGGATGAAGAGATCCTGGAGGAAGAAGAAGTTGAATTTGTCGACCAGTCGGTCGATGACCAAACGATTGTGGAAGCTCCTCCCGTACAGGAGAGTGCACCGCCGCCGCCGCCACCGCCGCCGCCGCCACCACCAGAACCGGAAGTGGAAGAGATCTTCAAAGTAGTTGAAGACATGCCACGCTTCCCGGGGTGCGAAGACCTGTCGACCAAAGAGGAAAGAAAACAGTGTGCCGACAAAAAGATGTTGGAATTCATTTACAAGAACATCAACTACCCTGCCATCGCCCGTGAAAACGGTGTAGAAGGCACCGTCGTGATACAGTTTGTAGTCGAAAAGAACGGAGAGGTAGCTGATGCCAAGGTAGTGCGCGATATCGGTGCTCAGTGTGGCCAGGAAGCGCTTCGCGTGGTCAACCTGATGAATACACAGAACCTGAAGTGGATACCGGGTAAGCAACGGGGCCGTGCCGTACGGGTGCAGTTCAACCTTCCGGTCAAATTCAGGCTGGAGTAACCGCCTGACTTCGGGGAAACCCGCTTTCCCTGAGTACCACATATCATAACAGCAGAACGGCTAATGTACTTAACTGGACATTAGCCGTTCTGCTGTTAATATTGAGCAACTTTTAGAAAAAACTGGCGTTTTTATGCTAGCAATATTATATTAGCGCACCTTCAAATTAACCAGGACAGCATTTCTTACTGCCCGGCTGAATACAAAAACTGTTTCGTGATGATGAGGAGCCTTATTCTGATAGCAGCTATTTTCACTACTCTGACAGCCTGGGGCCAGGAAGCCCAGTTGGCCCAGCAATATTTCCGCGACGGGGAATTCGAAAAAGCTGCCGTTCTATACGAGAAGCTCTATAAGCAGAGTAATTTCAACGATTTTTACTTCGACCGCTACGTAGAATCATTGCTATCCCTGGATGCCTTCGATGAGTGCGAACAGGTCATAAAAAAACAGTTGCGGCGCGACCCCGAGAACGTCCAGCTCTACGTCACCTATGGCAAACTGTTTGAACGCCAGGTTCTGGACGAGCAGGCAGACGAACAGTACCGCCTCGCCATTGAGAAGATGCCCAAAGATCAGTTTGCGATCACCCGCCTGGCCAACGCCTTTATGGTGCTCACCAAGTATGACCTGGCCATCGAAACATATGAACGAGGCTCCGAATTGCTTAAAGATAAGGAAGCTTTTGCCTACAACCTGGGCGAGCTGTACCGGCGAAAAGGAGATTCTGCCAAAATGATCGAAAGCTATCTCAATAGCATTGAAACCAACCCCGGCCGCACCAATAGCGTCAAAGCTATCTTCCAGCGGTACCTGCTTCCCGAAGACTTTCAGGAACTGCAGGCCCAGCTGTATACCCTCATTCAGGAAAAACCCGATGCTGTTTTCTATCCGGAAATGCTTAGCTGGGTTTTCATTCAACAAAAAGACTATCGCAGCGCCTTCCGTCAAGCCCGGGCACTGGACCGCCGCCTTCGTGAAAACGGAGGGCGTGTTTACCGGATAGGCGAGATCGCCGCTAACGATAAGGCCTATGATGCCGCCATCATGGCCTACGACTATATTGTGGCAGAAAAGGGCCCTTCCTCCTCTTTTTATATCGATGCCAAACGGGAATCTCTGCGTTGCAAACGCCGGCAACTGGTGGAAGGTTATGATTACAGCCCGGAAGAGCTCAAACAACTCGAAAAGGAGTACGAATCTTTCCTCGATGAATTCGGCCGTTCAAAACTGACCGCCAACATCGTCCTGGAACTCGCCGAACTGGAAGCGCTTTATATCAACGACCTGGACAAGGCCATCGTCCTCCTCAACGAAATGATCGAATACCCCAACGTCAACCCTGCCATTCAGGCCATGGGAAAGATCAACCTCGCCGATTATTACCTTATGCAGGGGGAGCGGTGGGAAGCTACGCTGCTCTATTCTCAGGTCGATAAGGCTTTTAAAGAAGACCTGTTGGGGCACGAGGCTCGTTTCCGCAATGCCAAGCTTTCTTATTATACCGGTGA
>JAGQXQ010000345.1 GCA_020436535.1 Phaeodactylibacter sp.
CGTTTTCATCCAGGAAGACATCCCCGTCCAGGGTACAGGTGTACACATAGCCCTCGTTGTTGGTTTTGACGAGCATTGCGTTCTGGCCATAAGGCCAGCTCACCTCATACTGTACTCTGCCGGCGATGGCATACCCGCCATCGGAAGTAGGGATCATCGCTTCATTGAAGTTGTTGAGGCCAAAGGGGATCTCCCGCCGCCAAATCAGGGCCTCGGCTTCTGCATCCAGTTTGGCCAGGGTAACCAGGTACTCAAAACTGTTAGGATTGCGGGGGTATATGCCGGAAATGACCAGTTCACCCTGTGGACTCACCTGGATGTCCTGTAAAATATCAAAGTCTATCAGGGATATCTTTTCCCAGAGGAGGTTCCCGGCGGCGTCCAGCTTGAAAATGCTGGATTCCTGGCCGGAATTGAAGAATGCCCGGGATGAAGTGAGGTAGAAACTGCCATCGGCGGCTCTAACCGCCCCGGAAGCCTTGTTCCCTTGAGCTATGGGGTACATATCAAAATCCAGCTCATTGCCTTGTTCATCGATCTGGAGCAGGAATAAGGCCCTGGCAGCGGGAAAGATCGCCGGGTCTAAATTAACGATGGACCCGGCAATGGCATAACCACCGGCCGGCAAAGACATCAATTTGATAACCTCATAAGTAAGGGTATCTACACCAAAAGTTTGGTGCCAGAGCTCGTTGCCATTGGCATCAGTTTTAACCATAAAAACATCACTGCGGGGAATACCGCTGGTTTCGCCCACAGCCAGCAGCCCGCCATCGGGCGTCTCAATGACCTGCTTGCCGATGTTGTACTCTATGGAGTCGGTTACATTGGGGTAATCTTCGAAGAATTCTCGTTGCCAGAGGATATTCCCGTTGGCGTCGGCCTTGGCCAGCAGCAGGGTTGGTGCCTCATCAAAAGTGGGCGGTTGATTATGGCCGGTGATGGCAAAGCCGCCATCGGAAGTGGAGGTGATATCCGTTCCATAGCCCAATTCGATAGAAGAAAAGACGGCCTGCCAGAGCATATTGCCATCCGCATCGGTGCGCAATATATAAGGATTGCGGCCCACCCATTGTCCGGTAAGAGTGTAGCCCCCGTCCGAAGTTTGCACTACAGCATTCCCGGAATTTCCATCTTGATTCCCATAATCCCTGATCCATCCTTGAGTGGTTCCGGAAAAGAAAGTGATCAGCGTAATGATCAACGTTAGTAGTAGTCTGGTATTCATATTCATAGGTGTAATTTGTTTCGATTCATAGAATAAACTGGTACGATACAAAAATGAGCTTTAATTCACAGTGGGGAAAAGACAAATATTAGATTTTATCAAGCCTTCTTTTCCAGAAATCCTTATTATTACATCCTTAAACAGCGATTTATCAAAAAAATGCAAACCAGTACTTTACTCCAATTGCTTCAGGAAATGTCAGTCTACCGACGCAACCGCCTGCGCCGGTTCCTGCAGTCGCCCTACCACAACCAGCGGGAGGACGTACTTGCCCTGTTTGAGTATATCGATCAGCACATCGAAGGGGACTGGGCGCCCTTGTCAAAGGCGCCTGCTTTCCAAAAGGTATACCCCGGCCAGGCTTATGACGAACGGCAGCTGCGTTACCTGATGAGTTTTCTGATGAAAAACTTAGAGCAATTTTTAATAACCGAGCAGTTAAAAGAGGAAGAAATAGTGGCTCAACGCCTCCTGTTACAGGCCTACCGGGATGCAGCCGGCCCCAAGAGTTTTCAGAAAGCCTTGCGACGGGCCCGGCAGTTACAGGAGCAAGCCGAACGGGCGGAGTTTTTCTACCACGACAGGTTTGCCATTGAGCGGGAGGAATACCTCTTTCGGGCCGGCCGCAAACGGGACGCCCCCAGCCAGCTGCCCCACCTCAATGCCGCCCTGGACGAGGCCTTTCTGATTAGCCGCCTGAAGCAGAGCTGCTTGCTGTCGGCCCATCAGGCCGTCTTCCGGGAGGAGGAAGAAGGCTCTGGCTTGCTGGCCTTGTTGATGGGGTTTCTGGAAGATAGTACCTTCCTGGACAATCCTCTGCTGGCAGCTTATTACTATTACCTGAAAGCTGTGGAGGATCCGGAGGAAGTGGCCTATTACCAGGCGTTGAAAGAACTGATCTTACCCGAGTCCCTGCCACCCGAAGAACGCCGGCCGCTTTTCCTGCTGGCCATCAACTATGGTATCCGGCAGTTTAATGACGGGCAGGATGGCTATCTCCAGGAATTGTTCGAACTGTACCGCACCGGGCTGGCCGAAGGGCTGCTCTTGCCGGAGGGGCGCCTCAGCCGTTTTGCGTTCAAGAACATCACCGCCATCGGCCTCCGGCTCCGGCAGTTTGAATGGACAGAGCGCTTCATCGGGGAGTACCAGCAATATCTGCCACCCCGACACTGCGAGAATTACGTCCACTATTGCCTGTCCAAGCTCCGCTTCGAGCAGGGCCGGTTGGGAGAGGCTATGGAGCGCCTGCGGCAGGTGGAATATGAAGATCTCTTCCTTAGCATCGACGCCAAGATCATGCTGATGAAAATATACTTCGAACAGCAGGAGCATGACGCCCTCGACTCTTTCCTCAAAAGCTTCGAACGCTTCCTCCGCCGCCACAAGGAATTGACCTACCATCGGGAAAATTACTTCAATATCATCTACTTCACCCGTAAGCTTCTGGAAGTGAACCCTTTCGATAAAGAGGCACGCGCTGCGCTCAGGCGGGAAGTGGAAGAGACGCCTACCCTAACGGAACGGGGGTGGCTGCTGGAGCGGGTGTAGGGGGGGGTATCGGGGAGTAGTGTATCAGGGTATCAGGGAGTAGTGTATCAGGGTATCAGTGAACAGTGTATTTTAACGGCTAAAAATTTATAAACATGCGCAAAATATTACTCTACATCGCGGCCAGCATTGACGGCTACATCGCCCGCCCCGACGGCGCCATCGACTGGCTTTCCTCTGTTGAAAAGAAAGGGGAAGATTATGGTTACGGTGAGTTCCTCGCTTCGGTAGACACCACCTTGATGGGGCGCAAGACCTATGAAGAGGTGTTGGGCTTCGGCGGGCCCTTCCCGTATCCGAACCTGAATAACTTCGTCTTCTCCCGGCAGGCGCAAGGGCCGGACAGCAATCCGGTGCAGCACGTCACCGAAGATCCGGCCACCTTTGTAAAAGGGCTTAAGTCTCAGCCTGGCGGCAACATCTGGCTCATCGGCGGCGGCCAGCTCAATACCGTTTTGCTGAATGCCAGGCTGATCGATGAAATGATCCTTTCCATCATCCCCATCGTGCTGGGGGAGGGAATTCCCCTCTTCGGCGGGCAACCGAAGGAGACGAAATGGCAGTTAACGAAGCATGAGGTTTTTGATACGGGGCTGGTGCAGGTGAGGTATAGGGTTATATTGTTATAGGGCTATATTGTTATAGGGTTGGTAGCCATATAACCAAGCCCCCCCCAGCCTACCTCCCCAGCCACTCCAAAAAAGCCGCCACCCGGTCGCGGCTGACTATAAGTTCAGCCATGTCCGGTAATTTCAATTTAACCTTCAGGCGATAAGCCAAATAACTGGTAATATCGGTGATAGCCGAGCGGAAATGGTTGCTGGAAATTTTAAATTAAAAAAAGGCCCGCTGCACGCCAAAAGCCATGTGCAGCGACCGGTAATTGCTGGCCCATTCGGTGCTGCCCTGCCGGCTGGGTTGACTCATGATGCGGTAGGTGGGGCGCATGTACATTCGCCACTTCTCGTTGAAATGCAACTTAAAACCAACCGCCAGTTCATAGGTTAGGTTGAGCGGTTTAAGGCCAGTCCGGTGATTGAAATCAAAGGTTTGCGGGTCTTCTACCGTTCGAAAAACACCTTCTTCATTCCCTTCACTACCGAAGTTAGCGAAGTCGGCCATGATCCCCGCCTGGACATATACGCAATTGCAGGGTAACCGGTACTGAAGGCGCAACGGGATGCTGTAGTAGTTCAGCTTGACATTGCGTTCATTGTAATTGTGGAACGTGACCAACTCTTCTTTCACCACTTCCTGGTAGGTTTCACCGGTGTATTCCCGGTACTGCTGCCAACCGTATTCTTTGTAGAGCAACGCGGTTCCAAGGGAAAACTTGTGAACGGGATATTCCAGCGATATGCCAAAAGTGTAGTTGGAATTGGTGTTGATCACCGGGCTGATCTTCCGGAAATCCGCCCCGAGTTCAGGGCCGGCAATAAACCGGGGCTGGAGTTCCTGCGCCCCCAGGCACAGGGGCAGCAGCAACAGAGAGAATAGTAGGAAGAGGTTGGAGGAATTGAAGGTGAAGTTGGAAGTGCAAATTCGGAAATCGGAATATAGTGCTGAATGAGCGCCGTAGAGCCATTTTTCCGACTTCCGGCTTCCGGTTTCGCACTTAAGCGATGGCTCAAAGAGTATGGCTGCAGACGCCCAAAGATCAAGTAGTTTGAAGGGTTTCATGCTTTCAGTTTTTACGAAAGTTCAGGTGTTATTGCTTTTTACTTTTTTAGAACGGGGATAACCGGACCGTTTTATCGGAATCGTGTTTTTTAACATTTGCTTAGCAAGTCGAAGTAGCCAACGGAGTGTCCCCATTGTAACCCGTCGAAAAACTTATCTTTGAAAAACAAACAACCGCCTTATGAATCTTTCCCTCCCGGTTTTAACCCTGTGCTTATTTTTCGGCTTCTTCGCCCAGGGTCAGATCTATTTTTCAGCGCCCATTGCCGTAGCGCCAGACAACACCTACGGACCGCGCGCACCGCGCATCGCCCTGGTGGAGGGCAACCGGCCACTGGTATATTGGAGAAAAGCCGGAAACAATGCAACGCTGTACCTCGCCCGATGGGAAGGAACGGAATTTGGTGAGCCCATGGCCTTATCCACCGGCAATGTAGAACCGGACCTCTTCAGCGAGGCGAAGGCCCGGGAAGCGTTTATCATGCTGCACTGTACTTGCCTACCATGGAGGCCGTCACGCAATTCAACATTCCCCGTTTTAATGAAAATGCTGCATTTCAGAACTTCCCGAGGATAGCCGGAAGCGGCGATACCCTCGCCGCCGTTTGGCAGGAAGATAGATTCTACATAGGGCGTTTGGAAAAATATTGATCGCTACTGCATTACGATCCTTCCTGTCTGCACAACCGAGCCAGCCACTCTGAGCCGGTAGGCATACAGGCCTGCCGGCAGGCCGTTGCGTTCAAAGCTGAACTTTGGGGCGGCGCCCCAGGCCAGTAAGGCCAGGCGGCCATTGACATCCAGGAGTTCGAACTGGATCTCCTGTGCTCCGTCCCACCCTGTGAGCTCAATGGCCGCCTGCTCCCGGACCGGCATTGGAAATATTCGAACTCCCTTGCTTGGGTTGGCTTCTTCCTGTGCAGAGACGTTGAGCACAAATTCCAGTTGATCTACTACCATTTCGGTGTAGCCATCATACCCCAATGGCCCGGGCGTAGTACCGCTTTCGAAGATGACCATCACGGAATCCGGCAGGCTCGCTTCGTCCAACAACACCTCGATGTATTCAAAACCATCGGTAAGCTCTGTTTTTTGCCATTCGCCTATTGGATTGCTGTAATTGCTGGCCTTGCTCGTCACCCGGATGGCGGCAAATCCGCCGCTCAGCATGGAGTCGACTTTCACCGCTACTGCCAGCAGCCCCTCATTGGGAGCGATATAAAATTTCCGCATGGCCAGCCCGGAGGCAAAGCCTTCAAATGAAGGCCCGTAACTTCTCAGCCGTAGGGCGTATTCTCCCGAAAAGGCCTCCTCTTCTTTTATAGAACAGGGGTAAACCTCAAAGGTGTTGTTGACCTCCCAGCCCACCGGAACTTCCCATTCTCCTATGTACTCCCATGCTTCGAAGCCGTCTGTATTCTGGGCAGCCAGAGTGAACCTTAACAATAATACAAAAGAGAAACAGTAGAACTTTTGCATAGTATTTTTTTACTGGATAACGATCTTCCCTGTATTAACGGCCACTCCCCGCTCGCTGATCCGGTAAAAATAAATGCCTTTAGGGATATGCCTCCTCCGGAAGGTAAAGGGGACGGACTCGTGTTGCTCTTTGCGCACCAGCCGGCCGGTGCTGTCGTACAGTTCCAGCCGAAGCGGGCTACTGTTGGAGTATCCTTCGATACGGACCTGCGCCTCTTCTTCAAAAGGGTTGGGAACTACCACAATGGGCCATTCCTCCTGCTCACCCGGAATAAATTCGGCGGGAGGGATATAGTCGCGTCCGATGGTATGCGAAGTGGTATTGGTGATGATGGCCTCATTGAAGTCAAAGAAGATGGCAGCCGTATTGTGAATCTGTGTTCCATCCGGCAGATCCGGCAGCTGGGCTACCCGAAACTTCAGGAAACCATGGGAGGCCGGCTCGTTAGCCGCGCTGTCAGGTAAAAGGATGTTGTCGAAGCGGAAGGACAGCAGGCGGCCGGGCTTGATCTCAAAACGGTAGGGGTGGCTACTCGCCCCCGGCCGGATGGTAGTGAGGTTGAGCGCTGAGTCCAACGGATCTTCGATCACAACGGTGAATGCGGTATCGGTTCCCGTATTCTGAAACCGGATGTGGTACTCGACTTCAGTGTTTGGTTCGATAAAGTGCTCGGGGCCGTAGCCTTTGGGATAGGCGCGTTTGTCGTTGGGGTCGAAAGCGCCAATGTTTTCCTGGCAGTCGATAGAGATGAAGGCGTCGCCGTCGTCTTCCCAGTATTGAGTGGTGTAGCCGAGACTAAAATCACCGGCCTGCAGGCCGCACCCCTCCACCGTAACGGTTGGCATACTGGCGCCCGGGTGGAAGGGCTCCTGCTGAGCTTCCAGCCGGACGGTGGCGCCGGTGGCGGGCAGGCGGATCGATTCTGTTTCATCCGGCTGCAGGTTGAAAGTGCCTTGCCGCAAGACAACCTGATCTTCAATGACGATGTACTCCAGCGGGCCGGTGGTGGGGGCCGTCCCCACATTTTTTATGGTGAAATGCAGGGAATCCCCCGTGCAGTTGCCATCTACTTCCACGCTGGCGCCCGACCAGTTGGGGGAAGGCGTGCAGATACTGTCGGGGTAGATGTGGGCTGTGGTGCAATGCGTTTGGCCCAGGACGGTGGAGTCGCAACCCACTTCTACTGTGATATAAAACCGGCCACATTCTCCAACATCGATTGTGCCCAACTGAAAAGAGAGGGTATCGCCTGGCTGGCCGGCCAGCGGCAGGGTAGCAGACTGGTAGCTCAGGTAGGGGTCCAGCTCAATTGCTACATAGGCATTGGTAGCCGGAACCGTACCAGTGTTGCAGTAGCTGACCGTATAAATACTCGGGAAACAGCGCCGCAGGAAAGGGGCGGAGATATCCACCTGCAGGCTGGGGCATTCTACTGTGGCTTGCATGGGGAAATTGGCGCTGAGGGTGTCGGCCTGTAAAATTGGAATGGGAACCTCTGGTGTGCAAGCCTGCCAGTATTCACTGGGAGCGATCGCTCGGGCGATGTAGCTTCCGGTATCGATGGGAATGTGGTAATACCCCATCGAATCGGTGATGCCGTAGTAGTCCTGTTGTCCACTCAATTCCACCAGCCAGCCGCCAAGAGGTGCTTCCGGCAGTGTGTAGCAATCTCCGTCGAGATCTTCAAAGATATTGCCCTGCGCCAGGCTACTGTGAAGCCGGCCCAGAGAATCGAGTCGGAGGAGGTATCCTTTGTTGGAAAAGCCCGAAGTGGCCGGATCATACAACCTTCGATGGCCGGCGATGAGGATGCTGCCGTCGGAGGCTTCATTCAGGCCGGCGGGAATCTGGGCGAACGGCCAGGGGAAGTGCCGCCACCACAGCTTGGCGCCGTCCATATCCAGGGCATAGAGCAGGATGCCGGACAGGCCTATCGGGCCTATGGTAGAGGAAAGGGCCAGGATATGGCCCTGTTGCGAGATCATAAATTCATTGCTCTGGCAAAAAGCGGCTTCATCCAGGGTGGTTTGCCACAACATCTGCCCGCCTCCACTCATCCTTCCCACCACTGAATAAGTGAGGACATCGGTACTGTTGACAATGGTTTGCTGCCGGCCGAACAGGAGGAAAGTGCCATCGGGCATCGGCAGCAATCGGTAGGGGGTGAAGGCGCCGGGTGCGCCGGGCAACCCAATGATTATCCGGCGGATCTCATTGCCGGCGGTATCCGTTTCTAAAATATAGTTTTGAGCCAGGATAAGGGCCTGGCCGCCCGGGCGGACGGCGAGGTCGAACGCGGTCAAAAGGGCGCCGGCGGGGAAGGGCCCCGGCGGGTAGAAGCGCATCCACTCCACCTGCCCCAGGCTATCGGTTTTGATCAGGCCGATATCGGGGTCCTTTAGGCTAAAAAACGGGGCATTGGTGATCTCGTCACTGGCCAGGGTGAGCAGAAAGTATCCGCCATCGGCAGCCTCCGCCATATCCACCACATGGGAGTACAGGCTGTCATTGGGCGCCAGGCCGAACTGGGCTTCCCAGAGCAGGCCACTGTCGCAGCTAACCTGGTAAAGAGCGGCCTTTTGAGTAAAGGGGAGCTGAAGGTTATTGCGAATGGGGGCCAGGTGCGTGATGTGCCCATTCCGGGCCAGGATGGCGTTTTGAGGATTGGGCTGGTTGCTTATTGTCCACCCACTTCCACTACCGGTTGTCAGAGAATAATCGAATGCCCAGCGCAGGTGGCCATCTGCCCCAATCCGGTAGGTATCAGATCCGGTAATGATCATATCGCCATCCGGCAGGCAGAGCACATTGCGAAAGGGGCTGAGGTTATACACTCTTTCCCAGCCTTGCCCGAAGGACGGGCCGGGAAGGTGCAGCAAAATTCCAATAACCAATATCTGTAAGGCTCTTTTCATGGCTGATTGTTGTTTTTCATACTTCAAATATCCTCCATTCTGTTCAGCCCGGCAAATACACTTTTGATCATTTGTTAATTAAATTTTTTAATTTTACCTCTGAATACACTTATGATATTGAGGTTTAAATTGATTTTGTTAATCAATTTTCATAAAAATATATTTTGACATTCAGATTTTGCTGATTATACGCGGATTGCGTAGCTGGGCTCGAAGAAGTCAACCCAGATCCCCAAATTTATTTGGGCCTAAGATGCTTTATCCGCTACCTTGAGAGAAGATGAGGTTATCGTCTTCGACGTAAAAAAATGGGCGGCCCGGATGCAAGTGTCTTTGCCGCTAGACAAAACCTTACAAAAAGAATTTTTAGTGAAAAATCTGCCGTGCGATCCAGAGGATTGCGGCACTATTCGGACTTATGCAAAAAAGCAACCTCATCCGCCTGTTCCGAAGCCTCACCAAGCGCGACATCCGCGAGTTGCGCAAGTTTGTGCGTTCGCCCTATTTCAACCAACGGGAAGACGTGGTGCGCCTGTTTGATTACCTGGCCGGCGTAATCGAGGAAGAAGAGGCGCTGGGCAAAGGCCGGGCCTTCGCGGCGATCTGGCCCGGGCAGCCTTATGACGATGAACTCATGCGGCTGGTGATGCATTTTTTACAAAAGCACATCAAACGCTACCTGGCCTGGAGCCACCTGGAAGAAGAAGAGCCGTCTTTCCTGCAGCTTCAATTGTGCAAAGCCCTGCGCCGGCGTGGCCAGGACAAGCAACATCAAAAGGAACTGAGCGCCCTGAGACGGAAACAACAGCAACAACCTTTCCGCTCGGTCGATTACCACTATTACGACTACCGCCTGCACCTGGAACAGCACGAGTACAACCTGCGCCGCCGCCGCAGTGGGGGAAAAAACCTACAGGAGTTGGCCGATGCGCTCACTACTTTTTACCTGTCCGACCTTTTGCGCTACAGTTGCACCATTCTCATTGCTCAGAAATTATCCCGGCAGGAATACAACCTCGAGATGGTGGAAGGCATGATGCAATTGGTGAAGGGGATGCCTGTTGCCCTGGCGCCGGCAGTACAGGTATACTATCAGGCCTACCTGGCTCTCGCAGTTCCGGAAGAGGAAAAACGTTTTATCCGCCTCACAGAAATGATGGAGCGGCATTGGGCCGCCTTTCCACCTGATGAAGCACATGACATCTACCTGCTTGCCATCAACTACTGCATCCGTCGCCTCAACCAGGGCGAGCGGCAGTATATCCGGGAAGCCTTCGAGTTATATCGCAAAGGACTGGAACGGAAACTACTGTTCCGGCAAGGAGAATTATCCAAATTCACCTACAACAATGTGCTGATGCTGGCCATCGCTCTGGAGGAATGGGAGTGGAGTGAGGCCTTTCTGGAAACCTTTAAAAGTTACCTGCCTGCCCGCGAGCGCGAAAATATCTACCGATACAATCAGGCCATTTATTATTTCAGCAAACCGGACTACGGCCGCGCCATGGAACTGCTGCAACGGGTTACCTTCCGCGATGTGTTGTACAACCTCAATGCCCGCCGCATGCTGCTCCGCATCTACTACGAACTTGGGGAATACGACGCCCTCAATTCCTTACTGGACAGTTTCGCCACCTACCTGCGGCGTCAAAATGAACTGGGGTACCACCGCGAGCATTACGCCAACCTGATCTACTTTGTGCGCCGCCTGTTGAACTTGGGCCGGCATGACAATGCAGAACGGCAACGACTTTACCGGAAAGTGCAGCAAACAGAATCTGTAGCCGAACGGGATTGGTTGTTAAAGCAACTGAATAACTAAGAAGAGTCGTTTTGAAGCCAGCACGAGTAAAAATGGCAGAATTTTCGGGTCGATTGGCAGGATTATGAAAATGTCATTTTGTATCTTTATCGCCTCAATAGCGAGAAAACAAAACGCAGAAACTTATTTATCATTAATATTCAAGGGCCCTAGTGCCTTGTTGGCAGTATCAGCCGTTAGCCCCCCTCCTCTGGTATCCTTCAGCAGGGAAATATGTTGTTGTATTTTTTCTTCTATTTAGGCTCTTCAATATTACTGTATATCACATGCCAACGCCATTTTACTATTACTGATCAATTGGCTTGTATGCCGGGGCTTAGAGATGGGCCTGGCCATACGAAAAAAGAACCGAATTTTCGGGAATAATTTCATAATCTAAAATTATCTACGACCATGAAAAGAATGTTATTATTTTTCGCAGCGGTGCTCCTTGTAGTTGGCGCTACCATGGCCCAATCCAAGGACAACCAGTCAGACGTTACCATTTCCGATGGCAGCGATGACAACGAGGTGATCGTCAAGCAAACCCTCTACGGCAACGAACTCAATACTTCGGAAGTGTCCATCAACGACAATTCCGACGATAACGATGTAATGATTGAGCAAGAGGGCGAAGACCTCGAAAGTTATGTCGACATCGACGAAAATTCCAGTAACAACGAGGTGAACGTCGACCAGGATGACGAAGAGCATACTTCAGGAGTGTCCATTGTTGTTAATAGTGACCACAACGAGGTAAACGTCAACCAGGATGACGAAGGGCAAGAGTCCTTTGTAGGCATCGGATTTGGTTCTGACTACAACGATGTCGATGTTGACCAGGATGGTGAAGACAATGGATCCTTTGTAGGCATCGGATTTGGTTCTGACTACAACGATGTGATTGTCGATCAGGAAGGCGATGACCAGGGTTCCTATGTTGAAATTATCGATGGATCTTCCAACAACGATGTGGATGTCGACCAGGATGGTGATGACAACATTTCTTTCGTGATCATCGCCGACGACTCGGACGGCAACTCTGTAGAGGTTGATCAGGACGGCAGAGACCTGCTTTCCGGAGTTGGCATCGCCGATGATTCTAACGGCAATGATGTAGAAATTGACCAGGATGGCAGAAACCACGAATCTTTTGTCGAAATCTATAATGACTCCTCTGATAATGACGTGATGGTCGACCAGAACGGCAACTACAGCACCAGTGATGTAGAGGTTTCTTACGGTTCTGATGGCAATTACATTGATGTAAACCAGAAGTAAGCACATATTGATATCGGTGCGGAGGTTGGCTCAGCCAGGCCTGCCTCCGCTGCGAAAGCGAATCTCACTGCCACATGTCCGAAAAGGTGTGAAGTTCGCATACTTTATATGTAATACTGAAAATAGCGGGTGGCCACAAGATGGCCGCTCGCTTTTTTTTGTTGATTTCAGAAGGAGAACGGAAGCACAAAAATCGATGATGAAGAGGGCTAGCTACAAAAAACGTCAAAATGGCAGGATTATGAACTAATTATTCCATATATTTACAAGTGTGAAACCCGAAAATTCAAAATTCAGGTTTCTAAGCAATCCAATACACGGGCGTGAGAGGCCCCTCCAGAAATTTAGCCCGTTTTGTAACGGCGGCACTTCTGTGCGAGGAATTTACTTCGTTGCATTCTCCTGCCGGAAGTGCTATTTAGTATAGAGATCAGGCTACAGATCAATATCTTATTTCATTGCCAAATAACATTTTTAAGCCTAAAAGGCAGGCACTTAAATACTAACAACCTTGCCTTCCGGCAATACTACCAGCACGAATCATTTTATAAACATTTCATAATCTAAATTTTTTCGAACATGAAAAAAATTATGTTACTTTTCGCAGCGGTGCTCTTGGTGGTAGGTGCTACTATGGCCCAATCCAAGGATAACCAATCTGACGTTTCCATTTCCGATGGCAGCGATGGCAACGATGTGATCGTCAAGCAAACCCTCTACGGTAACGAATTCAACCTTTCGGAGGTTTCCATCGACGACAATTCTGACGACAACGATGTGACGATAGACCAGGAGGGGGAAGATCACGAAAGCTATGTCGACATCAACGACAATGCCAGCGACAACGACGTAGATGTCGATCAGGATGGTGAAGAGCAGTATTCACAAATAGAAATCACCACCGATGCCGGTTACAACGATGTCGAGATCGACCAGGAAGGAGAAGGCAACGAGTCTTATGTAGTTATTGGTGGCATAGCCAACGGTAACTCTGTCGATGTCGAGCAGAGTGGCGAAGACAACCTGTCTGAAGTAGGGGTTGGCCTTGTCGCTTTCGACAACGAAGTAGATGTTGACCAGGATGGTGAAGACAACCGGTCTTTGGTTCTGGTTGGCGCCTTTGCCGGAAACTTTGTAGAAGGCAACGAAGTAGATGTCGACCAGGATGGCGATGATAACGTATCTGAAGTAGCTGTTGGCTTAGTAGCTGAAGGCAACGAAGTAAGTGTCAAGCAGGATGGTGAAAACAACCAATCTTTGGTTCTCGTTGGCGGTATTGCTGGTTTCAACGACATAGATGTTGACCAGGATGGTGAAAACCACGAATCTAATGTCGGCGTTTTTGAGAATTCTTCTTTCAACGACGTAATGGTTGAGCAGGACGGCAACTACAGCACCAGCGACGTAGAGGTTTCCTTTGGCTCTAACGGCAACGAAATCGAAGTTACCCAGAAGTAATAAACTGATCCTTTGTATCGAAGCGGAGGCTGGCTCAGCCAGGCCTGCCTCCGCATTACATAGAATAAAGCCTAATACAGATACAAAAGCGGGCGAGCCACTTAGTGGCCGCCCGTTTTTGTTTTGGGCGCGATTCCTTTTTGTGCCCCATCTGGGGTTATGGCAAACAACAGGCAGACAGGGGGTTATACCTGCCTGGAAGCTTGTGAGGGTTTATACCAGCCTGGGAACATGAGCAGGTTTATAAGCCCTCTCACCGTGCCCATCTGTCTGTGTCGCATACGATTTGAACTTGCAGCACAGCATTTTGGCTCTGTAGGCGCGCCATAAACTTCGGCCATCCCTCGGCACCCCATAAACCCCAATTGGCACTCCACAAGCCCATAAACCCGCGTTAGGCCCACAAGGCCCATAAACTAGAGGGGGGGCACATTTTAGCATCGCACCCTTTGTTTTTTCTTCTTTCTCTTTTTTAGGGAACGCCCAATTCACCCCTGCTCACCTCCCTGTTGCCTGCCCGTATCCGATAAGCGTACTGCCCATCCGGAAGAAACTGGCGGCCGAACGACAGTACCGGGCTTTGGAAATAGCCGGAGAAGGCCAGCTGTCCATCCGGGGCGTATACCCTGAGCTCGAGGGGGTACCCCCCCTCATATCTCTCCAGCACAATGGTGATCTCCTCCGAAAAAAAGAGCCAGTCCAGCCGCTGTTCTTCGATCCGCATGGTTTATTGAATGATCAGTTTGCCCTTTGACGCCCGCCCACTGTCCGCCGGGCCCACCTGATAAAAATAAATGCCCCTGGGCAGTTTTTTCCGCTGGAAAGTAAAGCTGGGGCCACTATATTGATCTCTGCGCACCAGCCGGCCCAGGCTATCGAAGATCTCCATTCGCACCGGCTGCTCTTCTTTGACATTCTCCAGCTCGATGGTGCAACTTTCATCAAAAGGATTAGGGTAAATACGGGTAGTGCTCTGTCCTTCCGGATCGGGCTGGAGAATGGCCGGCAGGAAATCCCGCATTACAATGTGCTGGTAGGGATAGGTAATGACCGGTTCGTTGAAATCGAAGTAAATAGCGGCGCGGTTTTGAATGGTGGTGCTGTCGGGTAGGCCAGGCAACTGTGCTACGCGGAATTTCACGAAGCCATGAGAGGCCGGCTCGTTGGTGTCGCTATCCGGCAGAAGGATATTGTCGAAACGGAACTCCAGCCAACGGCCGGGCCGGATGTTAAAGGAATAAGGATGACTGCTGGCGCCGGGGCGCACCGTGGTAATATCGAGCGCTTCCGCCAGTTGGTCCATAATCCGTACAGTAAAAGCCGTATCGGAGCCGGTATTCTGAAAACGAATGTGGTATTCGATGTCGGTATTGGGTTCGATGAATTGGCCGGCCCCAAAACCTTTGGGGTTGGCTCGCTTGTCGTTGGGGTCGTAGGAGCCTATGTTCTCCTGGCAGTCGATGGAAATGAAATCGTCGCCGTCGTCTTCCCAGTATTGAGTGGTGAAGCCCAGGCTGATGTCATCTGTTGGATTTCCGCAGCCCTCAATGGTTATGGTGGGCATACTATTGCCGGGGTGGAAGGGCTCCTGTTCGGCTTCCAGGCGCAGGGTGGCGCCGGTGGCCGGCAGGGTAATGTTTTCGATGGCATTGGGCGCCAGGTTGAAGAGGCCCTGCCGAAGGATGACCTGGTCTTCGATGACCAGATAGTCCAGCGGTACACTGGTTGGGGCCGTACCTACATTTTGAATAAAAAAACGGACCGAGTCTCCCTGGCAGGCACCGCCTACCTCCACGCTGGCGCCCGACCAGTTCATAGGAGGGTTGCAGATGCTGTCGGGGTAAATATGAGCCGTGGTGCAGTGGGTTTGCCCCAGCACGGTATCATCGCAATCGACCGTAGCTTGAATTTGGAAGCTTCCGCATTCACCCACATCGATATCGCCTAACTGGAAAGTGTAGGTATCGCCTTGTTGGTTACTCACGGGTAGAGTGGCGCTGTTGAAGGTGAGGTAGGCATCCAGTTCCACTTCTATATAAGCATCCGGGGCGGGTACCGTGCCGGTATTGCAGTAATAAACTGTATAGGTGGCGTCGAAGCAACGGCGCAGGAAAGGGGCGGAGATGTCCACCTGTAGGTTGGGGCAGGCGATTGCGGTTTGCACGGGAAAGTTCAGAGAGAGCGTGTCAAAGTCAGGTACTATCAGCACCTGGGGCGGCGGGCAGAGTCCCCAGTAATTGCTGGGCGGGTACACCCGGGGCTGGTAGCCGCCCGGGTTGAGACGGCGGGCATAACGGCCGAGGCTGTCGGTCAGGGCATACAAGGTGTCTGCCCCTTCCAACGCCACCAACCAGCCCTTTAGGGGCATTTCTGGCAGCTGGCTGCAGTCTTCATCAATGTCTTCAAATACATAGCCTTCCACCTGGCTGTTGTAAAGTTGCCCGCGGGCGCCGATCTTCAGCAGGTAGCCTCGGATATCAGCCTGCCCGACGGGTTGGCCATACTCCCGTATCTCGCCGGCAATGATGAAGCCGCCGTCCGGGGTAAAGTCAAAGTCAGCACCCTGCTGGTAAAAAGGATGAGGATATTCGTTCCACCACAGGATGTCGCCATCGGCCGTCAGTGCGTTCATCACGATGGCGCTGCCGTTTTGGAAGCGGTTGGCAAGGGCGAGGACAGTGCCGTCCGGCTGCTGCTTTATTCCTGGAGAAGAAGGCCCTCCTCCCAGCTCGGTGATCCAGCTTACCAGCCCATTGGCTTCGGCGCGATAAACGACCCCCCGGTTCTCTGAGAAGTACCGCCCGGATAGGAGGTAACTGCCGTCGGGCTGAGGGATAATGGTATTGGCGGAAATATTTCCGGCTCCCCCTACGCCCGAAAAGTCCAGGCGGGTAGTACTGATCGGGGCGCCGTCCATGGCCACTCGCAGCAGGTAATAGGAGAGAAATTCGTCATTAACCAGAATTACCAGGCCTCCATCGGGGTGAATACTGAAATTGAAGGCGGTACCATTGTTGTCGCTGGTGTAAGGATTGAGATAGTGTTGATACCATAGTATATTGCCCAGGCTATCCAGTTTTATAAGTGCCGGCCGGGAAGTGCCGGTAGGTTTGTTATTCAGGTTCGCCAGGAAGTAATAGCAGGTATCACCGAAAGACAGGAGGCGGCCCGCACTGTAGTAGGAGTTGGTAGTGGCGGGCAGGGGCGTGAGGGTAGACCAGCGAAACTGGCCAGTACCAGGGTCGAGGTTGTAGATAAAAGCCTTATCCGGCTCCGTATCGTCGGAAAGGGTGTTGTTGTAAGACCATCCAGTGACGCTGCCATCATTCATCAGGAGCAAATTGCGGGCGCTGATCCCTCCTTCCGTGATTTCCGGAAAATCTGTGGATGTTGTCCTTAGGATGTTGCCCAGCCCATCGGCTATGTAAACCTCATTCCAGCTGTTGAAAGCAAAATGCCCATTGGGCAGCGCCCGGATGTTGTTAAAATTTTCTGTGTCATATTCTCTTTCCCAGCCCTGCCCGTAGGCGGCTGAAAAACAACTGATCAACAATGCAATGGTGAGTATTGGTAAACGTTTTTTCATGGTATTCTTTTTTTCTTCCTTTCAAATATCTATGCTCTGGCTGCCTTTTTCAAAAACAATTTTCTTAAAAAATTAAACAAAACTACTTCGATTGACAGCTATGGTTTAATATATAAGGTAATTTTGAGCATATTTTATTAAGCAAAATTGTGTTTTTGCACTCGAATTTCAGCCCTATAACAATACAACTCTATAACAAAATAAATCCCTAACCACTACCCCATGCACAAAAGCACCCTGATCCAGGTTTTCCGAACCCTTACCAAAAAAGATATCCGTGAGCTGCGCAAATTTGTGCGTTCGCCCTATTTCAACCAGCGGGAAGATGTGGTTCGCCTGTTCAGCTACATCGATGAGGTATGGGAGAAAGACGAATCTCTGCTGGGCCGGGAAAAAGCCTATGCTCATGTCTTCCCCGGCCAGGATTACGATGACCCCTGGATGAAATCGGTCATGCACTTTTTGCTCAACTGCATCAAACAATACCTGGCGCTCTCCGAGGTGCAATCGGATGAAGCGGGCGTACAGCTCCACCTTTGCCGCGCCTTTCGCAAACGCGGGTTGGACAAACTTTTCGAAAAGGAGATGAAAAACCTGGGCCGACAGCAGGAAAAGCAGCCCTATCGCAACGTAGGCTACCACTACCACAATTATCAGTTGCAGTTGGAGCGCTACGAATACGACCACCGGCAGCGGCGCAGTGGCCGTATGAACCTGCAGGAACTGGCCGAAGAGCTGACTATTTTCTACCTGGCCGACATTTTGCGCCACTCCTGTACGGTACTGACCGCCCGCAGCATGTCGCAACAGGATTACAAGCTGGAGTTGCTGGAGGAAGTGCTGCGCTACGTAGAGCGGTCGCCGGTGCGGCAGGCGCCGGCGGTGGCCGTTTACCACCAGGCTTATCAGGCGCTCGCCGAACCGGAAGAGGTGGCTCATTTCACCCAGCTTGAGGAATTGATCGAAGCCTATTGGGAACAATTCCCACCGGAAGAAGCCCGCGATATCTACCTGCTGGCGATCAACTACTGCATTCAACGACTCAATCAGGGGCAACGGCAATATATCCGTAAGGCTTTTGAGTTTTACCGTCGGGGCCTGGAACGTGCGGTCTTGCTGGAAGGCGGCATCTTGTCCAAATTTACTTACAACAATATACTGATGCTGGCCATTGCTCTGGAAGAATGGGAATGGGCAGCGAGCTTCCTCGAACAATACAAGGAAAACCTGCCGGCCAAAGAACGGGGAAATATCTACCATTACAACCTGGCCATCTATTATTTCCAGAAGCCCGACTACGGCCAGGCCATGGCACTGCTGCAACAGGTCACTTTTCGGGATGTGCTCTACAACCTCAATGCCCGCCGCATGTTGTTGCGCATCTATTTTGAATTGGGCGAATACGATGCCCTGGAATCCCTTCTGGATAGCTTTGCCACCTACCTGCGCCGGCAACAGGACCTGGGCTACCACCGCGAACACTACCGCAACCTCATTCACTTTGTTCGCCGTCTGCTTAACATCGGCCTGCACAACAAGGAAGAACGGCAGGAACTGGCCAAAGAGGTGGATCGAAAAAAAGCAGTGGCGGAAAAGGACTGGCTCCTGAAACAATT
Source organism: Phaeodactylibacter sp. (assembly GCA_020436535.1). Classification (GTDB taxonomy): domain Bacteria; phylum Bacteroidota; class Bacteroidia; order Chitinophagales; family Saprospiraceae; genus JACJXW01. The sequence goes on from JAGQXQ010000345.1 coordinate 18,597, forward strand.
GGAAAAAGGTAACAATTCAAAATGGTAAAATAATCGACTCGAATAATTAGGAATTTCAGTTTAGAATATGATATATTTGCACATGTAAAAGCTGATTAAATCAGAATTCAAATTTTCAAATAATCCAAAACAAAGGTGCAAAGAGCCTTTTTGAAAATTTAAGTCCGCTTTTTTACGGCTGCGCCAAGCAATAATCCATTAAATGCATGGCGCGTCCTTACCTTTCAGGGCTTTGCAGTACAGGGCCAGGCTACACACAATTTTATTGCTAAATGACACTTTCTAGTGTAAGCAGCCAGCATCAATGGAGGAAAAAGCTGGCACTTGGCAGTATTAGTACGATATTATTTAATAACCATTTCATAATCTAATCTTTTTACGACCATGAAAAAAATTGTATTACTTTTCGCAGCGGTACTCTTTGTGGTAGGCACCACGATGGCTCAATCTAAGGACAACGAGTCAAACGTTACCATTTCCAATGGCAGCGACGACAACGAAGTGAAGGTTAGCCAAACCCTCTACGGCAATGAACTCAACACCTCGGATGTTTCTATCTCTGACAATTCCGACGACAACGAAGTTACGGTTGAGCAGGAGGGCGAGGACCAGGAAAGCTATGTCGACATTTACGACAACGCCAGCGGTAATGAGGTAAACGTCGACCAGGATGATGAAGAACAGTATTCACTCGTGGTCATTGGTGAATCCAGCTATGGTAACGAGGTGGATGTTGACCAGGAAGGCGAAGGAAACGGCTCCTATGTTGGCATCGGTGTTGAATCCAGCGGCAACGAGGTGGATGTCGACCAGGATGGCGAAGGCAACGGTTCCGCGGTGGAGATTGTTTATGGCTCCAACGGCAACGATGTAACGATCGACCAGGATGGGGAAGACAACATTTCAGAAGCTTATATTCTTTACGGCTCCAACGGCAACGACATCAACGTCGACCAGGATGGCGAAGACAATACTTCCTTTATCGGTATTGTAGATGATTCTAACGGCAACGATGTAGATGTCGACCAGGACGGTGAAGACCTGTCTTCATTCGTTGGTATTGCCGAAGAATCTGACGGCAACGATGTAGAGATCGACCAGTATGGCCGGAACCACGAATCCACTGTCGAAATTTTCGATGCGTCTTCTTACAACGACGTGATGGTTGACCAGGATGGCAACTACAGCACCAGTGATATTGAGATTTCCAACAGCTCTGACGGCAACTACATCGAGGTAGGCCAGAAGTAAGGTAGGAAAGTGTAAAAGTGTTTATTCACTTAGTACTCTGTAAATTAAGTA
>JAGQXQ010000346.1 GCA_020436535.1 Phaeodactylibacter sp.
AACGTGTCTTTCCGCCCCCCCCGTCGTCTCGTCCTCGCCTTGATAGCTAAGGCTATCAGGCTCCGGGCGTTCCTATGTTGGAACGAAAATACATCGTTCATAAACGAGAATTCACTTAATTTACAGAGTACTAAGGTTTACTTTTTTTTCTTTCGCATTCTACTTCCCGCTCCTCCCCAGGGCCGAACTTCTGAGGCAATGAATGCCTCTTCTCCTTCCATCTGCCCAATGAGTTTCACTTTCTCCCCTCTTTCCAGCAAAACCACCGGCGGAATGAAAGCTTTCTGGTACTGGACTTTCCATACTTTACCCTGAAAATCTTTCAATTGAAAGGACTCCAGCCCGGTTTCCACGATCTCTCCGGAAAGGTAACCCTCTGCGGGCATAGACCAGAGTTTGACCTTTTTCTCTTGTATGCTTTCGTAGATGCCTACGTTTAGGGCAAAGGCCTGTTCCAACCGTTGTCCACCGCCGCCAATGAAAAAGAGCGTACCCAGCAGAATACTCAACGCAGCGCTATAGCCTACAAGTCTCGCCAGGGTGAACTTGTACCCTCTGCGGGAATATTGTATACTGTACATGGCGATGAGTAGAAAAATTACCAGCAGTATTATCCAGAAGAAAGGCAGTAGCCCCAGGAACAGTTCGAGGCCGGAGTGAGACAGGTGGCTAATGATATTGAAATCTGTCTGTTGTATAGCGAAGAGGATGACCGAGAAAGCCAGAGCGCCCAGCACAACGGCCAGGCCGAAGGCGGCCCATAACAGCTTGTTTTTCAAAGCAAAATGCCAGCGTGGAGCGGGCTCGGACTGCTCCGATCTGATCTTTTGTATGAGTTTTTCGGAAGGTTTCATAATGGTAGTTTTACAGAACTTTGTTCGGAGAGCTTCCGAAAGGCTTTTTTTGCCCGGTTGATGCGGGTGGCTACGGTGCCTTCCGGGATTTTCAGCACATCCGAGATCTCTTCGTAGCTCATATTTTCCAGAAATTTCAGCACAAGGATTTCTTTGTATTTCTGAGGCAGTTGATCCAGGATATCATGTATGTGCTGATCTGTTTCTTCCACGTCATCGGTTGGGCAAGGTAATCTGCTGTCCGGAATTTCGGCGTAGCGTTTGTCATCAAATTCCTCTTTTTGATCCTTTCCAAATGACTTTTTCCGGCGCAGGCAGGAGATAGCCTGATTGTGGACGATACGGTACAACCAGGTGGATAATTTCAAATTTGGGTCAAAAGCATTCAGGTTTTTCCATATCTTCAGAAAAGCTTCCTGTAATACATCCTGGGCTTCTTCCTCCGTCACTACGCCCATCCGTTTCACATAGCGCAGCAACTGGCTCTCGTACCGTTCGTACAGGCAGGAGAAGTAATCTACTTGTTCCAACGATTTCTGAACGAGCTCCCGGTCGCTCAATTGCCCGCATTTTTCATAAGAAGGGTACATGTATCATTTTTCTTGAGGGACGCCAATCAGGAAGGAGGCACCTAAAACAAATTACGCAGAGAAGCACGAACGTGGAATTGATGATCAAAACGCCGCGCCGTGCTTCTCTGCATGTTTCCTATTTACTACTTCCCACCACCATTTCCATTCCCATTGTTGTTACCGTTACCGGGGCCATTGCCACCATAGGGGCCGGTGCCGTCACAGGTACCCGTACCGTTGCCACCGCTGTTATTCGGTCCATTGCCACTATTGTTACCGTTCTGGGAACCGTTGCCGTTGCCACCATAGGGCCCGTTGCCGTCGCAGATACCTGTACCATTGCCGGTGCCGCAGAGTCCTTCTCCCTTTTCCAGACTGGTGCTGATAATGGCCTCGTAATCATCCTGGCTAATATACTGCACTTCGTAAGTTATGTCCAATTTTTCGAGCGTTCTCGTAAATGCTCTCAGGTGGTTGCGGGAACCTTTCATCAGGTTATTGAATACAGCAAGAACATCCTTGTTGTCAATCTCCGGATCTTCAATGTTTTGCATCAAGTCCAGAATATCCAAATCCTCAATAGTAGCGCCTACGGCCAGGGCCGCCTCCAGGCTCTCTACTCCTTGCCCCAAAAGGTTTTCGTGCAATCCCTGCAGAGCTGTATTTTGGAATTCACCCAACCCGTTATCTCCCACCGGGTCAGCCAGTCCGTACCTTTCGATCAGACAAAGGACGGCGTCCATGTGGCGCTGCTCAGCCCGGGCAATGTTGGAAAACACCTGAACATCCCATTTTTCATACAAGCTCTGGTAAACGTCGCGGGCCAGCTTTTCCTCTTCCCGCATGAGGGTGAGGGCGGCTATTTCTTCATCGGACAGGCTCTCGGCGTCGAAATTCGCATCCAGGCAGCTGCAGACATCTCCAGGGGTGGCCACTACCCCTCTTTCCGTTATCATTGTTCCCTCCTCTGTTAAAGGGGTAACTTGTTCTGTTTTTTCACATTGGGTGAAAAGCATAGCGAATCCAGCTAAAAGAGCTGCGCTGCCGATCCATCTTACCATCTGATTTTTCATGACTGTATTTTTTTGTTGAAATATTCTTGCTTTCAACTCTTACTACGCGGCGTTCTCCAATTTCTTTCACTTTTCCAATTTTTTTTGAGGAAAGGCTTTTTTAGCCGCTGAGGCATGAAAATATCAAGGACAAAGGCAGCGAGAATGGTAAAGGCCAGGGCAGCCGCCAGGGACAGAAAGATTACAGGCAAGGCAACGGATAGAGGAGTGGCCAGATGATACCTGGGCACACCCCTGGCAATGCCGGCGAGGATTGAGAGATATAAAGGAGGCTGGCTGGCTAGTGCGACAGGAATGAAGCTTATGAGGCGTTCCCGTCTATTCTTCCGAAAGAAACTTGTTGCAGGTCGTCAGCTAAACTAAAACCGGAACCCCACCGTAAAAGCAAACTTGTTAAAATTCCCCTCATTCAGCACGGCCTGCTCCGGTGAATCGGAGGCTTGGTAAGGAATAAAAATCTCCTCGTTTTGACGCAGTTGATAGGCGAAGTCGAAGGAGAAATTCTGCTCCCGGATACCGAAGCCGGCGCTGTAGGTCTTGTTCGTTGTATCATCATTGGCAAAAGGCGATTGCTGAATACCCAGGCCGGCGCGGAAGCGGAAGATCTCGTATGCGGCTTCTGCCCCCAGGCGGATATTCAGGGCCGGCTCAAATTCATTGGCTATGCTGTTGTTAACATCACGTTCGGCGTCGATAAAGCCATCATAGCGGAATTCGTTATTACCATAATTTACATATTCCACTTCTGCACTAAGGAAGCCCATTTTTTTGATGATGAAGCCACCGCTGCCGATCACCCGCCAGGGAGTCCGCAGGCGGTAATTGAACAGGCCGTCCGGCGATTCAGCAAAACCGTTGACGATCTCCCCGTCCGGGTAGGTAAAGTTATAGGCCATGCTGCTGCGAAAGGCATCCTCCAGTTTAAAGGCGGTAGGCGTATGTACGGC
>JAGQXQ010000052.1 GCA_020436535.1 Phaeodactylibacter sp.
TCGGCAATAACGCTACTGTTTATACCTTGAACCAGATCGATGACGATGGTGATTCCGCCTCCGTTTTTATTCCCGTTATGGAGGGGGCTTCCATTGAGCTGTTCTATACCTCCGGTTCCTTCCCGGGCGAGGTAGAGTATTCGTTTTTCGATGCAGAAGGCAATATTCTTTTCCAGGATGGCCAGATGGGCGGCGAACCGGCAGACGGGCAGGTATTCTCCGTTATCGCCACTTGCCCCAGCTGCCCTCCTCCCCTGGCCGGCTCTGTGGAAGTGGAAAACATCCGCGCCTTCATGGTTGACATCAGCTGGATTCCTTCTGACCCGGAAGGGGAATACCTGGTAGAATATGACACAACAGGATTTGCCCCCGGTAATGGTAATTTCCGAACAGCGAGTGGCGCCACCACCAAGCTATTTAGCCTGCAGCAGAATACCGTCTACGACTTTTACCTGACCGCCCTTTGCGCTAACGGAGACACCAGCATTACGGTTGGCCCCTACAGCTTTATGACTCCCTTTGCCAATGATGTGGCGATCACTGATATACTCTCTCCGATCACTGCCTGCGGGCTGGGAGCTGCGGAGACCATTTCGGTGGCGATCAGCAACTTCGGCGGCGTTCCGCAATCGCTCATCCCGTTTGATTACAGTGTCAATGGTACGCCCGGTGGGGTCAGCATGCCACAAGATGGTTTCTTTACCGGCGTCATAGGAACCGACAGCACCGAGATCACCGAATTTGACGCCACCTTCGATTTTTCTGATTTTGGAGAATATACCGTACAGGTATGGACGGCACTGGAGGGCGACAGCATTCCAACCAACGATACGACCACCCTTACCGTCGTCAATATCCCTAACATCACCGTATATCCCTACTTCGAGGGTTTTGAAGAATGGAGCGGAGGCTGGACGGTGGAATCCGATGGCTTCGGCGCTCCCAGCTGGGCATACGGCGATCCTTCCGGAACCCTTATCAATAATGCAGCCAACGGATCCGGCGCCTGGGCAACCAATCCGGGTGGCAACTACAACAACAACGAGATCTCTTATCTGGTCTCCCCCTGCCTCGACTTCAGTTCCCTGTCGGAGGACCCCCGCATCGCCTTCTCCCTGATCCTCGATACGGAAAACAACTTTGACGAACTCTGGCTGGAAGTATCCACCGACAATGGGGAAACCTGGTCGAAAGTTGGAACAGCCGGCACCGGGCTGAACTGGTATAACGATGCCGGAAATAACTGGTGGGAAAATGACGGCGGCGTTCCGGGATGGCACTACGCCCAGAATATCCTGGAAGGAACAGCCGATTCTTCCGATGTCCGGGTACGCTTCGTTTTTTCCTCCGACGGGTCAGTGGCCCGCGAAGGCGCCGGATTGGATAATATCCTGATCTCTCTTCAACTTAACCAGGATATTGCCGGCTCGAGCGCCGACATCATGTCTGCCTCCAGCTGCGGCAGCCCCAACGATACGGTGTCGATCAGCCTGCTCAATCTGGGCTCGCTTCCTGCCGGTGGCTTCGATGTAGGCTACAGCGTCAACGGGGGCGATCCGGTAGTTGAAAATATCGGCAATGTCCTGCTGTTGCCCGGCGACGGCCTGGCCTATACCTTCAATACTACTTTTGACGCCTCCGTCCCCGGTACATACACCATTCAGGCATGGTCTGAATTCGGGAGCGATGAATTCCTGCTCAACGATACCGTGACGACGAGATTCCAGACCTCCGTCAACCCACCCCTGCGCGAAGATTTTGAAGACGGCGGGGCCCCGGCAGGATGGGCCTTCAGCCCGGGTATGACCATTGAGCAGGCCCATACCAGCCCCAGTATTGTGGCCTATGACAACATATATTCCTCGACTCCTGAAATCCAGGTTACGACCCCGGCCATCGGCCCGATCGAAGAAAGCGACACCCTTACTTTTGACTATCGGTATGTCGACTTTTTTGAGGGAACAGACCCCACAATACTGACGGCCGAAGACTCGCTGCTCGTTGAAGTTTCTATTGACTGCGGCGAATCTTTCTTCCCTGCATTTGTGATCACCGGCCTCAACCACCTGCCCACTGCCGATATGACGACGATCGAACTGCCGCTGGGCGCCCTGGCGGGCGAGATCATCCTCATCCGCTTCCGCGCAGTCTGGGGAGCTGGCGATTATTATCTCGACCTCGACAATATCAATATACGGCGTTGCCCGGCATCCCTCCAGCTATCGGCGGAGGTGACGCCGCCAACCAGCCAGTCTTCCGAAGATGGCTCGATCACCATTGCTCAGAGGGATCCCTCCGGGCCCTTTACCTACCTTTGGAATACGGGGGATGCGACCAAAACACTGAGCGGCCTGGGCGAAGGCCTATACAGCGTCACGGTCACAAATTTATATGGCTGTTCGGAAACACTGGAAATCAACCTTACGACCTCCAGTATACGCACACCGTCCAAAATTGGCGAGATCAGCCTGGCGCCCAACCCTACCAAAGGCACCAGCTGGCTGAATGTCGACTTTACGCAACCGGTAGACGCCCGCATTCAATTGCTCAATGCAGTAGGCCAGCTACTTTTTGAAAGCGTAGAGCAAAACGTGAGCAGCGGCGCCTACGAGCTCGATCTCAATCAGCAAAGCACAGGCTTGTATATAGTGCGCATCATAGCGGAGGGAGAGGTTAAAGCCGTCAAACTGATCAAGGCGCAGTAGCCGCCTGTTTTTTATTACTACAAGCAAGGAGGGGGTTGTCCGCACTAAATGCGGGCGCCCCCTCCTTGCTTGAACCTTTTAAACTATTTCCTATCCCAACTGTATCAATCTTTAGCTTTTGGTGCACTTACAAATTTTGTATACAAGAAAAAGAGGCAGTGCCCGGAAGTTATAAGTTTTATAAGCAGGACTCTTGTAGCATGCCTGGCAGGCGTTTCGGATCGAAAATGCCTGCCAGGCAAAAAAGAAAAACAGCAATGAAAATAGGGATTGTTTGCTACCCTACCTACGGCGGAAGTGGCGTGGTGGCTACTGAACTGGGGTTAGGCCTCGCCAAGAAGGGGCATGAGGTTCATTTTATCACCTACAAGCGGCCAGCCCGCCTTACCACCTTTCACTCCAATGTTTTTTATCACGAAGTAAGCACAGAGGATTATCCCCTCTTTGAATATACCCCTTACGATACCGCCCTCGCCAGTAAGCTGGTAGATGTCGTGAAATTCGAAAACCTGGACCTGCTGCACGTACACTATGCCATTCCCCACGCTGCAGTAGCCTATATGGCAAAAAAGATCCTGCTTTCAGAAGGGCGCTATGTGCCGGTCATTACGACCTTGCACGGCACCGACATCACCCTGGTGGGTAGTAACAATGCCTTTGCTCCGGTAGTCGCCTTCTCCATCAACAAATCCGATGGAGTGACAGCAGTTTCAGAAAGTTTGAAGCAACAGACCTACGATTACTTCGACATCCACAACGATATCCGCGTCATCCACAACTTCATCGACTTTGAACGCTTTCGGAAAGTCAACAAAGATCATTTCAAAAAAGCTATCGCCCCCAACGGCGAACGCATTCTGGTTCACGTCTCCAATTTCCGAAAAGTGAAGCGGGTGGAAGATGTAATCCATATCTTCCAGAAAGTCTATCAGCGCATTCCATCCAAACTCATGCTGATCGGCGACGGGCCGGAACGCCATAACCTGGAGGAGCTCTGCCGCAAACTGGGCCTTTGTCACGAAACCCGCTTTCTTGGCAAACAGGACGCCGTCGAGGAGTTGCTCGCTGTGTCCGACCTTTTTATCATGCCATCACAAGCCGAAAGCTTCGGCCTGGCCGCCCTGGAAGCGATGGCCTGCGAAGTGCCGGTCATTTCTTCCAACGCCGGCGGCCTGCCCGAAGTGAATATCCACGGCAAGACCGGCTACCTCAGTGATGTAGGGGATGTGGAAGATATGGCCCGCAATGCCATCCACATCCTGGAGAATGACAATGTGCTGCGCGAATTCCGAACCAACGCTCTGGAACAGGCCCGCCGCTTCGATATCGATAATATCCTGCCCCAGTATGAGGCGTATTATGAGGAAGTGGTGAAGATGGCGGTCTATTGACCGCTGGGGACTTTAGTAGCCTGTACGGGTGGCGGATATTTGGGGCGGTGTGCCCCTGATACACTGACACACCGCTCTCTGATACCCCTACCTGCCCCAAAAAATGTCAAGAGGCAAGCTCTTCTACCAGCGCCTCTTCCAGCACCAACTCAGCGCGGAAAGTATCAAAGTCTTCCCGTTCGATGGAAAAGCCCTTCTTTTCGAAGAGGGTCAGCATTCCCTTATTCGATGCCAGCACTGAAGCATAGAGCTTTTTGATGCCCATCTCTCGTGCGATGCCGATGATGTAGTCCGTCATCTGGCCGCCCAGGCCCTGCTGTTGCCAGGGGTCTGCCACCAGGATGGCGTATTCGGCCACTTCGCCCCAGGCATCGGAAATGATGCGCACCACTGCCGCCATCTTTTTCGCGCCAGCCTCTTCCACCTCGGCAATGATAGCCATTTCGCGGTCATAGTCGATATGGGTAAAACGGGTGAGAAAATCGTGGGTGACTTGTGGTACATAACCGAAGAAGCGAAAATAGAGCGATTGCTGAGATATATTTTCCAGCATCTGGGCCTCCAGCGGTTCGTCCTCCGGACGGATGGGCCGCAGATAAGCGACCTGTCCGGACCGCAACAGAACGGCCTTGCTGTATTTTTCCGGATAGGGAGAAATGACGAGGTGGCTGTAAGGCTTGCGAATCGCCGGTTTCTCTTTTTCTAATACGATGTGTGCATCCAGCGCCATTCCGCCGTCTTCATTCACCACAAAAGGATTGATATCGATCTCCCTGATCTCGGGGAAATCCATAACCATATAGGCAAATTTAACGAGGATGAGCTCCAGCTCTTCCAGGTTGACACCCGGCATGCCGCGGTATCCCTTCAGCAATGGATAGATACGGGTGCCTTCAATCGTGCGGCGGGCCAGCACGCGGTTGAGGGGTGGCAGGCCCAGCTTCATGTCCCGGAATACCTCCACGGCTACACCGCCCTGGCCAAAGGCAATAACTGGCCCGTAAATGGGGTCTTTCTTGGCGCCGATCAGCAGCTCGAAACCTTTAGCGGCCATCTTTTCCACCAGGATGCCCCTGATTTCGGCATCCGGCCGTTTTTCCCGGGCCGTTTTCATGATCTGCTCATAGGCATGGCGTACTTCGGCATCATTGGCCAGGTTGACTTTTACGCCGCCTACGTCGGTCTTGTGCCCGATGTCCGGAGAAGCGATCTTCAGCACCACCGGGTAGCCAATTTCCTGAGCAAATTTAACGGCACTTTCCACCGAGGAGACTACTTTGAAGCTCCCTACGGGGATACCGTAGCTCTTCATCAGCTCCTTGGCTTCATTTTCCATCAGCTGCCGGCGCCCCGAATCCATGATGGTGTGAATAATGGCCTTGGCGATATCCGTTTTCAGGTTCATCTGTTGAGGAATGGCCGGTGGTGTCTCATAAAGCATCTCCAGGTTGCGGGAATACTGGAACATTTTTATAAACACGTCCACGGCGCTCTCCGGATAGCGATAGTGAGGTATCTTGCCTTCCTCGAGTAAATCGCGGCCTTCTTTAACATCCTCTTCTCCCATCCAGGAAGCCAGAACGGGCTTGCGGTACTTACTGGATACTTCAACCACCGCCTTGGCCACTTCTGTAGGGTCGGTGACATCCTGGGTCGTCAGGATGGCCAGCACGCCATCGACATTGGGGTCGGCCAGGCACACATCCAGCGCCTTTTGGTAGGTCTCCGCCGAAGCGTCTCCCAGCACATCGATGGGGTTGTTGTGACTCCAGTGGGCAGGCAGGAAGCCATTGAGCTTCTTCATGGACGCCTCCGAAAGCTTGGCCAGGGCGCCACCGTTCATCATCAGGCTATCGGTAGCCAGTACACCGGGGCCGCCTGCATTGGTGACAATGGCCAACCGGTTGCCATAGGGGCGAGGCTGCATGGCCAGCGACTGCGCACAATTAAATAATTGGGCGATGGTATCCACCCGGATAATGCCGGCACGCTGGAAAGCCGCATCGTAAACGGCGTCATTGCCCGCCAAAGAGCCGGTATGGGACAGGGTAGCCTGGCCGCCTTCTGCACTGCGCCCCGCCTTGAGGATAATGATGGGCTTGGAGCGGGCAAAGGCGCGGGCGGCGCTCATGAATTTGCGGGCGTCCTTCAGCGATTCCATATAGATCAGGATGCAAGAAGTGCGCTGGTCGGTGCCAAAGTAGTCGATCAGGTCGGCAAAATCCACATCGATCATCGACCCGATGGAAACGAAATTACTGAAGCCGACACTTTGTTCGTTGGCCCAGTCGAGAATGGAAGTACACAAAGCCCCGCTCTGTGAGATGAAGGCGATATTGCCCAGACGGGCAGAACGAGCGGCGAACGTAGCGTTGATCTTCAGGTGGGGATTGATGAAGCCCAGACAGTTAGGCCCTATGACCCGCATGCCGTAATGCCGGGCTTTCTGTGCGATTTCTTCGTACATACGTTGCCCCTCTTCCCCGGCCTCCTTGAAGCCGGCGGAAATAATAACCAGCCCGCCAACACCAGCCTGTCCGCAATCTTCAACAACCTGAGGTACGGCTACAGAAGGCGTGACGATCACCGCCAGGTCGACCTCATTCGGAACATCCCGAATATTCTGGTAACTCTTCTTGCCCTGAATTTTCTTATGGTTGAGGTTGATTGGGATGACTTCTCCTTCAAAACCTTCTAACAGCAGGTTCTTCATTACAGAATAACCAACTGATTCCTTCCGGTCGGATGCCCCAATGACGGCAATCGTCCTGGGTTGAAAAATTTTCTTGAGTCTCTTAGACATGTTTCTATATTTCTATACTTGCTTTTAAAACCAGTAATTAACGTTCGTTGGTAAAACCTGGTATAATTTGGTTAAACGCTCTAATCATTTTACTCCGCGTTGTCTTTTAATACGGCTCCTGCACTTTGTGCTACTGACGTAATTCGTGGCCACCATACAAGATTCGCACATAATCATGTGTACGTCGGTAAAGTAACCCTGGCTTTTCTACAAATAAAACAGGTTTTAATGTCAAAATGATATTCAAAACCTCAAAAAGATTGGCCATTTGACAATTTTATGGTGTTGACCGAACGGAAAAAATTGGCCTAAAGTATGGCGGGAACGGAGTTATTGGCCAGTTATTAACAACCTCCTGGCCTGGCCGAGTATTCCCATGGGGAGTGAATTGTTAAGCAGGCCTTAAAATTTCCAGTAAGGCTTCAGGTGAGCCATAACGGAGTGGACGTAGATCTCATAAGTCTCCAGCACCCGCATGCCTGAACTGGTAGTTTGTTCGGGATAGGGAATCGGCTCACCGTTCATGCCGGCCATAAAATTGTACAGGCATTTAGGCATTTCGTCTACGTTATAACCGCCCTCCAGGGTAGCAAAGATGTTGTCGAAGCGGGCGCTCAATTCCTGCCCGACTTTATAGAAGAAATTGGCCGAAGCTTTGAGATCCAGCAGCAAGTCGAACTGATGGGCGTCGAAACCCGCCGAAACGGCAATCACATCTGGCTGGAATTGTTCGACGATCGGCAGAAAATAATTCAGGCTGCTCTCCAGGATATCGTCGGCGCTCCCTGGAGGTAAGGGCACATTGACAGTGAACCCCTTACCCTTGCCGGCGCCGATCTCATCGACAAAACCATGGCCTGGAAAGGCGGGATACTGATGCAACGACCAGTACAGCACCTGGTCGGTATCGTAAAAAATGGCCGAGGTGCCATCTCCGAGGTGCCCGTCAAAGTCAAAAATAGCGACTCTTTTACCCTCACTGGCCAACTTCCGGGTAACTATAGCCACATTATTAAACAGGCAGAAGCCACTAGCCCGGCCGGGATAGGCGTGGTGGCCGGGGGGGCGCACCAGGGCAAAGCCGCCGGAATCGGCAGCCATCACCGTAGCTCCGACGGCATACTGGGCCGCGTTGAAGCTGCCGGGAGAGGTAGCCGTATCTCCATCCATATGGCCCCCGAGCCGGCAGGTGCTTTTCACCTTTTCAATATAACCTGGAGAGTGGACCAGTTCAATAAAAGGCAGGCCCTCAATAAGCTCGGTATCCGGAACATCATCAAAGATCAACAGTCTTTTTTTGCTTTCGGGGTGCATACCGGTATCGTGCTCCAGAAATACCCGGTTGTAGATCAATTCCATTCTTTTCTGAATGGGGGCGGATGTTGCTTCTTTTTCACGCTCAGAGGGAGAGGGCTTGTTTTTCATGTAACGTTCGTTGTATTCGTTCGATGTAACTTACTGAATAGTGCCCTAATAATTACCATATAACCGCCTGAAATCCGTATCGGTCAGTATGCCTACCAAATTTTCATTCCTCACGATGAGCAGGCTGCCAATACCATAGCGCTTGATAAGCGCAGCCCCTTCCGCCAATGGCATGTCCTCGGAAGCGGTGATCAGGTCGCGCACCATAATATCCGCCGCGATATGGTTTTCGGGATCTTCGGCCTCTTTGAGGTTGGTGCTGGTGATCAGGCCGGCCAGTTTTCCTTCTTCATCCTCTACCGGCAGATGACGGATGTTTTTCCAATGCATTATAGCCTCTACCAGTTCGAGTGGTTCTTCCTGAGAAATGGTAAACAGGTCGGTCTTCATGGCCCGGCCAACCGTTTCCCTTCCATTCCCTACTTCGTAGCAGTGGTTACAATCCACATCGCTCCACTCGTGGACGGGGGCGCCACTTCGCTGCCGCTCTATGACAGCTGAAGTGAGTTCCTGTACGGCTACCCCTTTGCCACAACTATCACTCAGCTTTCGGAAATTGCGGATCATCCAGAGCGCGCCGTTTTGGCGCAGGAGCGCACGCCGCTCAATAATACCCAGGTAGCGGTCGATTTCCAGGCTGTCTACACCCACTGCCTTGAGGCCGTCTTCGGCGATGGGCAATAATTTTTCCAGGATCAGGTTAGGCGCGGGTATCTGCTGCCCGTTCCAGTTAAAAACAGTGCAGAGGCTCGAACGAGCTGCCCGGTAGAAATTGTCTTTGGCCATTTGGAAAGGGAGCTTATCGCAAAGGGTGCCGTATTGTTCCGGCATGCCCTTCATGAGGCCAACCCAGAACGCAAAATTGGCGATCTCATCCGGTACGGACGGCCCCGCCGGCAGATACCTGTTTTCGATGCGCAGGTGAGGAAAACCGGTATCACTGATGCCATAACACGGGCGGTTCCAGCTGTATACCGTACCATTGTGCAGGCGCAGGGCCCTGAGCGTAGGCGCCTGCCCTTTGGCAAGGGTTTCCAGAGCATTCTCTTTAATATCGCCGGTGAGCAGCAAAGGAAACCGGCTGATGTTGTCCTTGAACAGGTTCGAAGCCGGCCCGGTGAGCCAGTTTTGGCCAAAGCCCACCCGGCTCAGTTTATTGCGCAGGTGGTTGTTGGAACTCCGGGTGTCTACACTTTGCTGGAAGAGGGCTATACGCGTCTCATGCCACAGTTCACGGCCAAACAGGAGCGGAGAATTGGCACAGGCTGCCAGCACCGGGCCGGCGATCCACTGGGCCCAATTGTAGTGCTCGGCGAATAATTCCGGAGGGATCTGCAGGTGCAGTTGCCAGCTGGTATTACAGGCCTCGAACATCACAGAGTCGAGGCGGGCGATAAGCTCGTCAGCCCCCTGAATATGAATCTCAAAATCGCTGCCCCGCCGCCGCCGCATGGCCTCGCTGAGAATAGAGTACCGGATTTCCGGAGTCATGTGCTGCAGTTCGAGATGACAATGACGCAGGGTGGGCAGGATACCGGTAAGGATGGGAAAAATAGGGTATTTTGACGTTTCTTTCTCCAGGATACCAAGCATCTCCCGCAGTTGCCGTTCCGTCTTTTGAAAGGCCTGTCCATCCAGTTCAAAAGGATCTAGGTTGACCTCCAGGTTGTAGCGGGCGATCTCCGAAGTAAAAGAGGGAGGAAGCGCTTCCAGCAGATCGGGGCCTTCGCCGGCGGGCTGGAAGAGGCCGTCGGCCAGGAAGATCTCCTGCTCGGCGCCAATCCGCTGGCGGCCTTTTTCAAACAGGCCTTCGTGAAGCATCTGATCCAGGGCCTGAATGTCCTGGAGCAGAGCCTTAATGAATTTATTTCGGGATTCTGCTATCGGTTTTACACTGAGTTCGCCCATGATTGGTTAGGATTGGTTAGTTTATTTTTTAATAATCAATAAAGGTACATGTACCTCAAGGGCCATGCGCCGGGTGTGGCTTTTGTAAAAGGTTCGTTCGAACCAATTATGCTGAGGAGCATACATTACCAGCATATCGACTTCATAGGTATCGATAAATTCCTCCAGCGCCTCTACCACAGATTGGCCGGACAGAGGATGAAAATTGATCTGAAGAGAAGGGGCATGGTGCTCAAAGAACGCCCCCAGGCTGGCGAAGTCGATCGCGCCTTCCACCGACCCCTTCACATTGACGTGTACGCAGTGTATGATCGGGCTGAACGGCTCCAGCAATTTCCCTACCTCCCAAATGTGGTAAGGGTCTGCTTCCTTGAGATCACTGGCGTAGGCAATAATGTCGATCCGCTCAAAGCTCGCTTCCTCCGGAACGATCCACACATTACAGGGGGCGTTCGCGATTACCGCCGTTGTCACACTGCCAAAAAAACGCTCCAGGGCATTGTGCTCGCCCTTCGTACCCATTACGATGAGGTCTGTATTATTTCGGCGGGCCGTTTCGCAAATGATCTTACTCGGCGTACCGATCTCAATATCCGACCGCACGTTGGGAATATGGCCCAGCTGGTGGGCCGCCTGTACTTGCGCCAGGCCTGTCTCTACAAAAGTTTTCATGACTACCCCGGCGGCCTCCGCTTTCTCCTTGGTGGCCTGAGCCGCCATCACGGGCAGGTCCAATGCTTCATATTCGGGAAAGATAACGTGAAGGATCTCTACATCTGCGTCGTACTTATCTGCTAAGAGCAGGCAATGGCGAAAAGCACTCTGAGCCGTTGCTGAAAAATCGGTGGGGAACAGGATCTTCTTGATCATTTTCATGGCTTTTGTCTGTTAGGCTGGAGGCAACAGGAAATGCCGTTACGGATCTCACTTAAACCTCTATCAAAACAGCAATTTTTTAGCGGTAAACCGAATGAGAAATATCACCGGCCATCCTGACTTTTCTCATTATCAGCCGTCTTGGAAATTTTGCGTCTTTTTTTGCAACTT
>JAGQXQ010000053.1 GCA_020436535.1 Phaeodactylibacter sp.
CCGCTTCGGCGCCCGATTTGTCCAGCGCCCCCCGCCGGGTAGCCGGGCCGATATTCACCCGGGCAATATCCTTGACGTAAATGGGGACGTTGTCGTTCACCGCTACCACCGAGTATTCTATGTCCTCCACATTTTTAATGTACCCCAGCCCCCGCACAAAGTATTCGGCCAGGTTGATCTCCATAGTCTGAGCGCCGATGTCTATATTGCTCCCTTTGACCGCCGCCATGACTTGCTCCAACGTAATGCGGTGGATCTTCATAGCATCAGGGTCGACATCGACCTGATATTCCTTGACAAAGCCCCCTACAGAAGCCACTTCCGCCACCCCTTCGGCAGAGGACAGGCCGTAACGCACATAATAATCCTGTATGGTGCGCAATTCGTGGGGATCCCAGCCTCCGGTAGGGTTGCCGTCAGGATCCCGGCCTTCCAACGTATACCAGTAAATCTGCCCCAGGGCGGTGGCGTCCGGCCCAAGGGCAGGCTGAACCCCGCCGGGCAGGAGGTTGGCGGGCAGGGAGTTCAGCTTCTCCAATATCCGGGAGCGGCTCCAGTAAAACTCCACCTTATCCTGAAAAATGATATAAATGGTGGAGAACCCAAACATGGAGTTGCTCCGGATGGTTCTTACCCCGGGAATGCCCAGCAAAGCTGAGGTGAGCGGATAGGAAATCTGGTCTTCCACATCCTGCGGCGACCGCCCCATCCAACGGGTAAAGACGATCTGCTGGTTCTCTCCGATGTCGGGGATGGCGTCCACCGCAACGGGGTCGCGGGGCAGCCAGTTGACATTAAAGTCAAAGGGCGCGGAGACAATGCCCCATCCGGTAAAAAACAGGAGCAGAATCCAGGCAACCAGCTTATTTTCCAGAAAGAATCGGATCGTTGTGTTGAGCATAAGGCCGTAGTGAAATGGAGATTTTTGATAAAATAACCCGATGGGGTGAGCTGGTTGATTGTTGTCGGTTGTCGGTTGTTAGTTCTATCCTATTGTTGGTTATAGCGAACAACAGACAACGAACAACAGACAACTAGCAACAGCTTCAGCCACTGCGGCAAAATACCGAGTGGCGCTAAAAACCTGCTATGGCCTATAGGCGAAAAACCTGCAACAACACGGATATGTCGTCGAGTACAATGGGCGGTTTGTAGGTTAAGTAGTGGAGCGTATTGGAATCTAAGGCGGGCAGTTCTAGATTGAAAACCACAAAAAAGGCAGCCAAAAGAACTGGAATATGCTGAAAACCTATTTCAAAGGATTGGGCCAGCTGATCGTCATTGGCCTTGACATATTCCGTTTCATCATCGCAGCACCCTTTCTTTTCCTTGTTTTTTTGATGATCAGCCATATCTGGCGAGTGCATGGGGCAGCTAACCGCTGATTTCCCGCTGTGGCAGGGCTCCGCTTTAAAGAAAAGAGCCATACTCTTCAGCTCATTCTGGCAATAGTGCTTATTTACTACAAAGCCGGCAGAGCTTATGAAGAGTAGAAAGGCAAGGATAATATGTGCTGCTCTAATGATCAAACAAACAGATTTTGGGTAAAAGTACGCATTAATGCAGGTTAATGCTTTACAAAATTTTGGGGAATATTAAATTAACATCATTATTTAATAAACCACAAAGGCTTTCCTGCCTCCCCCTGGCCCAATGGAAACTTATCTTCCCCCCCGAAAACATCCCACCAAAATCTCCTGCCTCAGCACCTCCAGCTCCATTTCCATATCCCTCACCTCCTGTTGCTTCAGCAGCCAGCCCCGCTTCGCTTTCAGGAAGTCCCCCGGGCTGATCTCCCCTCGCTCGTACCGATCCACCTCCATCAGGAACAGCTGCTCATCGATGGCCAGCAACTCGCGGCGAAACTCCAGCGCTTCCAACTTCAGCAGATAAGTAGCATACAACTTCGCCACTTGTCCCCGGGCACGCATCGCCTGCAGCGCCCCCTTCTCCCCGATACTACGGCGGCGGGCGGCATTGCGCTGCTTATCCCGCTTCGCCTGGTACAGCACCCCGGTGCTGAAGCTTACGCTCGGGCGCGGGTCGCCCGCCACCGTATACGTCAGCCCCACATTTGGTACATACTTCAGCCATTCCCCTTTTTTGTCTTCCTGGAACTCCAGCAGGTTGGCGTGTATTTCTGCGGCGTAGAAGCTGTCGATAGAGGTGTAGAGTTCGGCCAGTGGCGGGAGTTTTTGGCTAAGGGCGGAGGTTGTTGTTATGCAGAGGAATAGGATAAACCATTCTTTTATTTGTAGGGGAGCGGTGGTGAATTTAGGCATTCTAATGGTGTGGTTGGGAATTCTCATAGCTTTTGGTTTTTTAAGGGTTTATTCACTCTGTATGCTTTGTTCTTTTGTCTTGACACAAAAGAACCAAACCTGCCTACCTGGCCAGTGCCAGCTGGGCAGGCAGGAAGTCAAGGCTGTAGATAAATTTGGATAGCTCTAACCTCCATTTCCCTATCAGCGCAAGCCCTGCCGGCCTAGCGGCACGGTAGGCGGGAAAGCCGTTCGCGGGGTTGCTTTAGATTGTAAGGCTTCTTGATTATTGGAATAAAGCTTAACGTCCGGTTTCTACTCTTGTGGCTCACTTCCTGCTTGCTTAGGGGGCACTTCGGGGAAATGGAGCTAAGAGCTATGAGCCAAATTTCTCTAAGGCCGGGAAGCCCCTTGTGGCCAGCCTTTGGGAGCTTCCATGTGGCTCCTGCTGGGCATGTAGGAGAAGATGTATGCTACATTTCATAGCCCCTCAATTTCAACCGTTGTCAAATACCCCGTAAAGCTCGCCGGTTGCAACTCCGCTTCCCGGTTGCGCCGTTCCAACGCTTCCTGTTGCCGGGCGTTCTTGGCCTGCTCCTGCTCCAGCAAAGCGACGATCTCCACCTGCAGTTTGGACTCCTGATCAAAATCCGGCTGCGGCAGTTTTCTCTTCCGTTTGATCACCAGTTTCTGGTAGAGGGCTTCGCGGGCCACCATCTCCCTTTCCACCTGTAGCTCTGCCTCAAGCTCCTCCAACCGCTGAGCGTGGCGCGCCACAACCTCCGCCCGGCTGCGGTTCTCCCGCCGCAAGCTGCGCAGCTGCTCCCGCAGCACCGGTATCTGTGGATTCGGCTCATAGACAAACACCTCCGCCTCCACCGAATCGTACAACTCATGGAACACCGCCCCCAGCAGGAAGCCCGATTCAAAGCGGCGCTGCTCCGCAGTAAAGCCATTCGCCATCACCAGGAACGGCCGGCTCGCCGCCACATCCAGCCTTGCGACGATGTGCCGTCCTACCAGCCTCTGCAAGCTATCGGCGCCAATGCCCACGAAGCGGTGCTCCCGGAAAAAGAACTTGCGCCCCGTGTGCGTAGGCGCCACCTCCTTGACCACCACCTCCGCTTTATCCAGCACCACCAGGCTATCCCCCTGTAGCAACACCGCCCTTCCCGGATTCGCCTCCAGGCAATAGCCCTTGCCCGAGAACTCCAGGCTCCCCTTATGCGCCAGGTACCGCACCTCCAGCAAATCTTCCGACCGCTGGAACTCCAGGTACAGGTGCTGCATCGTGCCGAACAGCCGGTTGTAGGACGTCCAGAACCCATGCTCGAAGAGCGGCCGCAGGAAGAGCCCCAGGGAGAGGAACAAGCAGAACATCACCCCTTCCGCCCGCAAATCGCCCGTACGGATACGGTAGCCCGGGTTGCCGGGGATTACAAAAGGGTTTTTGGTGATGGGATAAAGGAGGGGCACCCCCTGTAGCGTCATCATATCCAGCATCAGGTGCGAGAAATAAGCAAAGAAGAACACCAGTGCCAGGCTGTTGGCGCCAGAGGACAACTTCTCGATTACAGCAACAGCCAGGGCCAATACCACCAGCGTCACGCCGCTGTGGGTGACGGTTCGGTGGCCGTAGCGGCGGTTGATGGGGACGGATATGGGTTTCAGTAGGGCACCGATCAGGGATTTGGGGTGGTCGATGTCGGGGAGCAAAGCTGCGCCAACCGCCAGTC
>JAGQXQ010000347.1 GCA_020436535.1 Phaeodactylibacter sp.
ATTGCTGAATGGTTCGCCCTCTCTTCGTCAGCCATATATCAATTTAACAACCCCTCTAATCCAACAGCGGCAGGGGCAGTTTTTTCAAGTTGCGATTATTTTTCTCCAGTACTTAGTTCCAATGCTATTTTCGCTATTTTCGCCGCCAGCCCTACCCTGCCGCTAATACCTTCCATGTTCATCAGAATGGCAACAGCAAAACGGCGATCAGGCAAAAGGTACAGAACCGTACTTACTCCGGGAGTTATACCACCGTGAAAAGCTTCTCGTTCTCCGTACCAGTCTTCTCCGGG
Source organism: Phaeodactylibacter sp. (assembly GCA_020436535.1). Taxonomy (GTDB): domain Bacteria; phylum Bacteroidota; class Bacteroidia; order Chitinophagales; family Saprospiraceae; genus JACJXW01. Next base: position 294 of record JAGQXQ010000347.1, read on the forward strand.
GAAGAGGCCCCAGCCGAGGCCGTAAGGGATGGTGTCCCCGTCAAGGGTTCGTTGTGGTTCCAGCATCAGGGCCACAGACTCCGGACTGAGAAGCTCGCCGTTCATAAAGGCGGCGGCAAAACAGGCCAGATCCTCAGCCGTAGTGAGGTATCCACCCGCCGGTATTTTATTGCTCATATCAACAAAGAAAGCATTGCACAATTTGCCAGTTTCATTGCGCCGGTAACCGGCGGCCCGGCCGGGAATGATCAGATAAGGGTCATCAACCTGGGTATGGGGCATACCCGCCGGGCCGAATAAATACTTTTGCATGATCTGCATAAAAGGTATACCGGCGGCGCCTTCCATGACACAGCCCAGCACATTGTAACCATATGTGCTATAGGTGTAGCGAGCTCCCGGTTGATGGAGCAGTGTATCTTCCTTAAAGATTTCGAGGGCGTCCTTGATATTATCATAGTGTCGGGCACTGAGCAATTCCGCCTCATGATCAGGCCCCCCGTAATGGCGGATCCCGCTGGTATGCCCCAGCAGGTGGCGGGAAGTGATCGGCCAGCTTTTCTCCGGAAATTCAGGACAATACTGCTGAATAGAGGCATCAAGATCTAACTTCCCCTCTTCTACCAGCCGCATTGCTTCCGTAGCAGTAAGGACTTTGCCCACCGAGGCGGTACGATAAACGGTATTCCTTTTTGCGGGAACAAAGTTTTCCATATCCGCCATGCCGTAACCATTCGACCAAACCATCTTCCCTTCTACCACCAGGGCAATGGACAGGCCGGGGATGCTTTCTTCCGACATTTTTCGGCTCAGCAGTTTCTCAATAACCTCTATTTTTTCGGGCGATATACTTGGCTGAGCCCAGATTGAAAAGGAAAGGATCAAAAGAAGGGAAACGAGCAGCGTACTTTTCATACATCAGTTTTATGGTTCGCTAGTTATTGATAAAGATGCTATCCGCCAGAAAATGTTGCTTTGGGGGACAGTCAGCACCTTCACTGCATGGCCTAATTCAACCAAAACAAGCCCTACATGGAACCTTAATTACTAATAATCAACACATTACGACATTAACAAAACGCCGTTCTGTCATTTCCGCCACCGAGGCCGACTGCCCCATTCCAGCAATATTCTTTTTAACTTAGATTTTCCAGATCTTCAACAAGCAACCATTCGAAAGATCTGGAAAATCTAAAAGATCAAAAAACCTCCCTCATGCTGCACTCCCTCCAATTCCGCTGGCTGAACAACCTGCTCGGCCTCTTCTACCCCAACCTCTGCCTGGCCTGTGGCCGCAACCTGCCCCCCAGGCAGGAGGGTATCTGTATCAGCTGCCGGTACAAATTACCCAAGACCAATTTTCATCTGGAAGCTGAGAATGCCTTCACGGAGCGCTTCTGGGGCAGGACGCCCCTGCAGGCCGGGGCGGCCTTCCTGTACTTCACCAAAGGAGGAAGAGCCCAACGGCTCATCCACCACCTCAAATACGAAGGTAAACGGGAAGTCGGGGCCTACCTGGGCCAGCTTTATGGCCGCTCGCTCAACGAAGCGCCTGTTTTTCGGGAAACAGCCCTTATCCTGCCCGTGCCCCTGCATCCGCGTAAGCAACACCAGCGAGGCTACAACCAGAGCGCCCTGTTCGCCCGGGGTTTATCGGAATCCATGGGGATCCCCTGGCTGCCCAACGGCCTGAAACGGACGGCATACACAGCCACCCAAACGAAAAAGAGCCGCCTGGAGCGCTTCGACAATGTGGAAAAAGCATTTATGGTTCCCCAACCCGAAAAGATTAAAAATCAACACGTATTGCTGGTAGATGATGTCATCACTACCGGAGCTACGCTGGAAGCATGTGCACTAAAAATACTGGAAATACCGGGTACGAAGGTAAGTATGGCTACAATTGCGATTGCGCAGTGAGGGGTTCAGGAAACCTATCCCTCCACCAGCGTCCCCACAGCTTCCCCTTTCACAATGCGCAAGAGGTTTTCGTTGTGGTTGATATCGAAGACGATAATCGGGAGGTTGTTTTCCCGGCAGAGGGTAAAGGCAGTCATATCCATTACACTGAGGCCGAGGCCGATAACTTTGGCGAAGGTGATTGTGTCAAATTTAGTGGCGGCGGGATCCTTTTCCGGGTCGGCCGAATAGATACCGTCTACTCGGGTTCCTTTAAGGATGACATCAGCATTGATCTCATTGGCGCGCAGGGCGGCCGCCGAGTCAGTGGTAAAATAGGGGCTGCCGATGCCAGAGGAGAAGATGACTACACGTCCCTTTTCCAGATGTCGGATGGCCCGGCGACGAATATAAGGTTCGGCAATCTGCTTCATCTCGATAGCGGAGATCAGGCGGGTGTATGTACCAATACCCTCCAGGGCACTTTGCAGGGCCATTCCGTTGATCACCGTAGCCATCATGCCCATATAGTCGCCCTGTACTCGTTCGATGCCGGATTCAGATGCCTGAAGCCCCCGAAAAATATTGC
>JAGQXQ010000348.1 GCA_020436535.1 Phaeodactylibacter sp.
CCTAACTCGCCACGGCCCCATTCCACACTCCAAGTTAAACAAAGTCCGCAAAACAACAATGTCACTTCAAAAACAGCATCCACACAAGCTCTAAACCTCCGGTAACCGAATGCCTCCATGCGCGCTCGATTCATCGGCCGGTGCTTTGCTCAGCACTTCCCCCAAATGCGGAATGGTTAAACAGGCTCCGATAAACGGCAAAGCAATCCCAATAAATACGCTCATACGCTCATACGCTCAATTTATAAAATGTATTCGCATTACGGTAGAACACCTTTTCCTGGCCTTCTGTCGACAATATCCGGGTGAGTAATTTTTTGTAGATACCCCACGTCCTGGCATATTCTCCGGCTAAACGAGACACGGGCCAATCGCCACCGCAAAAGCAGCGATCGGTACCAAAATGCTCCAGCACAAATTCCACGTAGGGTTGGATATCATCGGTGGCCCACCCTTCCAGGTTTCCGGTAGTGGTTCCCAATCCGGAGATCTTTTGAAAAAGGTTATCGTGTTTAGCAGCTTCGATCATCAGTTCACCCCATCTCCCAAACATTTCCTTTTGAGCAATGGGCGGCTGATTGAGATGGTCAAATACCATGTTGAGGTGAGGGATCTTTTCGGCTACCACCAGCGCACATTCAATATGATCGGCCAGCACGCCAACGACATCATAAGGAACCTTATGAGCGGCCAATATTTTCAAGCTTTCCAACACCTCAGCCTGAAGCAACCACTTGGGGTCCGGCTCATCATGAATCAAATGCCTGACTCCTTTGAAATAAGGATGTTTAAGGTATTTGTCCAACGCCGCCTGGGTTTCATCAGGCTGCATCAAGGGCACCCATCCCACTACTCCTCTGATCCAGTCGGCCTGCATTGCATTGGAGAGCATCCAGTCCGTATCCTGAAAGTGGTTCTCCGCCTGGACGAGTACCCCACAGGTGATCCCGGCTTCCTTTCTTTGTTCTTCAAGCTCAGCAAGCTTATAAGTCCGGTTAAGGAGGGTCTCGTTCCCTTCCAGCCATTGATAGGTGATGTTTTCCAGGTCCCAGATATGAATGTGGGTATCGATTATCTGCACATCAAAAAGTTTACCTCAGGTTCTATTTATCGGATCCGTCTCAAATATTTAGCAAGCCGCGAAAACCCCTGGCGGCATAGTAAGAGGGCGCACCGTTGTGATACACGAAGACTTTGCCGTAGCGGCGATCACAAAATAGGGCGCCGCCGAGTTTTCTGATATCAGAAGGTGTTTTCACCCAGCTAGACGTTTTGTCGACAACTCCTTTTTATTGCTATTGATATCGTTCCTACTTTTACATTAGAGTGTGTTGGGAAATTGCTGAAAATACTACGACAGAGATCAGAGGAAGTAAGTAGAGCCTGGATGAAAACGAAAAAGCGCCTCCCAGGGCTCCCCCCGGCGGCGCTTTTTCGTATAAAAGCCCAAAGCTTACTGCTTCTTCAGGAGGTCTCTGATCTCGGCCAGCAGATCCTCTGCCGAAGGCCCGGGAGGAGGCGCCGGAGCCGGAGCCGGAGCTTCTTCTTCTTTCTTCTGCATGTTGTTGTAGGTGCGGACCAGCATAAAGATGACAAAGGCGATGATCACAAAGTCGATTACTTTCTGAAGGAAAGCGCCATACCGGATCTGGACTGCTTCCTTAACCACTTCCCCTGCGTCATTCATCTGGGCGCCAGCCAAAGTGATCGCCAGGTCACTGAAATCCACCCCACCCAGCGCCAGGCCGATCGGAGGCATGATGACATCATTAGTGAAGGAAGCGACCACTGCGCCAAAAGCACCGGCGATGATTACAGCAACGGCCAATTCGAGCACATTACCGCGCATGATAAAGTCCTTAAATTCTTTTAACATAATCTCATGTTTGGTTGGTAATCAGTTGTTTCGACGAGAATAAAGTTAAATGTCATATCCCGTATTCCAAAATCTTTTTTGAAAAAGGAAAATGAGGACACAGAATAAGCCCCCTCCACGAACCTACCGGCGGAAATACTGTTTACGTAAAGAACAAAACCGAACTTCTATATGAAACGTACTGCAAACTCTGTCTGGAAAGGCACCGGAAAAGAAGGCAAAGGAACCCTGACCACTCAAAGTGGCGCCTTCAAAGAACACCCCTATTCTTTCCGGATGCGCTTCGAAAATGAGGATGGCAAACTGGGCACCAACCCGGAGGAACTCATCGCCGCCGCCCACGCTGGCTGCTTCAATATGGCCCTGGCCGTACAGTTGAGCAATGCCGGCTTTACCCCCGGAGAGCTGAAAACAGAAGCTAAAGTCCATCTTGACATGGTGGATGGCGCCCCTACCATCACCCGGATCGGCCTCACACTGGAAGCTCAGGTGGCAGACATCACTAAGGAAAAGTTTATGGAACTGGCCAACGGCGCCAAGGCCAACTGCCCTATTTCCAGATTGCTAAAGGCGGCTGAGATCACGCTGGATGCTACTTTGAAATCTTAGTATCCATGGTTTCATTGTTTTGTGGCTCATAAATCAGAAAGCGTTCTTTATGAAAGGGTTTGGCATCCCAAAAAAATCATGAGAATTTTCAAGCATAAGAGCTAAAGAACAAACGGCTACCCCGGGAAGAATCCCAAAGTAGCCGTTTATTTTATACCTGCTGCCAGCTTTAAGCACTGCCCGGCAGCCCACCATTAAGCCATTGAACCATCAAACAATGAGGGCACTCCGGAAACTCCAGGAAAGGAATGAAGGACTG
>JAGQXQ010000349.1 GCA_020436535.1 Phaeodactylibacter sp.
TTTGCTGAGTTCGTAAGGATACCTTTTGCAGAACACAACCTGGTGCGGCTCCCGGAAGAGATGGAATTCGCCACCGCAGCCGTACTGGGCTGCCGGTTCATCACCTCCTACCGGGCCCTCGTGGCGCAGGGCCGGCTACAGGGAGGGGAATGGGTGGCGGTACATGGCTGCGGCGGGGTGGGCTTATCGGCCATTGTGATCGCAACGGCGATGGGCGCCAGTGTGGTGGCGGTAGACATCGACGATGAGAAGCTGGCTTTCGCCCGAAAGGCTGGAGCAGTGGCCACCGTAAACGCCCGAAAAGTAAATGACGTCTCATCAGTGATACAGGAGATCACGCAGGGAGGGGCTCAGCTTTCTGTGGATGCACTGGGCAGTCAGGAGACCTGCCGGAACTCTATCCTCTGCCTCTGCAAACGGGGGCGACATATACAGATCGGCCTTATGACTGGCCCGGAGGCCAACCCCGAAATCCCCATGCATGTGGTGATCGCCCGGGAATTGGAGATTCTCGGCAGTCATGGTATGCAGGCGCATCAATATCCTGGTATGCTGCAAATGATCACCTCCGGCAAACTTAGCCCGGAACGAATGATCGGTAAGATCGTTTCCTTAGAAAAAGGGGTACAGGAACTGATGGACATGGCCTCCTTTAAGGGAGTAGGGGTGACGGTGATCAGCCTGTGACACTTAATTTTGAACGGAACTCTCCCTCTTGGCTTTGCGCTTTTTTGCGTTCTCTTTCACCAGGTCGTCCTCCATTTCATAGAAAGAATCGATGTACTCAATAGCTCCGCTGCGCACTGCAAAGCCGAGCCGTTTGAAATTATCGACGATTGACCGAAGGTGGATGCGGTAACGCCTGAAATGAGCCAGGGTCCCCCTTAATTGTTCCGTTTCTACAGCATTGCCCAAAAAAATACGCTGCTTTACATGAGAAAGCCCGAGTTGGCTACTGGCCACGGCATAGGGGGTATTGACAAAGCCGGAGAAATCAAAATCGTAAGGTACGGGAATAAGCCGGCCGCCATTATCTGGCCGGATCAGCTTAATATTGCGAAGCATTCTTATACTCCAGTCTTCATTTCCAATCATGTACTGAAATACCGCCATCAGGTTTTCTTCGGCTATGGCAATGCTATCGGCCGGTTGGCCCATTAATTCACATTCCGTACCACCCAGCCGGTGAGCCAGCTCGTCGGTTTCTTCGATCAGGATGGCGAAACGCTTTATTTTTCTATGCTTACCCTGCGTATCCAGGTAAGTGACCCGAGCCAGTTGTACCCGGTAGCTGTTGGGGCTCAGCTGGTTGTAAAGCTTGTACGCCAGATACTCTTTTAACACAAAATCTTCATCCGCTTTTTCCTCAAGGCAATGAGTCACCATTTTTAGTTTATCGAATTCAGGATTCAACCCGTTCCGGGCCAGTTCGCCTTTGGAAAAATTCAGGCGGACGGGAGGAAAATCACAAACGCGGCGGCGGTAATTTCCGCGTGGAACCACTCCAATCTCCCAATGTATTTCTTCTCCGTTAATGTCCGTGAAGACAAGCTCAGCCGGCTGGTATTCTGCCCGCCGCCGGTTGTTGATCACCTCGTCCATATCGGTCTTCATTGTCAACTCGATCAGCTGGCCACTCTTGCTCAGGTAATCGAAAAGGCTTTCTGTTTGCTGTGCGCCCGGCTGGGCTTGCAGTAAAGCGGAAGTTATCAATAATAAGGCCAGTACAACCAGCTTTTCACGAAGGAGGCTGTAGTGGTTGAGAAAGTCTATCCATTTCATACTAACCGGGTTTTCTGTATCCGAACCAATGCAATGCATAAAGTAAAAAGAAAATACGACAATATCAGGCGCCGGGAGATGCAATTATTGTTGGCAGTACAGAACTTTACCCAGGCGCCAATGGAATTAGCAATCCGTACGCTTCCACCCTTTTATCCTTTGTTTCAATCGCCGTTTGCGAAAATTTGAGTCACTTTTTTTTCGTTCTCCAAGAGGTCGAAAAACTTCCCTAAGTATCGCTGTGCGGAAGCCGCATCTTTCTCTTCCATCAGTTCAAAGGACATGCATTCCCGAAGAATTTCTTCTTTTTTGGAGAGAAAGAATTTTGCGGTTCGATGGGCTTCCTCTTCTGTTATATTATATCCTAAAAAGTATCGTTGGTTGACATCCTCGATGGGAATCGAAGGCGCCGGAACGGCGTAGTAGGTGCCGATGAAGCCGGCATAGTCGAAATCATAGGGCACGGGTATCATTCTTTCGAAACCCGGCACGGCAAGCACCTCCAGGTTATGCCGGTTACCCACCGACCAGTCTACATTGGCGATCATGTACTGAAAAAAACACATCTTCAGGTAGGAGTCACGTTCGAATGCACTAGCCCTTACCACGCCACGATCCACTACCTTTGCACCCAGCCGGGCGGTCAGCTCTTCCTCATCTTCCACCAGGAAAGCATAAAAGGAGCGTTTGGGCTGATCATCCTGCCAGGCTTCCAGCCTGATCAACTTTGTTTTAACGTGAATGGGATGGATGATCTCGTAGAGATGGTAGGCCAGCGCTTCCCTTACGATACAATTCTCATGGCTGCTTCCATTCTTACAGGGCAATACCAGTTTCAGGTCATTGATCGGCTTGAAACCGAGGGCTTCCAAATGCTTTTTCTTCACCTTGATCTTGATCGGCGGATAAAGGCAGACTTCCTTCCGGACATTACCTCTTGCCCGGATTTTCACACCCAGCTTCGCCATACTCCCATCCGCCTGGCGAAAGCTCATCACTGCGGGCTGGTATTCTTCTTTCATTTTTTTTCTGACCAGCTGGTTCCAGTCTGTATCTAAATTAAGTATGGGCAGAGAATCTTGTTGCCTGTGAAAAAATTCAAACAAGGAAAGGGGAGCTGCCACTGAATCGGTGAGCTCCAGGCTCTGTGATGACAGCAATGTTGTCCACAGCATGAAAGAAAGGGCTACTAAATTTCTCATAGTTTTGAGTTAAGGTGTTAAGACTAAAAAAGCTTATCCTGCCGAAGGCGAGATGAGCGCAATGACTTTTGTAGCAAGTCAAAACCAGCCCAACCATAAATTATTCTCCGCCTGGTGCATTCACAAAAGTCTTGATCATTCGTTCTTCCTCCTCCAGCAGGTCAAAAAAATCAACTAAATATTGGTGGACAGAATCCATTGACCTTGCCCTTAATAAGTTCATGGATTGACAATATTGAAGAACCTGCTCCTTCCTGGAAAGAAAGAATTGCGAACATTCCCGAGCCTCTTGTTCCGTCACATTTTTTCCCTGAAAATACCGTTGAGAAACATCCTCGATGGGAATGGTGGAACCTGGAATAGCATAGGAGGTGTTCACCAGGCCGGCATAATCAAAATCGTAGGGCACGGCCACCACTCGCTGATAACCTGGCAATTGCAAGAATTGCAGGTTGTGCCTGCTGGCTACCGACCAGTCCGTATTGGCGATCATATATTGAAAAAAACAGATCTTCAAATAGAGCCAGCGTTCCAGAGATGTAACCCTTATTTTCCCCTGAGACAGCAAGCGGCCATTCAGGCGGGATGTCATTGCTTCTTTATCTTCTACCAAAAAGGCATTAAAAGAATGTTTCTCAATACCGTTTTGCCAACATTGAAGTGCAATAATTTTCGTCTTTACATGTATAGAGTCGATCAGCTCATACAACTGGTAAGCCAGCGCTTCTCTCAGCAGGCAATCCTCGTGCATTTTGCCGGCCTGGCAAGGCAACACGAGTTTCAACTTGTTCTCCGGGCCATAGCCCAATGCTTTCAACTGCTGCTTCGCTGCTTTGACCTTGATGGGTGGAAACTGGCAAACTTTTTTTCTGGCGTTTCCTCTTGCCCTCACTTTCACATCCAGTTCCACCAGGGTTCCATCTTGTTTATAGAAACTCATCACGGCCGGCTGGTATGCTTCTGCTTCTTTGGTGCGGATCAATTGCCCCCAGTCTGTATTTATTTTCAGTTGTGGCAGTGAATCCGACGTCTGGAGAAAACATTCAAACAGCGAAGGAAATGCGTCGCCTGCTCTCCCTATTTCTGTATTCTGCGCCTGCAGGAAAGGCGCCATAGAAATGTACCACAAAACAATGGAAAGAGCCGGAAACTTGTGCATGAGGTTCAGCGTCATATCCATTCAGTTCTGTTTAACCCGGGTGGGCCTGGTCACGAAAGATCGAAGCACTTGCTCTTCATCCTCCAGGATATTAAAAAATTCGGAAAGGAATTCCTGAACGGAATTGCTGGATTTGTCCCGAAGTAAGTCAAAATCCTTGCAGGCCTGCATGAACTGTTCCTTCTTGGAGAGGAAGTATCGGGCACATTCCAGGGCCTCTTCTTCGGTCACGTATTTTCCTAAAAAAAAACGTTGGGTGACCTTATCAATGGGGACGGAAGAACGGGGAATGGCATAATCAGTATTGACAAATCCTGCGTAATCAAAATCGTAAGGAATGGGCACCGGCTTGTCATGCCCGGGCAACTCCAGGATCTCGAGGTTGTGCCCATTGGGCGCCGACCAGTCTGTATTCCCGATCATATACTGAAAAAAACACATCTTCACATAGGCGTCCCTTTCCAGGTCAATGGTATTGATTCTTTCTTGTTTTATGCGTTTGCCATTTACCCGGCGGGCAAATTCCTCTTCGTCTTCGACCAGGAAGGAGTAGAAAGAGTATTTCTCTTTACCGTTCTGCCATCCTTTCAATTCAACGACCTTTGTCCTGTGATGAATAGGGTAGGCCGCCTCATACAGTTGATAAGCCAGGGCTTCTTTTAACAGGCATTCTGCGTTGGACTTCCCATTCTGGCAGGGTAAGACCAGCTTCAACTTTCTTCCGGCGTGAAGGCCCAACTCGTTGAGTTGTTTTCTGGGCGCCTTGATCTTGAGAGGAGGAAACAGGCACACCTCCTTGCGGGTATTGCCCCGGGCCCTGAGTGATACTTCCATTTCGACGACATCGCCGTCCGGGCCCTGAAAGGACAAAACGCCAGGCTGGTATTCTTCCTTAAGTTTCTCCTTGACCAGCTCTCCCCAATTGGTTTCCAGCTTCAATACCGGCAAAGTACCTTGCTGGTGGTAAAAAAAATCAAAAAGGGAGGAGGATTCGGCGCTACTTTGCCCGGCGTTCTGCGCATGTAAATTAAAAAGCCAGGCCACGCTCAACAGGGCCATCAAAAGTAAAAGTTTCTTTTTCATTATTCAGGGTTTAGATAAAAACGCAATACCACTTACTTCAATCTTATCCTTTCCCCATCTAAAGTCCCTCTATAAAATTTATTTTTGTCGATGAGCAGGATCTCCCCTTTCTTCCCGAGCTTAATGCTCGAATCGATACCAATGATCCGATTGCGGAACAAAGACACAATTTCGGAAAAAGAAGTATGCCCCACAATGATATGTTTCTTTCTAATTTTACTCAAGATAGCCTGCGCCTGCCACTTGGCGAATCCCTCATCAAAATATCCCCGGTACCAAACCGGCCCATATTCACTGTAAAGAAGGCCCAGGATCGGGTCTGCCACAATACTATCCTCAAGCTGGCCGATGATCTTCTCCTGAAAGGCCTGGTTCATATCAGCAAAGGAGAGCTTTTGATCCAGAAGGGCTTCCGAAAACCCGGCGTGCACAAAAGCTGTTTTGTTGATCGAGATAGCCACCGGTTTAGAACGAAGCCAGCGGCCCAGGTAAGTGTTCTCACCAAACAGCTCATTGTAGGGCATGCCCATTCTAGCCATCGTATACCGGTATTTTTTATGAATATACCTCAAATCTCCCTGTAGGGCCATGATCTCGTGGTTACCCAGCAAGTAGTGTACCTGCCCATTCGCTTTTTCAGCCTGTTTTTCCAGGTTATGAACAAACCACAGCAGGTCCGTCACCTCGTCCCCCCGGTCAAAAATATCGCCCAGAACGACCAGGTGCCCCTCGCCAAAAGCCCAGTTACCAGACTCATCGATAATGCGGTGTGCTTTCAGCAGATCGAGCAACAGATCATACTGTCCATGGATATCACTGACCGCAGCAATGTGCTCTACGCCATTAAAGGCAGTTTTGGAAGACGCCTGAAATGAGTCATTGACATCCAGGTAGGAAGGGTCGAACGAGGCTGAAGTACCGGCATCAATTTCCAACGGCTGCCCCGCATGTATCGCCTTTTCCTGCAAGCCTTCTTTAGTTGTCCACCTGGCAAGTACCTGTCCATTTTCATAAAAGATATAGGGCCCATCATTGTAAGAAGGATTAGCAGTGTGATTAGAGCCCTGCGCTTTCAGCGAAAGTGGAACTAAGATGCCTCCCAATCCGGCAAAGGCCAGTATAAAAAATATTCTCATATCCATTTTTCTATTTACCAGCCCACCGTAACGCTTGCTGAATAGCCCAATCTTCCTTTTTTATAAAGGTAAGTGGCACGTACTCCTCGGTAGGCATACCAATATGATAGACAGTCCATTCATCATCGTATTCCCGAACCAGGCTGCGCACACAATCCACCCGGTTGTCTGTTCCGGGCTGACAGTCCGCCCATCGGTATACTTCCACCCGGTAGTGGAATTTACAGCGGTTACCATTCATGGTCATTTCTATTTCAATATCCTGCTTGCCGGGAACATTGGGAATGGGGATAGCTAGATTTAACATGATCGGATGATTTTATTTTGAATAACGATGTGAGGCCGGTCGTATAAATTTCACTAAAATTAAGAAGATTTATGCTGCCATTTGCGGCCAAAGCCGCCTTTTTTACAATAAAAGGCTCCACTTTCCATGGAAAGATTAGGCGGAGTGGTATATATTTGGCAAAATCCTTGAGTGGATTAATTATCCAATAAACATTCAAAAAACATTGCCGTGGTATTCAATCTCGAAAAGCACCAAATTCACGTTAAAGAAATTCACCGAAACAACAGCGTTCCGGAGTTATACGAAATAGCTCTCAGGAATGAGAAAGGAACCGCCATTTCTAACGTAGGCGCGCTGCTGGTTTATTCCGGAGAAAAAACCGGGCGCAGCCCCAAAGACAAAAGAATTGTAAAAGCGGAGCCCTCCGAGCATAATATTGACTGGGGGCCTATCAACATCGCTTTGGACAAGCAAACCTTTATGATCAACCGCGAACGCGCGCTGGATTACCTCAACACCCGCGAGCGGGTCTTCGTGGTCGATGCTTTTGCAGGTTGGGACCCCAACTATCGCCTGAAGTGCCGGATCATCTGTACCCGGGCTTATCACGCGCTTTTCATGCAGAATATGCTCATTATGCCTACGGAGGAGGAACTGGCCAATTTTGGAGAGCCGGATTACGTCATCTTCAATGGCGGAAGCTTCCCTGCTAACCGCTACACCTCTCAGATGACTTCCCGCACCAGCATCGACCTGGACCTGGAACGCAAGGAAATTGTAATCTTGGGAACAGAATACGCTGGTGAAATGAAGAAGGGGATCTTCTCCGTCATGAATTACCTGATGCCACTGGAGAATGTGATGCCGATGCATTGCTCCGCCAACGTCGGTGAGAAGGGAGATGTCTCGGTGCTGTTCGGCCTGTCCGGTACCGGTAAGACCACCCTGAGCGCCGACCCCAAACGAAAACTTATCGGTGATGATGAACATTGCTGGACGGATACCGGCGTATTCAACATCGAAGGCGGGTGCTATGCCAAAGCTATTGACCTGAGCGCCGAAAAGGAACCCGATATCTTCAATGCCATTCGCTTCGGAACGGTACTGGAGAATGTCGTATATAACAAAGAAACACGAGTGGTTGATTATCACGACACTTCCATCACTCAGAATACCCGGGCATCCTACCCCATCCGTTACATAGAGAACGTACAAATCCCTTGTATAGCAGGCCATCCGAATCACATCATTTTCCTGACCTGCGACGCATTTGGGGTTTTGCCCCCGGTCAGCATGCTCACTCCTGAGCAGGCCAGCTACCACTTCATTGCCGGCTACACCGCTAAAGTGGCCGGCACGGAAATGGGCATTACCGAGCCGGAAGCAACGTTTTCCGCCTGCTTCGGCGCCGCTTTCATGATGTGGCATCCCAATAAATATGCGGAATTGCTGGCTGAAAAGATCCGCCAACACAAGACCAAAGCCTGGTTGGTCAATACCGGCTGGACGGGAGGCTCTTTCGGCGTGGGCTCCAGGATTAAGCTGAAGTACACCCGCGCGATCATCGACGCCATTCACAACGGCGATTTCGAAAAGGTGGATACCATTGTGGAACCGCACTTCAAATTAAAAATACCTACCTCCTGCCCCCATGTGCCGGACGAAGTACTGCTGCCAAGGGATACATGGGAAGACAAATCTTCCTATGACCAAACTATAGCCAAACTGGTGAAATTGTTCCGGAAGAACTTCCAAAAATACGAAAAGGGGGTTCATAAGGATATTGTCGCAGCAGGGCCGAAGTAGGACTCTTTTCCCTTTTATACTATTCAGCACTTTGGCTATTTATAGATATGGGCAACAGGAACGACCCTAATTATGGGGTGGTTCCTGTTGAAATCCATTTGGTTACAGGGGCTTATACAGGCCTTTTTTTTCGGAGATGAACCTTTCGAACTATGTCACGCCCTGGAAATAGTCCTATGTTTATTGCTAATTCATACAAACACGGCCGTGCAGGTGAAGCTTAAGAGATGCTATGTTAGCATCTCTAAGGGGTGTTTCACAATCAGAAGTCCAGGGCCTTCCTTGATGATGGTTTTACCAAAGAATTTATTAAAAATACCGGCAGGGAGGGTAGGCTATTCGTGCCAAAAGATGGTCAGTAGGTTGCATGCAAGAATGGAGGAGGAGCTACAGAGCTATATTGTTCCGGTTTACCAATAAAAGTCAACAGGAAAAGCCTTCCGTCCTTTTCAAAACAGAGCGTCTTCCGGCTTGCGGAGCAGGCCCAGTTGTTCCAGCAATTCTAGCTGGTCGGCGATCATCCAATGATCGACGATCTTCCCGTTTTCTATTTTGTAGCAAAGAGCAAAAGGTGTTTTCACCTCGCTCAAGGTAGGCGGCAGCCCCTCTTTAAGTGGGGTAGTCTGTTTTCCTTTTAGGTGAGCGCGGACAAAGACCCGGTCGTCTTCGGCGATCATCTCGTCCGGTATCAGTTCATATTTTGGAAAGACCTTTTCAAAGAAGAGAATGTGATCCCGGAGTTTCGGGTCAGCGACGAAACGGTTGACCTTTTCCAGCGTTTTTTCATGCCCCGATAATACGCGGTAATACTCCAGCATGAATCGTTTGTTTTCCTGTGCTTTGTTCATGACTCCTGGTTTGATGAGTAAGGGAGTCAATTGGGGCTCGAAGTACTCAACTAGCCTAGTTAAGTTACATCCTTTCCGGGGCTTTTCCTAAGATAGGATGGATTAAACCCAAATTGCTTTTTAAAAACACGGGTAAAATGGCTCTTATCGACAAACCCTACCTGAAAAGCAACTTCCCCTATTGTCATTTCCGTTGTTTCCAGTAATTCTTTAGCCTTTCGCAGCCGGATGAACCGAATGTACTGAGCCGGCGAAAGCCGGATCAACGCTTTAAGCCGTCGATAGAGCTGTGAACGGCTCAGGGCCAAACCCTTACTGAGGGTATCGATATCAAAGCTATCACGGCTGAGATGGGCCATGATGAGCGCATTCACCTTTTGCAGGAAAACGCCGTCTTGCTGATTGCGGGCCGCAGCGGTTTGTTCCAGATTCCGAATATCGGTGTGGTAAAATTGAAGGCTTTTTCGCAGCTTTTGATAAAAAATCGGCATTTCATATACAGCTTCCGCTTTAGTCGTTTTCTGCAATCCTCCCAAAGCCTCCGCCTTCTCCAACGGCAGTTTCATCTCAAAGCAGGCCCCCCCCTGCTCCAGGTCCACCACCGAGGCCGGTAAATTGAGTCCTTGATGGATGTTGTCCAAATGAGCCAGATTCACACCAGTATTTGTAATGTGTATCTGTAAATAACCTTCCATTAGTGTAACTTCCAATTGCACGGCATAGGACTGTGGCGTGTAAGTGATCACCTGACATAACAATTGGCTCAAGTCTGACAAGAGTTCTTTCGGGTGATAAGAAAACACCAGAGTCTCCAGCTCACATTCAAAATGAAGTGCTACGGAGTGGGCATCGGCAAAGGGCCGGATGGCATCCGTCAAATGCCGAAAAAGGGGTATTATGTCCGCTCGTATGGGGTAAGCCATAAAGCTAACTACAGCTTCGGTAAAGACCAGTCATTGTGGTACTCAGTAGAAATGAGCGCACTGGCCTCCTTATCATTTTTGAACAAGCCCATGCCTTTATCCCAGTAGACTTTCCTCCCAGTTTTGTAAGCGATATTGCCCATTTGGGCATTAATGGCGGCAATGCCTCCGGTCTCAATACCACAATTGAGCAAGCTGGGGTCGTTGGCCCGGATGGCATCCACAAAATTCTGCGCATGGTCTTTTACATAATCGGCATCCCTGCCCCTGTCCTGCTTTGGAATGGCCTCTACCTCGTATTTGTTCATACTGCCCTCCCATTGCGTTTCGGGGATGACCTCCCAACCCTGACGGTTGACGACCAGCGTAGCGTGATTGCCAATAAAAGCAATGCCTTCGGTGCGGCCATAATTACCATTATCTATACCAGTGGCATGCTCCCATAGCATATTGAAATTTTCGTATTCGAAGATAGCCTGCAGGGTGTCGGGTGTCTCAGACGCATCGTCCGGATAAGCCAGCTTACCGCCTGATGCCATCACTGATTTGGGCACCTTGGCCTGCATTGCGTACAGGGCGATGTCGATTTCGTGTACGCCCCAATCGGTCATCAGGCCACCGGCGTAATCCCAGAACCAACGGAAGTTAAAATGAAAGCGGTTGGGATTGAACGGCCGATTGGGCGCCGGCCCCAGCCACATTGCATAGTCGACTCCTTCCGGCGGGGCACTGTCGGGCAGTACGGGCACGGGTTTCATCCAGCCTTGATAGGCCCATACCTTCACCAAACGGATATTACCCAGCTTCCCGGAACGGACGTATTCGATGGCATTCTCATAATGGGCGCCGCTGCGTTGCCATTGCCCCACCTGCACTACCTTACCATATTTCTTACCCGCCGCCATCATAATGCGGCACTCCTGGATCGTATTGGCAATGGGTTTTTCCACATACACGTGCTTATCGGCCTGAACGGCATCCACCATCATGCGGCAGTGCCAGTGGTCGGGGGTACCGATGATAACGGCATCGATGTCTTTATCTTCCAACAGCTTTCGGTAGTCCCCATAAAGCCGGGGAGGATGACCCTGGATCTTCTTCACCTCGGCGGCTCGCTTCTCCAGCACACTTTTATCCACATCGCATAGAGCAATACATTCCACCCCATCTACCTGAAAATGTTTCGTCATGTTGGTCCATCCCATGCCATTGCAGCCGATGACCGCAATGCCCAGCTTTTCATTGGGCGAAATACTTTTTCGGTTGGCTGCAAGGAGTTCGAGGGGGAGTATACCGGCCATCCCGATACCGGCGGCAGCGGAGGAGGCTTGCTGGAGGAATTGTCTGCGTTTCATCGCTTTGTTTTTTTTCTTATCTCAAGACACTCCTGAATATATTCATTTTCCAGCAGGAATTTAGCCAAAGCAGTCAAAAAAATTACTTCACATCCACCTTGATACGCTCCTCCCGGTTGGCCAACTCCCATGCCGTGTAAAATACCAGTTGCCCGATCTTGGCCATCTTATCGAACTGTATCTTATCGATCGTATCGGAAGTGCGATGGTAGTCCGGATGAGTGCCGTTGAAAAAAAAGATGGCCGGGATGCCTCGCTGCGCGAAGTTGTAATGGTCGGAGCGGTAGTAGTAGCGATTGGGGTCATCCTCGGCGTTATAGGTATAATCCAGCTCCAGCTTTGTGTAGGTTGCGTTGGCCTGTTCATTGATCTGATGAAGCTCGGTGCTCAGCCGGTCCGAACCGATCACATAGATGTACTCAGGATTGTCCTTGTGTTTTTCGTCCACCCGCCCCACCATATCTACATTGATGTCAGCAATGGTGTTTTCCAAAGGATAAACCGGATGTTCTGCGTAGTATTGTGACCCCAGCAGGCCTTTTTCTTCTCCGGAAACCAGCATTACTAAAACACTGCGCCGGGGGCCGACGCCTTCTTTTTTGGCCTCGGCGAAAGCCTCGGCAACTTCCATAACCGTAGAGGTTCCTGAGCCGTTATCATCTGCGCCGTTGTAAATGGAGCTACCCCTACGGCCCAGGTGGTCGTAGTGAGCGGTGATGATAAGGAGTTCCTCCTTCAGTTTTTCATCAGTTCCTTCGATATAGCCCAATACATTTTCACCCAACACCTGGCGCTTAAATTTATCCTGCAGGATGGTGAGCTGACAGCTTAGCGGCACTGCTTTCGATTTGCCCTTTTTCTGCATGTTCTTCCGGGCGCGAATCACCTTTTTGTAATCTTCACCCAGCATCTGTCTGGCCACTTTCGTGGTGATAAAGCAATTGTTGGCGTAGTGCTCTTCAGGTTTCTCCCCTTCGCCATACTGCATACCGGTATTGAAGATGGCCCGGCGAGCCTCCGCTACATTTTGCTTGAAGTTGCCATCGATGATCAGCACCAGGCTGGCGCCCTTCTGGCGAGCCAGCCGCAGCTTTTTGCGCCAGTCCGTCGCCCATTCCGACCCTTCCCCGGTACCGGTTATTCGGGAGATCCCGGAAGCATCCACCGGCTCTCCATTGTAGATCAGGATGGCCTTACCGCGTACATCCACGCCTTTGTAATCGTCGTAGCGCTCCGATTCGATGCCGTAGCCAAGAAAGAGGACTTCCTCAAAGCTGGTTTCCGGCAGGGCGGCATTGGTAGAAGGATAGGCGTAGTAATCCCAAAGGTGGCGATAACTCTCCCCATTCAATACCAGAGAGATCCGGTTCCACCCTTCCGCAGTGAAAGCTATTTCCTGAAAATAGGAACTGTCTCCAACCACTTTGGGCAGGCCGTAACCCTCAAAAACCGTCGCAATGTAATCTGCCGCTTTTCGTTGGCCGGGCTGGCCGGTTTCCCTGCCCTCAAATTCATCGGAAGCAAGAATGGCCAGATGTTCCTGCAAACCTGTGCTGGTAATCAAAGCCCCCAATGCTTCAGGAACATTGGCCACCTGCTTTGAGGCGGGTTGATACTGGCCGTAAACAGGCAGGCAAAGGGCAAAAAGCAATGCAGTCACTAGTTGTCTCATGATCGGATCTGTTGATGATAAAACGACAATCGCCAGCCCGGTACATGGGCTGGCGATCGAAGATAACTTTTTATGTACAAAGGCGCACCTCATAAGAACGCCTGAAAACGTCCGCCCATTGCCTAATGGCGGCATTCACTTATCGATCCTTATCTTCTCGACGCGGCGGGCATGGCGGCCTCCTTCAAACTCCGTATCCAAAAATGCCTCAACCAGGGCCAGAGCCAGGGTCTCGGTAACGAAACGCACGGGTATGGAAAGTACATTGGCGTCATTGTGCTGGCGGGCCAGCCCGGCCAGCTCTTCATTCCAGCATATAGCCGCACGGACGCCCTGATGCTTATTCACCGTCATGGCAACCCCATTGCCGCTACCACACAGGACGATGCCCATTTGAACATCTCCCGCCTCCACTGCTTCCGCTACCGGATGGGCAAAGTCGGGGTAATCCACAGAATCCGGCGAGTCCGTCCCGAAATCGAGCACCGCTACCCCTTTGGATTTTAGGAGGCTTATAATGCTTTCCCGGTAGGGAAAACCAGCATGATCACAACCGATGGCTATTTTTCTATTCATTAATCAGTGATGGTACTTAATTTGGCGGCACGAAGTTTTCCGGCCCTTCCACCTGGTAGGGCTGAAACTTAGCCTCCAGTTCATTCAAAAATTCAGTATCGTTATTTTGCCTGGCGTCCCGAATGAGGTCATCCTTGGTGCGCATAGCCAGTAGGTATTCCGTCTCGAAACTCGATGACAACACATCCGCATCAATGGAATTGTAGAAGCGCAGTTGGTCTGCTATTTGGTCCGCCAGGATGGCCATGTGTGGTTTGGCCTTATCGTAAGCATCGGCCTGCAGGTACACACTGATCATGTAATAGGCCCGGTAATCATAGGGAAAGTTCATATTGGGGAAGGCCTCGAAATACTTGTCGATCAGGTCAATTGCCTCTTGGCGCTTACCCTCCTGTAGCATCTGTAAGGCGGCCCGGCGCATACTCAACTGATGGCTTTGTACACTAGGAGCATAAGAACGGTCGACAAACATTTTGTACTTATCGAAGTTGCCCCAACGGAATTTCTCCATGACATTTTCATAAACGGCGTCCGTGTTCACCCGGCCACTGCCTATAATGCCGTACTGCGGTTCGCTCTGAGAACGAATGGGAACGATGCGCAGGGCCAGCCCTTCCAACTGAAGATAATCATCCAGGCCGAACAGCTTGTCCTGCCGGCAAGTCACCGCAAAATAAATGGGCCGCTCCCACAAGTTGGAAGAAAGGATATCCAGAATGGCCACCTCGTCTTTGATGAGGTAGTCCTTATTTTGCAGCTTCAGTGGAATGCGGGATACGATCCTGGCGGTATCTTCAATACCAACCACATTGTCGGCCAGCACTTCTGCTTTGTCAACGGGAATAAATATATTTTTGGACTGGTAATGGCTCTCGATCTCCCGGCCCGATTGAGTGGGCAGCGGGTGGTCTTCTCCAATAAAGCGGATGAAATCCTGGAGGGACTGCGGCCGGTCTTGCCCGGTGGGGTTATAATAGAATACCTGATTGCGCTTTTTGCCTTGATAGGCATCAACAGGGATAGACATTTTGATCGGCGGCGAATCGTTCACCTTACGGCGCAACAAGTTGATATACCAATCGACTGCAATGAGGCTCAGGTTGACTACGCGAACATCCTTGCGAATCCCTTCCACCTCCTGAGAGTACCAAAGGGGATAAGTATCATTATCTCCGTATGTAAAAATAATGGCGTTGGGCTCACAGCTTTGCAGGAAGTTGTTGGCGTAATCCCGGGCGCCGGTATGATGAATGCGGCTATGGTCATCGAAGTTTTGGGTGCCCATGAGTAACGGAGCACTCAGAACAATGACGGATGCCAACACTGCTGCTACCGGCCCACTTTGCCCCAACCGCGGCCGAAGCTGCTCGAAAAGGGCCACCACGGCCATGCCGATCCAGATGCAATAGGTGAAAATAGAGCCCACCAGAACATAGTCTCGCTCCCGGGGCTCATTCGGCGGCTGGTTGGAATAGATTGTAATGCCAATTCCTGTGATGATAAACAGCGCCAGGATGCCCAGTGCCTCATTGTTCCTTTGTTTAAAATGAAAGAACAGGCCGATGATGCCAAACAGGAAAGGAAGGAGGTAATAATGATTGCGGCCTTCTTCATTCTTCATTGCCGGAGGTAGCTCGCTCTGGTTATACAAACGCCAGCTGTCGAGAAAGCTAATGCCCGATTCCCAGTGGCCGCTGGATTTATCCCAGGGGTAGAAACCCTGCTCTCCGTTCTGGCGGCCGGCGAAATTCCACATAAAATAACGCCAGTACATCCACCCCAATTGATAGTTGAACATAAACTGAATATTATCCAACTGATTGGGGCGGCCCGGAGGGAGAGGTGCATTGGGGTCGAGGCCCATCCAGCGCTTGTATAGTGCTGGGCGGCCCTGGGTGTAGTCACCCACGCGGGGGAAGAGCATCTTATCCGAATTGCGATAGACGTAGGATATTTTCTGGTCCACAATCTCGTAGTGGTCGCCTACCCGGCCGTAACGGTCCTGGGTTTCCGACTCTACCGGCTTGGCGTCGAAGTGCGGCCCCCGGAGCAGGGCCCGCTCTCCGTATTGCTCGCGGTTGAGGTACGGAATGAGCCGCATTGCATCGCGCGGGTCATTCATATTGATCGGAGGATCAGCGTTGGCGCGAACGACGATCACGCCGATGGTAGAAAAGCTTATGATCACCAGCGAAGCTCCAACGATCAGTTGCTGTAGTGCCAGATTGCGCTTCTGATGAGCGTAGCGCAGGCCGAAAAAGATGACGGCTCCTATGATCAGTATGGTGGGAACCAGGCCCGAATTGAACGGCAGGCCCATGCTGTTAACCGTGAGCAACTCCATGGCGCCCCATAGTTTGGGGATTCCCACGATGATCAGCGATTGGATCGCTACAATAGCGACAGCGCCGGCGCCGGCGGCGGCAATAATGCCCCGCCAGTTATGTTTTTCGTATTTCTTAAAGTAGTAGAAGAGCCCCAGGGCTGGAAAAGTCAAAATACTCAACAAGTGAACCCCGATTGACAAACCGGCGGAATAGATGGTAAATAACAGCCAGCGGTCGGCCGATTGGCTGTCGGGCAGGCTGTACCATTTCATCATCGACCACAGAGTAAGGGTCGTGAAAAAGGTTGACATTGCATAGACCTCGCCTTCCACCGCCGAAAACCATACCGATGTAGCAAATGCAGTAGACAGGCCCGCTGCCAGGCCGGCGCCCGCCAATGCGATCGATTGGCCTGAGTCTAACTTGTCTTCCCGGCCAACCAGGGCCAGGCGGCTCAAAATGATGGTGACCCAACAAATAAACATGGCCGCAAAGGCCGTGCAGATGCCAGACATCAGGTTAACCGAAAAGGCGATGTCAGCAGGATTATCCGAGAATATCTCGGCTATCCAGGTGAACATGCGGCCTACGATCATAAATAAAGGGGCGCCCGGTGGGTGGACGACCTCGAGTTTGTAGGCGCCAAGAATAAACTCGCCACAATCCCAAAGGCTACCAGTGCGCTCTGCAGAAAAGAAGTATACCGTCATCGCGATGGCAAAAACCAGCCAACCGGTAGCGGTGTGTAGACGTTTCATTGATCCCATTGAGTATTCCTGTTGTTTAATCTACCCCACATCATTACAAAGTGCTGTGTATCAATTGTGCGGTGGGTTTAATTTATTGAACTGCAAAAGTAAAAAATTATTGCTACTGCCCGCAGGCCGCTCCGTTTTCTATTTGATTTTGTTTTAAAGATTGTGCCTCTTTTGCAAATTGTGTGAGCCGAAAGGGGGGTAATTGTAATAAAAACCTTATATCATTGCATGTTGCAGTGGTTTTAATCAGAAAAACAATCCACTATGTTACTCAAATGGTTATTCACCGGCGCTATCATCTATGTGTTGTATAAATATCTCTTGGGGCCCAATGCCCTCGGCAGGGGAAGTGAGGAGCAGCGCAAGGAACGGATTACCCCCGAACAACCACCCCGCCAGAAGCCGGACGGCCAGGAGGAGGGCGAATATATTGACTACGAAGAAATCGATTAATATGTCCAAAGAATTCCAGATCGGATCGCTGCTGCTTTACAAAAACAACCAGCTCATCGCTTTTAACAAGCCCGCCGGCCTGCCCGTGCAGGAGGATAAGACCGGCGACAAGGCGCTGGTCAACCTGGCGGAGATCTACTGTAAATCAAAGCTGGACCTCATCCACCGGCTCGACCGGCCCGCCAGCGGGCTCGTCTTATTTTCCAAGACGGCCGGCGCGCTGGTTAGCCTCAACGAGCAGTTTCGCGAACGCCAGGTCGAAAAAACCTATCTCGCGGCCGTACACGAAAAACCGCCAAAAGAAGAAGATACGCTGATCCATTTTCTGAAGAAGGACGCGCGCAACAACCGCACCCATGCCTTCGGGGAAGAACAACCTGGAAGCAAAAGGGCGGAACTATCGTACCGTTACCTGGGCAGTACTGACCACTATCACCTGCTGAAGATCAGGCTGCATACCGGCCGCCACCACCAGGTACGGGCCCAGTTGGCGGCCATCGGCTGCCCCATCAAAGGGGATGTCAAATACGGCGCCCGGCGGAGTAATCCCGGCCGGTCCATCCACCTGCACGCCTGGAAACTGCGCTTTCGCCATCCCGTATCCGGTGAATGGGAGGAAGTGGTGGCGCCGCTGCCGGAGGAAGACCCGGTTTGGCAGGCTTTCCTTAAGACAATAGAATAGACATAGTATATGGAAATACTCCTCAAATATTTCCCCCAACTCACGGAGCAACAGCAGCAACAACTGGTGAAACTTGGCACACTCTATCATGAGTGGAACCAAAAGATCAATGTGATCTCCCGCAAGGATATCGACAACTTGTACGCTCACCATATTCTGCACAGCCTGGGTATCGCCCGGCTGATCCACTTCGCTCCCGGCGCCGAGATACTGGACCTGGGCACCGGCGGCGGCCTGCCTGGCATTCCCCTCGCCATCTTCTTTCCCCAAACGAAGTTCACCCTCATCGACGGCACCCGAAAGAAGATCACAGTCGTGGAAGAAATTGTTGGTGCGCTGGAGCTCGGCAATGTCAGCGCCCGGCATATCCGGGCCGAAGAACTGAAACACAAATTCGATTTTGTCGTCTGCCGGGCGGTGGCCAGCCTTGATAAACTGGTAGCCTGGAGCTTCCCCCTTATCAAACGCCCGCAGCAACACGCTCTGCCCAATGGATTGATCACGCTGAAAGGCGGCGATGTCAAATCTGAGATCAAGGCGTTGCCTCGCAGCGCTTATACCGAGGTTTTTCCTTTATCCGACTTTTTTGATGAGGAGTACTATCAGGAAAAGTACATCATCTATGCGCAACGCTAATGAATAATTGGCCGCTTGCTTTCCGATTCCTAGCCTTTTTTGTACTTTTGAAGGCTTTTAAAATCACTGCCAAGAAACTAAGCTTATGTCATTTGAAGTAGATGGAAAACTCCACAAAAAGTACGAGACCGAAAATAAGACGGACTCCTTTCAGGCCAGAGAATTTGTCATTCTGGTGGAAAGCGGGAATTACCCCCAATACGTGAAATTTCAACTCGTTCAGGATCGCTGCGCCCTGCTCGACCCCTTTGAAGAAGGGGAAGAAATAAAAGTACACTTCGACCTGAGAGGCCGGGAATGGCAGGGTAAATATTTTACCAACCTGAATGCCTGGCGCCTGGAAAAAGCGAGCGTAGCAACAGCGCCGGAACCCCCGGCAGCCGACAGCGGCGGCGGCTTCTTCCCCTCAGCTGACAATGAACCCAGTGAAGGAGCAGCCGACGACGACCTGCCGTTTTAAGGCCTTGCAGCCTTGTGCCAATAAGACACGAAAATATTAAGAGCGTTAACAGCTGTTTAACGATCCTTTGGCCCTGTCCAGCGTTTAGTAAACATGAAAACCTTTACAGTTATATTGCTGGCCACCTTCTGTCTTGCCATCCCTCTTCACGGCCAGGTGCTGACGGGTATCGCTACGCGCTGGAATGACAGCTTCTCCGAATGGATCATTTACACCGTTGAGGAAGAACAGGACGGCGAGCTGCGCCACCGCTGGCCCATGCAGGACGACTGGACCGAATGGCAATACCGCCTGGGTGAATCCACCGGAACCATTAAACTCAAATGGCGCCAGGACCTCAATGAATGGGAAGCCCGGGGCGACAACCAGATCGCTACGGCCCGCACCGTCTGGCGCGACAATTTCCGCGAATGGCGTATCACTGACGGTAAACATACGCTGACCCTTAACAGCCGCTTCGGAAATATCTGGGATGAATGGACGATCCGCAACAGTTCCGCCGGGCAGTTCGACATGTACACCAGCTTCGAAGGCGACCCCCGCGACTGGGTGATCATCGACGAACTCGACGAATCCGTCCCCCTGGTGATGAAATTATTGATGGTGCATGTGGTGCTTTTTCAGAGTACGCCCAAACAGTGAGCCTGAGATAGCCATCCTAACCTGTCGCATCTTTTATCGGTACTCGGCAAGGTTGCCCTCTGTTAGTGTCAATTTCCAGGACAGGCCCATTTTATTCAACCTAACTTTTTGCCAACCCCCAATATCTGGTTGATAGATTTCTTTTCCATCCCATACAGAACCCCAAGATAGGCCAGCATCAGAATTGTATGGATCGTCAGACTGGCCCATAAACGCCCGTCAATCAACCCGCTCAACGCCTCGCTCAACCCGTAAAAAGCCACCGCCAACAGGATATAAACAGCCATCCGCCCCACCGGATAGTTAATGGGATAGTACTGCTGCCCCGTCCAGTAACTGGCCCCGGCCATGAAAAAATAGCAAGCCAGCGCCGCCCAGCCCGGCCCGTAGTAGCCGTAGGAAGGGATGAGCCATACGTTGAGTGCGATGGTGATCACCGACCCGCCCAGGGCAATATAGCCGCCGATCATCGTCCGGTCCGCCAGTTTGTACCAGATGGAAAAATTGTAATACAGCCCCAGAAACAGATAGGCGAGTAATAGCAGGGGCACCACGCCGAGGCCTTCCCGAAAATCCTTGCCAATAAAGTACTGTACGACATCGAGGTAGAGCATGATGCCCAGAAAAACGACGCTGCCCACCAGTGCAAAGGCCTGCCCGACCTGGGCGTAAATCTTTTCCTTGTCTGTACGGCCCGCATGTTTGAAAAAGAACGGCTCGGCGGCGTAGTTGAATGCCTGGGTGAACAGGTTCATAAGCACCGCCAGCTTAGAGGCGGCGCTAAAAACCCCCATCATGCGCTTGTTGTAGGCGAGGTCGTCCGACGCCAGCTCTTTAAGCATGGGAATGCCGATCAACTGGTTGATTACCCCGGCAATACCCACGATGACCAGAGGGGCCGCGTAGACAATCATCCGCCGCCACAAGGCCCGGTCGAAACGCAGGCGAATGCGGAAGTACAGGGGCGATAAAAACAAAAGAACAAAACCGCTGGCCAGAAAATTGGAAACGAACACATAAGTGATACGCTGCTCCGGATGGTACCAACCCTTCAAAATATCCCAGCCGTTGTTAAGCAGCCAGGGCCAGGCTTCCAGAAAGAGGAAAATGAAAAAGATGTTGACGACGATGTTCAGGGTCTTAACAACGGCAAAGCGAATGGGCCGGTTTTCCAGGCGCAGGCGGGCAAAGGGAATAGCGGTCAGTGCATCAAAGCCGATGATGAAGGCAAACCAGATGACATACTCTGGATGCTGAGGGTATTTCAGCCAATCGGCTATGGGTTGGGCGCACCATACAAAAAGGATAGTCAGCACGGCCGTAGAGGCCAGCAGAGAGAGGGTAGCGGTGGAAAAACTCCGCTCCATGTCTTCGTCGCGGCTGCCAAAGCGGAAGAAGGCGGTTTCCAGCCGGTAGGTGAACAGCACCAGCAGCAGGGCCGCCCAGGTATACATGTCCGACACCACGCCGTACTCTCCCTGCAGGAACACCCGTGTGAAGTAGGGCGTTAGGATGACGTAGTGCAGCAGGCGGCTCAAGATGCTGCTCGTGCCGTATATGGCGGTCTCGCCGGCAAGTTTTTTGAGTATTGACAACTATTGATGTTTTCGTTACTGGTTACCGGGAATTCAAAACCTTTGAGGTTTTAGAAACCTCAAAGGTTTTTCAATCTGAATGTTACCCGGTGGCAAAGGTAATTAATGCTCCACATCTTTACATAGCCAGCTATTATTCGCCGGACTTCAATGAGTCAAATTTTGAAAATAAAGTCCATCAATAATTAGGGCCGTCCGGAAAATAAAAATTGACAGGCACCTATGGATTTGCTAAATTCAGGAGGAAAAGCCTGTCCCTCGTAATGGGGCACAATAATCGGCTCCCTTCTTTCATTTTGAAGCAAGCCATCACGAAATACCGGGAAAAATTTTCCTGTCCCATTAAAATAATGGTATTTTCGTGCCACTTTTGCCCCCTGACAACCAATTATATAAATGACCCGTTATGATAAATGTCGATCTGCTCAAAGTAATATGCGAAACACCGGGCGCTCCCGGATTTGAACAACGCATCCGGGAATTGGTACTGAAAGAAGTGAGCCCTTTGGTAGACAAAGTAGAGGTGGATAACATGGGCAACGTGATCACCCTCAAAAGGGGTGCCGGAGACAAAAAAGTAATGATTGCCGCCCATATGGATGAGATCGGATTTATCGTTACCCATATCGATGAAGACGGATTTGTCCGATTTCACCCTCTCGGGGGCTTTGACCCCAAAACGCTGACCTCTCAACGGGTCATCGTTCATGGGAAAAAAGATCTTATCGGCGTGATGGGCTCCAAGCCCATCCACCTGATGAAACCCGAAGAACGCAACAAACAAACACCCCTCAACGAATACTTCATCGACCTGGGCATGCCCAAAGATAAAGTCGCCGAGCTGGTTTCCATCGGCGATCCCATCACCCGCGACCGGCACCTCATCGAAATGGGGGAGTGCATCAACAGCAAATCCATCGATAACCGTGTTTCTGTTTTTATTCTAATCGAAGCCCTGAGGGAATTGAAAGATAAAGAAGTGCCTTTCGATGTCTATGGCGTATTCACCGTCCAGGAAGAAGTAGGGTTACGAGGAGCTATGTCTTCCGCTCACGCTATCAACCCCGATTTCGGGATCGGCCTCGATGTTACGATTGCCTTCGACGTACCGGGCGCCCAATCGCACGAATATGTCACCCGCCTGGGCAAAGGCGCCGCCATCAAGATCATGGACGGCTCCGTTATCTCCGATTACCGCATGGTCAACTTCCTGAAAAAGACGGCGGCCGAGAACGATATTCCCTGGCAGCCTGAAATTCTGCCCGCCGGCGGCACCGATACGGCCGGCCTCCAACGGTACGGCAAAAAAGGCGCCATCGCCGGGGCTATTTCCATCCCGCTTCGGCACATCCACCAGACTATTGAGCTGGCCAACAAACGCGATATCCATAACTGTATCGAGCTGCTCAAAGCAGCCTTGCTACACCTCGATCAGTACGATTGGCGCTTTGAACACATCAGGCTGGATGAAAAGAA
>JAGQXQ010000350.1 GCA_020436535.1 Phaeodactylibacter sp.
GATGTCAGCCCCTTGCCAGGGCCGTCAGGCCATGGTAAATGGGCGGAGGTTGCTTTAGTCCTGTAAGGACGAAAGGCTTTGGCATTGGGGTGACGAGCGGCAGGTCAATATAACCGCTCAAAGAATTCGAGCAGATAATGTCGGATTGCGGAGCCGCTGGGGTATTGGAAAATTGAACCAACCGGTTAAAGCAACCCGATTTGCAGTTTTTGCGTAAAAAAACATAAATTGAGGAACAGAGCCTGAATTTTGCCCATTTTTCAGTGTTTTTGAAAAATTACTGGCCTCATCCGCTGGTTTGGTATCTTAGAAAATCAGACTTTTGTAGCGGCATAATCCCAAAACAAGAAAAAACAGCAGTTATGCAAATCGACGTAGGTTCCCACATTGCAGATCTATTGTATGAGCACCAATCGGTGAACATTCCGGGTTTGGGCGGTTTTGTATCCAGCTACAAGGCGGCGACGGCCGACCAGGTGCAGGGCGAGGTGTACCCCCCCTCCCAGGCGCTCAATTTCAACGCCAACCTGGTGGCCGATGACGGCCTGCTCGCGCAGCACCTGCACGAAAAGCTGGGGATTACACTAACGGAAGCCCAGCAAGCAGTGGAAAGCTATGTAAACGAGGTGAAGGAAGCGATCGGGCGGCGGAATATTGTCGTCTTTCCAAAAGTAGGCCGCCTGTATAAGGATTACGAACAAAACCTTCAGTTTCTGGCAGACACCACCAATTTCAACCTGGACTCTTACGGCCTGCCTACGGTCCGGTTTTATCCTATAACCCGCAGCGCAGTGCAGGGCAGTAGCGTCCGCCCCGCCAATGGCCAGCCTCAGGCTGCAACTGCCGGCGCTGCTACTTCTGGCAAGAACCATTTTCTCAGCAACGGGCTGACGATTGCAGTAAGCATAGCGGCGGTAGTCGTATGTATTGTGGCCTATTTCCTGTTTTTCTATAACCAATCCGATGGTGGTGAAAACGCCCAGCGCCTGCCCACCTCGCGGGTGAACGTCAGCCCTTCTCAGGCCGATGGCCAGACGGTGGCGCCTTCCGGGCCGTCCGAGGATACGGACAAAGCACTCACTGAAGATAGCTACCTGGGGGAGGATTCGCCCACTGGAGCGGAAGAGCTGGATACTGAAGGGGCCACCACAGCGCCCGGCCAGCAGTACTTCGTCATTGGTATTGGCGTTTTCAGTAATGAGAAAAACGTACAGCGCCTCATCGAGCGCATTTACAAAGCCGGCTATGAACCCTTCACTGAACCCAAGGGCCACATGACCCGCGTCGGCATCCAAAAGGCTTATTCCGATGAGTCGGAAATACAGTCTACCCTGCGGGATGTACAGAAGAAATTCTCGAAGGATGCAAAGGTGTTGAGGCGGTAAAACCCCCATTAATCCGGGCGGCGGCTATAGCAGGGCTTTCCAGTGCAATTTGAGAACTCCACCCGGAAGAACTTAATTTACAGAGTACTAAGCAACAGAGATAGTATTACTTTTTCAGAGTTAAGAGACAGTAATTAGTGATTGAATTTGACTTTCGATGCGAAGGCCCTAATCAGTTTCCTTTGAAAAAACCTTTATTTTCTAACCCTTTATTCTATATTCGCAAAATAGCAATTTCACCCTGAGCCTGTCGAAGGGAAAACAACACAGCCATACATTCCCATGCCACACCTGAAACCTATGAAATTAAACCCTGGACTGTCAACCTACACGGCATCTTTGGAGGACGGTTTTGGAGCTATCCCCCTCAAGCGCCAGGAATTGTTGGAAAAGATCGCTACATTCATCAGGAATAAGAAGCGCTTCGAAGAGCCGGCCCGGTTGACTTTCATCTGCACGCACAATTCGAGGCGGAGTCATTTTGGGCAGGCCTGGGCGCAGGTGGCGGCTTATTATTATGGGGTCAAAGGGGTAGAATGCTATTCCGGCGGAACGGAGGCCACGGCTGCCAATCCGCGGACGATTGCAGCGCTACAGCGGGCAGGTTTTCAGGTAGAAATGGCTATAAATGGTGTCAATCCGCAGTTCCGGCTCATTTTTGCCGAAGGGGAAATGCCGGTGATGGCCTTTTCCAAGGTGTACGATGCGCCGGTCAACCCTTCAGAAGATTTTGTGGCGGTCATGACCTGCACTCAGGCCGAGGAGGAGTGCCCTTTCATTCCGGGCGCGGCCCTGCGGGTGGCGCTCCCCTACGATGACCCCAAGTCATCGGATGGCAGCCCGGCGGAAGCCGCTACCTACGATGAGCGGTGCCGGCAGATCGCGACAGAAATGTTTTATATCTTTAAGGTCGTTATTTAGGTGCCATGGTTTTGCGGTATTATGGCCTTTCGGTTAACCTAATGCAGATCCACCGTGAAGCACGCGTGCCGTCATTAACGGTGCTGTAAGCGCCCGGCCTCATCAAAGGCAAGGTAGAAGGAACGAGCGTTCATTACTGCATCAATGCTGCCCGCTGGGCGGAAGTGCAGGGGCTGTTCAGCAGTTTCTTCAGCCTTAAGATACATTTTTCATTACACTGATAGTAACAAGTGGCGTCTCCGCGACGAGGCACCCTTTTTTCCATTTCCGTATGAATAAGAAACAACCCGCCATCTCGAGAAAGCAACTTTCTTTTCTGGACCGCTACCTCACCCTCTGGATCTTTCTGGCCATGGGCGTAGGAGTTGGCCT
>JAGQXQ010000054.1 GCA_020436535.1 Phaeodactylibacter sp.
TTTTTTAGACTAACTTAAAAATATATTTTTAATAGCAAAAAATAATTCAAAGGCTATTGGGTCAAAAAATGGGTGATGCAGCTAAATTGCGAGTAAAATGGGTTAGCTTTGAAACATAATAATTTCAAAGCCGGTTGCTACGCAACAAGCTTGGTTATTAGAAATAAACACAAGGAGAATCAAAATTGCACAGGGGAGTATTTACCATATTGGTGACAGGATGCGTGTTCGTGGGTATTGCGGGCAGGCTCAGCGGACAGGCATTTGAGATCGATAGCCTGAAGCCCCTGTATCACCTTACTGAAGAAATCGAAGTACTGGAGGGCTCGGCCAATAGCCTTTCCATCGAGGAAGTTATCACTAGCGGTACGGCCGGCCGTTTCACCCCTTTGTCCTCAGTCAGCAGCCATTTTGTCACCGGCGAATATTACTGGGCACGAACCAGGATCGCCAACCGGCTTAAGCCGGAGAGCGGCCAATCTGGCTGGGTTATACATTTTGCTCCTTCTCTCACGTATATCGATGCCTATATCGTGCAGTCGGGGCAGGTGAGTTCCCGGCATCATACCGGTTTTTTTCGGCCATATTATGAGAAGGAGTTCCGGCCGCGCATTCAACCCAACCTGATCAAAATCACGCTGGAGCCCGGCGAAATGGCCACGCTTTATTTTAAGGCCAGGGCCGAACGCAAGGCCATGCCTCCGGAATTCTGGGTGGAGATCCTGCCGGCTGATGTATTCTGGAGCCAGCTGGGCAAGGAATACTGGAGCAACGGCCTTTTCCTGGGCTTTGTATTGATGATGTTGTTGTATAACCTCATTTTGTCGTTTTTTGTCCGGGATAAGGCGCATTTTTTCTATTCGCTTTATCTCATCACCATCATCGGTTATCAACTATATGCCTCCCGCCTGCTGGCCGATTGGCTGGCGCCCCGGATATTCATTGGACACCCGCAGTACTTGTATTTCTTCAAACTGGTGGCTTACGGAGGGCTGGTGAGTTATCTCGGGTTCATTTGGTCTTTTCTGGGCCTGGATAGCCTGCTCCCCCGATGGGCCCGCCTGTTTCGGTGGCTAATGATCCTGGCTGTTCCCGTACTGCTCACCGATGCTTTTCTGATCTGGTATTCCAACTACAGCCCGGATATAGCGGATTGGACGACTCTTCCTTTCACGCTCGTTTTTCTGATCTTGACCTTTCTCTTTGTAAGGCCGCTCTATCGTACCGGTAACAGGAAAGGGTATTTTGTGGTCGCCGGCATCCTATTCATGGGCCTCGGTATTCTGTTCACCGTTATAGAGCGCTTGCAAAGCATCGAATATGGGCTGATATATTTTAAAATAGGTTCGGTGCTGGAAATCGTTGCTTTTGCATTGGGCCTGGCCTACAGCCGCCGGATGGAGGCTCAGGAGCGCCAGCTGGCCGAGTTCGAATTGGAAAAAAGCCGATTGCTGCAGGAAAAAGAGCACGCCGAGGCCAAGCGCCTCAAAGATATGGCCGACCTGAAATCGCTGCTGTACGCTAACATCACTCATGAATTCCGGACTCCTCTGACCGTTATCATGGGAATGGCTGCCGAGATAGAAGGCCACGGCCATATCCGGCGTATTATCCACCGCAATGGCAACAATATGTTGCGGCTGGTGAATCAGCTGCTGGCCCTGTCCAAGCTGGAATCAGGCCAAATGGACCTCGAATTGATACAGGCGAACATCATCGCCTACCTGCAATATCTGGCCGAATCGTTTCACTCCCTGGCTTCCACCAAACACATTCGCCTGGCCTTCTACTCTGAAGTGAACGAACTAATGATGGATTTTGACGAGGAGAAGATACAGTATGTGGCCTATAACCTGTTGTCCAACGCCATTAAATTCACGCCGGAATATGGTAAGGTCACTTTTCACACGCGGGAAGAAAGGCAAGATGGGCAATCGTTTTTGCAGATCATCGTCCAGGATAACGGAGTGGGTATTTCCAAAGAGCAACGGCCTTTTATTTTTGACCGCTTTTTTACTGGAGGAGGGAGCTTCCCTCTGAGCCCATCCCGGGAAGAGGGCTCACAGATGCCGGCAAATTCTGAGCCGTCCGCCCTCCCCCGGGAGAAGGCGGAGAAGAACCCTGTCCCCCAAAGTACCGGCATCGGCCTGGCCCTGGTCAAAGAACTGGTGGAATTAATGGGCGGCGCCATATTGGTGGAAAGTGAGGTCGGGATAGGCAGTAAATTCATCATCAGGATCCCTGTCAGGAGAAACGCTCAATTGAAAAATTATTCCCGTCAGGATTATTGGGGGTTCCAGGTTACGCACCAGGAAGAGGACGGCCAGAATGAACCCATTACCCACGATGCGGAGATGCCCATCTTGCTGTTGGTGGAGGATAATCCGGATGTCGTCGCATATATCCGCACTATTCTGGAAACGGATTACAACATCTACTTTGCCCGCAATGGAAGGGAAGGCCTGGCCCTGGCGGTTGAACAGGTCCCGGATATTATCATCAGCGATGTGATGATGCCGGAAATGGATGGCTTCGAGCTATGCAACCGGCTCAAACAGGATGAACGCACCAGCCATATTCCCATTATCCTGTTGACGGCCCGGGCCGCCGATGAGGACAAGGTTGCCGGCCTGCAAAGAGGAGCGGATGCCTACCTTACCAAACCCTTCAATAAGGAGGAACTCCTGGTGCGTATCGAAAAGCTCATCGAAAGGCAACTACAGCTCCAGAAACACTTTTCTGCCGGGCTTCCCGAAGAGGTGGAACAGGAAGAGGAGGTAGCCCTTGAAAACGCCTTTTTACAAAAGCTCAAAGCATTGGTGGAATCAGACATTAGTAACCAGGGCCTGACGATCACGGGCTTGTGCGAAGCTGCCCACCTCAGCCATACCCAGGTGTATCGCAAGTTGAAAGCCCTGACTAAAAAGACGCCTTCGCAGTTTATTCGGTCTATTCGGCTGGAAAAAGCTATGGAGTTGCTGAATTCAACGGACTTGAATATTTCGCAGATTGCTTATGAGGTGGGCTTCAACGACCCGAATTATTTCTCCCGTTCTTTTCTGCAGGAGTTCGGGACTACCCCCAGTTCGGTGAGAAAGGATGAAGGAATGAGAGGGTGAGATCTTTTCTTACTGGACTTTGGACGAACCAAGGGTGAAGCCGGAAGTGCGAAGTCGGAATAGGCCTCCTGATAGAGGCCCAAAGCCCATTTTTCCGCTTTCCTTCGTCCAAAGCCCGGGCCTTTAGAGGTCCCAAAAAGAACGAGGCCGTTGCAAGACGTGCAAGGTGTCGCGGACCGTAACAATAAAATAGGCTGTTAGCCCCAGGGCTATGGGAAACACCGTCCAGGCGCCCAACAGCCAGATACCAAGTGGAAGAGCCAGCAGGAGGCCCAGAAATAACCAAAGGAAGGGATAGCGCTCCTGATACTCATACGCAAGCGCCAATTGCAGGGCACTGGCGCTCTGCCAAAGCCCTAAAAGAGAAAGCAAGCCCACAAACCAGGCCGGTGGAAAGCCTGAAAGCCCGGTGACCGCTACACCCGTGATCAAGACAGACTGTCCGATCAGGTCCTTTTTCATTCTCGCTCTGCTAATCATAACTTATACCAGTTGTTCATTGTACCGTTCACAATCGTCGTAGGAAACCTTCCAGTACTTGATGGCGCCCACCAAGGGGATGATCACAACGAAGAAAATACCCCAGGCTTCGTTGAACCATAGCTCTTGCAAAGCTTTTGATGAAAAATCGATTTCCACCATCCCGCCAAAGCCTGCCCACAAGGCCAGGCAATAGGCTACCGCCAGCCCAAAATAGGTAAGGTGAAACCGGCTGCGCCAGGCCAGGCCCTTAATCAGGGCGCTGGCTAGCTGCCATCCGCCCAGTGGGATCATGAGGATGAGTGGGAAAATCATTAGGCCCATTGAAAGAACGGGTACTAATATTAATGCCTGCACCGTAGCATCGGCTTTTAAGAGAAATTTCTTCATGGCCTCATGGTTTTTCCAGGAGAGATTTATTTTTCTAACAAAACAAAGATAGGTTATTTTTACTTAACTTTCAATATTTACTGAAAATTATGAATGATTTTTTTTTTTTAAACCGGCCTCTGCTTTAATTCAAAATCATTATAATTTCTCAATTGGGTTGGTAAAAAAAAAGCCAACGCCTATTTTTGCGGCAAAAAGAGGCCATGCCCATTACCGCAGAACAAGCTAACGAGTTGATCCGGCAGCGTCGGGCCGTGTTTCCAAATACCTATACCAATGAGCCGATACCGGATGAGATCGTTAAGGAGATCCTTGAAAATGCCAACTGGGCCCCTACCCATAAGCTGACGGAGCCCTGGCGGTTTAAGGTTTTCCGTGATAAAGCACTTTTGCGGCTGGGGCAATACCTGGCGCAGTGGTATAAAGAGCACACTTCCCCCGAGCAGTTTTTAGAAAGGAAGTACAACAAATCCCTGACGAATCCACAACGCTCCTCCTGTGTCATTGCCATCTGTATGCAGCGGGACCCCCAGGAGCGCGTACCGGAATGGGAAGAGCTGGCGGCAGTGGCCAGTGCTGTACAAAATATGTGGCTCAGCTGCACGGCCTACGGCATCGGCTGTTACTGGAGTTCACCTCGTTCTATACTGGAAGCGAATGAATTCCTGGACTTGAAAGAGGGAGAGCGTTGCCTGGGCCTGTTCTATATGGGCTATCACGATATGCCTGCTATTGCCGGCAAACGCGAACCGATTGAAAACAAGGTAACATGGATTACCGAATAGCCCAGGCGGGGATATATTCTCAAAACTTAGATTCATTGCAACCTTAAAAAACGTGCATCGTAGAAGTTTCAAAGCGGCTTTCTTTCCAAATACATAGTTTTATATATGTTTTTGCAATTCTAACATACTGTTTGTCACAACTCTATAATAAAGTTAGTTGGACAAAAAGCAAATTTGCCTTAGCTTTGCAGCCCTAACGAAAAAACCAAACCAGTAAAGGCTTCACTACTCTGGTGGTGAAGCCTTTACTATAAACGTATCATCTATTCATAAACGTAAAAATTATGGGTCAAACAATTACACTTGCCATTCCCATTTTTGGGGTGTTGGCGCTTCTCTACACTTTCTGGCGCTCCGCCTGGGTTACCAAACAAGAGGTCGGCACCGAAAGAATGGCCAGAATAGCCAAAAATATTTCCGACGGAGCAATGGCATTCCTGAAAGCAGAATACCGCGTACTATCCATATTTGTAGTCGCGGTCGCAATACTTCTGGGTTTTAGTGGAACCTCAGAAGGCTCCTCGCCCCTGATCGCCCTTTCTTTCGTCCTGGGTGCGGTATGTTCTGCATTGGCAGGCTTTATCGGTATGAAAGTGGCCACCAAGGCCAATGTGCGCACGACGAATGCCGCCCGCACCAGCCTGGGCAAGGCCCTGGAAGTAGCTTTCGCCGGTGGCTCCGTAATGGGTATGGGGGTTGTCGGCCTGGGTGTACTCGGCCTGGGGCTGCTGATGTTACTCTATACCAATATGTTTATTGCTCCGTTGCAGGCTGCTGCCAGCGCAGAGGAGATGCAGCAATATGTCTGGGACGTCAACAAAGTGATCACTGTCATCACCGGGTTCTCTTTTGGCGCCTCCTCGATCGCGCTTTTTGCCCGGGTCGGCGGCGGCATCTACACCAAGGCTGCCGACGTAGGCGCCGACCTGGTAGGTAAGGTGGAAGCCGGTATCCCGGAAGACCACCCGCTCAACCCTGCCACGATTGCCGACAACGTCGGCGACAACGTAGGGGATGTGGCCGGTATGGGCGCCGACCTTTTCGAATCCTATGTAGGTTCCATCATCGGTACGATGGTGCTGGGTGCTACCTTCATCGGCGTTACCGGTTTTGAGGTCGACAATGCTTTTGGCGGGCTGAATGCCGTGTTATTACCTTTGGTATTGGCCGGCGTTGGAATCCTGACTTCCATATTGGGCACCTTTTTCGTCCGCGTGGCGGAAGGCGGTAACCCACAGAAGGCCCTCAACCGGGGTGAATTTATTTCTTCCGGTATCATGCTGCTGGCCACTATCGGCATCGTCAACTGGATGCTGCCGGAAGGCTGGACCGATACTGCCGGCAATGAATATTCTACAATGGGCGTTATCCTCGCCGTTATTTTTGGCCTGGTCGCCGGCTTGCTCATCGGCCTGATCACTGAATTTTACACCGGCACCGGTACGCGCCCGGTAAAGGGTATCGTCAACCAGTCGGTGACCGGAGCGGCAACCAATATCATCGCCGGACTAGGGGTGGGTATGCAGTCTACTGCTATTCCCATCGTGATCCTGGCGGCCGCCATCATCGGCGCTCACGAATTTGCCGGCCTGTACGGTATCGCCATCGCGGCAGTCGGTATGCTTTCCAATACCGGCATTCAGTTGGCGGTTGATGCTTATGGCCCGATATCCGACAATGCCGGTGGTATTGCCGAAATGGGAGAGTTGCCCAAAGAAGTGCGTAGCCGTACCGACAAGCTCGATGCTGTGGGTAACACCACCGCCGCTATCGGTAAAGGGTTTGCTATTGGTTCTGCTGCCCTGACGGCACTGGCGCTCTTCGCCGCCTTCATGACCGCCGCCAAGATCAACAGCATTAACATTGCCAACCCTCAGGTGATGGCCGGACTGTTCCTGGGAGGCATGCTGCCCTTCCTCTTCTCTTCTCTGGCTATGGGCGCCGTTGGCCGCGCCGCGATGGATATGATCCAGGAGGTGCGCCGCCAGTTTGCCAATATTCCAGAACTGAAAGCGGCTCTCGAAGTAATGAGACGCAACGGCGAAAAGCCCATGGAAGAATGGAGCAAGGCAGATCAGGATACCTTCCATGCTGCCGACGGTAAAGCCGAATACAGCAAGTGTGTGGAGATATCCACCAAGGCGTCTATCCGCGAAATGGTCCTTCCTGGCGTCGTCGCCATTGGCTCTCCCGTCGCAGTTGGTTTCCTCGGCGGTGCGGAGATGTTGGGCGGCCTGCTGGCAGGCGTCACGGTAGCGGGTGTATTGATGGCTATCTTCCAGTCTAACGCCGGTGGCGCCTGGGACAATGCCAAGAAGATGTTCGAAGAAGGGGTGGAAATCCAGGGCCAGATGTACTATAAAGGGTCTGACCCGCATAAAGCAGCCGTAGTCGGCGATACCGTTGGCGATCCCTTCAAGGATACCTCCGGGCCTTCGCTCAACATCCTGCTCAAGCTCATGTCCGTAGTGGCATTGGTGATCGCACCCCTGTTGTAAAGCGAGTGATG
Organism: Phaeodactylibacter sp.; assembly: GCA_020436535.1. Classification (GTDB taxonomy): domain Bacteria; phylum Bacteroidota; class Bacteroidia; order Chitinophagales; family Saprospiraceae; genus JACJXW01. The sequence continues at coordinate 7,284 of JAGQXQ010000054.1, forward strand.
AGTGAGGGAGGGATGTGAAACAAGACACGGCTCATCCCTGGCAGAGAAAGAATCAGAAACAAAAAGCGCTCTGCTTTGGATAAGATCTAAGGCAGGGCGCTTTTTTATAGGGTGTGTTGGGGATTTACTCTTTGGCCTGCCCCAAAGGAAAAATCCCCAACACATTCTTATACAACTTATTTTCCCGCAGATCATTTTTATTATAGGGAAGCATGCCTCCGGATGAGATCGATCTGTGCTCAGTTGTTACCGATTCGTTAAAAAGAGAGGCAAATGAAAGCAACGCCCAATATTTTTGTTATAAAAAAGTATATTTATCTGGTATTTTTCGTTGAGAAATAGCGATTAAGTAAGTTCTTGATTTCCAGAAGCAAAAAACTCAGAGGAAGGAGTATTTACTTTTTCGATGTTCCCAAGATTTTTTCAGACTTAGACAGCGTATAAAATGTCATTTTTTATGAAATACAGAGGACCGATCTTTTTTTCCATATTAGCCATTGCGCTATTAGCTGCCGCGATCTATCCACAGGTGGACAATGGAGAGAAGGAAGCTGTTTTAATGCAGACCATCATTACTGGTTTCAACCAACTCCACTTCCGGCCAAAGGCAATTGATGATACTTTCTCGGAAGAAGTATTCGACTTCTACCTCGACCAAATGGACGGGAGCCGCCGGTTTCTTACAGAGGAAGACCTTGCCAGATTAGAGCCCTATAAATATAAACTGGATGATGAGATCAATGCCAGTTCTTTCGAATTCTTCAATCTCTCTCAGGAGATTCGAAAGGCGGGCTTTGAAAAGACGCAGGCCTATTATCGGGAGGCCCTCGCCCAACCTTTTAATTATGATGCAGAAGAAACCATCGAACTGGATGGTGAAAAGCGCCCCTTTGCAAAAAATGACGCCGAGCTTCGAGATTTCTGGCGCAAGTATGCCAAGTATGAAACCATACAACGGCTATCCAGCAAGCTGGAGGAGCAGGAAGAAAAAGGAGAAGAAGAAGAACGGCTCAGTTTCGATGAGCTGGAAATTGAAGCGCGAAAAGATGTACTGGAGTTTTTTGACGACTGGTACAACCGTATCGAGAAGATGAAGCGGGAAGATTTTTTAAGCTTGTACCTCAATACGATTACCCACATTTTTGACCCCCACTCCGAATATTATCAACCGATCGACAAAGAAAACTTCAATATTCAGTTTTCCGGCCGCCTGGAAGGCATTGGCGCCAGCCTGCGCACCGAGGGCGATTACACCAAGGTCGTTCGCATTGTAGTCGGCGGGCCCGCCTGGAAACAAAAGGAGCTGGAAGAAGATGACACCATCCTCAAGGTCAAGCAGGAAGAGGAGAAAGAACCGATCGACATCACCGGTATGCAGATCAACGACGTGGTGCAACTCATTCGTGGAAAAAAAGGCACTCATGTGACGCTGACCATCAAGAAAATTGACGGTACGGTCGAAGATATTACTATCGAGCGGGATATTGTCGTGCTCGAAGAACAGTTTGCCAAGTCACTGATACTGGAAGGGGCCGAGGCAGGAGAAAGGATCGGTTATATCAACTTACCGAGCTTCTATGCCGACTTCCAAAATAGTGATGGCCAGTCCAGCGCGAAAGACATTGAAGCTGAGCTCGAAAAACTCAAGGCTGAGAAGGTCGATGGAATTGTTCTGGACCTTCGCTACAACGGGGGCGGTTCTCTGAGAGATGTACAGAAAATGACCGGCTATTTCATCGAGAAGGGCCCGGTGGTTCAGGTGAAATCCCGGGGCAGCGAGCCGGAAGTACTCAGAGATGTCGACCCGCGCGTTCAGTACGACGGCCCGCTGATCGTTATGGTCAATACCTATAGCGCTTCAGCTTCTGAGATCCTGGCGGCAGCCCTGCAAGACTACGGACGGGCCATTATCGTAGGCAGTAAATCTACCTTTGGCAAAGGAACGGTTCAGCGTTTTCTCGACCTCGACCGCACCATCCGCGGCTATAACGAGATAAAGCCATTGGGAGAGATCAAGCTTACCATACAGAAGTTCTTCCGGATCAATGGTGGTTCCAACCAGCTGAAAGGGGTGGAATCGGATATCGTCTTACCGGACAATTTCCACTACATTGAAACCGGAGAAAGGGATCGCGAATATGCCATGGAATGGACGGAGATCGCACCGGCTCAATACAGTCAGAATGTGATGAAGATCCACAACATGGATCAGATCCGCCAGCGAAGTGAAGCGCGGGTAGCCCAGGATTCCACCTTCCAGAAGGTGCTCAAAAATGCTCAACGCCTGAAAGAACAACGCGACCATTCAGAATACCCGCTCCAATTGGACGCTTATCAGTCACTGGTGAAAGAGCAGGAAAAAGAGGCTAAACAATTTGACGGTTTGTTCGACGAGGAAGTTAACCACAACGTCGCCAACCTGGATGTTGACCTTTCTCACATCGAGTTGGATGAATCGCGCAAGGCCCGCAATGACGATTGGGTGCAATCGGTTACCAAGGATATCTATATCCGGGAAACCATGAATATCATGCACGACTTGATTGAATTGAAATAGCCAGCCCCTGAAGGCCGGATAGAACGCGGATGAAGCCGATCCACCGGATTAGCTTCATCCGCGTTCTATTTTATGGGGTTTGGAAGCAAGCTATGCGCCGAAATGTGTAAATTGCGGAGCCTGGTATGGCAATTAAAAAACAGTACCTGTGAATTACCTTTCACTAGAAAATGTGACGAAGACCTACGGAGAGAAGGTCCTGTTTCAAAATATCTCCCTCCAGATCAGCAAGGGGCAGAAGGTGGCCCTTGTGGCCCAAAACGGATCCGGAAAAACAACCCTGCTGCGGGTCATCGCCGGGCAGGAAGCGCCGGAAGGGGAAGCGGCCAAAGTGATGGCCTACCGCGATGTGCGCATCGGCTATCTGGAACAGGAACCGGATTTTTTTGAAGGGCACACCGTCCTCGAAGCCGTTCTCGATTCGGATAATGACATCATTCAGGCCATCCGCCGGTATGAACACGTTATGTTGTTCCCCGGCCAGGCGGAAAACATGCAGAAGGCCATCACCGAAATGGATGACCTCAAAGCCTGGGATTTCGAGGCCCGTATCCAGGAAATTCTCACCAAACTGGAAATACATGACCTGGACAAACTGGTCAGCACCCTCTCCGGAGGGCAGAAAAAACGCCTCGCCCTGGCCAAACTGATCATTGAGGAGCCCGATTTCCTCATCCTGGATGAGCCTACCAACCACCTCGATCTCGATATGATCGAATGGCTGGAGGAATACCTGCAGCAACCCAACCTTACCTTGCTCATGGTGACCCACGACCGCTACTTCCTGGAGCGGGTTTGTGATCTCATTTTAGAGCTCGACAATGGCCAGCTCTATAAATATACCGGCAATTACTCCGAATTTTTGTACAAAAAAGCTACCCGTCACGATACGGAGAACGCCGAACTGGAAAAGAGCAAAAAACTCTTTAATAAAGAGCTGGAATGGGTCAAACGCCAGCCCAAGGCCCGCGGCACCAAGGCCAAATCCCGGGTGGATGCTTTTGAGGGTCTGAAAGAGAAGGTTTCCGGCAAACAGGAAAATAAAGAGGTCCAGATCGACATCAAAGGGCAGCGCATGGGTAAGAAGATCCTGGAAGCTCATAACATCAGTAAAAGTTTTGACGACAAGAAGCTTGTCGAAGGCTTTTCCTACAAGTTCCGGAAAAAAGAGCGGGTGGGCATCGTCGGCCCCAATGGAGTGGGTAAAACCACCTTCCTCAAAATGCTGACCCAGGAACTCCAACCCGATGGTGGAAAGGTAGTCATTGGCGACAATACTGTTTTTGGCTACTACACCCAGGACGGCATACAGCTCAAGGAGGACAAGCGCGTCATCGATGTGGTGCAGGACATTGCCGAGTACATCCCCCTGGAAAAGGGGCAGAAGCTGACGGCGCCCCAGTTGCTGGAGCGCTTCCTGTTCAGCCGCAAGCAACAGCAAGTATACGTATCCAAACTCAGTGGGGGCGAGCGCCGGCGGCTGCATCTGCTTTGCATCCTGATGCAAAACC
>JAGQXQ010000351.1:0-7769 GCA_020436535.1 Phaeodactylibacter sp.
CTTTTTAATGTTACGGTCACCAATGAATTTGGCTGTAGCGACAGCGATACCGTACGGGTAGAACTCAACCCGCTGCCCATGGTGGACTTCCCGCAGGATACCCTGGTCTGCGCAGAGGATGCTACTGTTTTTGACCCGGGCGCCGGCAGTGTGATCATCATCAATGGTATTCTGCTGGAATCGTTCGTCGTTGATGGCTTTGCACCGGGCGACTATACCTTTGAAGCGGTCGTCGTCAACGAGTTTGATTGCCGGCTGCCGGTAGAACTCAACTTCACGGTCGATGTCTGTGTCGGCGCCGAAGATATTACTCTGGAGGAGGCCATCGAGATTTTCCCGAACCCCACTTCAGGTTGGGTGTGGGTACATTTGCGAAATTTGAAGGAAAGCAGTTACCAGCTTCAGGTTCTCGATGCCGCCGGCCGGGTGGTCCGGCAAAGCCGCATCCTGCCGCTGCAGGGAAACTACCAGGCGGAGATCGGCCTGGCGGCACTGCCCGCCGGCGCCTATCTGGTGAGGTTGATTTCAGGTAACGGGCTCTTGTCCAGGCGTTTGATCATAGAGTAGCAAGGCTTTAAGTTTTAAGGCTTCATTCATAAGCATGCCGGGCTGGATAATTCCCAGCCCGGCATGCTTATTAGTAATCTTCCAGCAACATAACTCCTCCTTTTACGTATACCCATTCATGGATGCCCAATCGATGGGGCCTCTTTCTGGCCGGTCGGCAAACAGTATTCCCCCCCCTATTGAACTGATGTATCAGCTTCGAAATATTTAAAAATCATCTATGCTGAGCTTTTTATCTTCGGCCCGGGCTTTGGGATTATTGCTTTTATTTACTCTTTCCAGACACGCTCTCGATGCGCGCTGTTCTCCAGCGCCGTATAGCTACCCGGCGGGTATACTTTCTCGCGCTACCGTTGATTTTGCAGAGTCCAGCAGTTTGGTCCCTGAAGGTTCTGGCAGGGTTGATATCGAAGTGGTGGTGGCAGCCGTCGCCAGCCTGGACGGTGAGGCCAGGGTAAAAGTGGCGGATGCCTCTACGGCAGTAGAGGGAGTGGATTATACCATGGGGAACAGCTCGCTGCGGTTTACTTCGGAAGGGCCGAGGGTGTTGAAAATAAGCCTGGATATTCTCGATAACAACCTGGCCGGAGGCCGCTACCTTATTCTGGAGATCGAATTGCCGGAGAGCAGCCAGCTTGTTCTGGGGAAAAGAGCCCGCCATATTGTTCTGATCCAGGATACGGATGGAGTGCCGCCGGCAGCGCCGCCGTCACCCCGGGTGAAATTGTCGCACTTAGGCAGTTATACCTTTGCGAAAGGCGCTTCCGCCGAGATCCTGGCCTACGATCCCAATTCAGCCCGCCTTTTCGTAACCAATGCGCTCGAAAACAAATTGGCGATCCTCGATTTTAGCGACCCATCGGATATCAGGGAGATCAGGAGCGTCCACCTGAATGTATTTGGCGGCCGCATCAATTCNNGTAGCTACTCATGATGGGGTCGTGGCTGCTGCGGTTCAGAGCCTCACTTCCACGGATCCTGGCAGGGTCGTCTTTCTGGACACCAACGGCCTTTTCATCAGCGCCGTCACAGTTGGAGTAATGCCCGATATGATCCTCTTTTCACCCGACGGCAGCAAGGTGCTAACCGCTAATGAAGGAGAGCCAAATGAAGAATACACCATCGACCCGGAGGGGTCGGCCAGCATTATCGATATCAGTGAGGGAGTGGCCAACCCGGCCTGCACCACCCTGGATTTCACTTCTTTTAACAGCCGACGGGCCGAGCTGCTGGCGCAGGGCGTCCGGATTTTTGGCCCCGGCGCTTCCGTCGCTCAGGACCTCGAGCCGGAATATATTGCCATATCCGACGATGGCTCCACTGCTTATGTTATCTGCCAGGAGAACAACGCCGTGGCCGTGGTGGATCTCAGGCTATCGGAAATTACAGCGCTTCTGCCTTTTGGATATAAAGACTGGATGGCGGAAGGCTTAACTCTGGATGTTTCCAACAAATCAGGGGGTGTTTTCTTCGCCAACTGGCCCATCCGGGGAATGTACCAGCCGGATGCGGCCGATTATTTCACCGTTGGCGGCAAGGGGTACCTGATCACGGCTAATGAAGGGCATGCCCGGGATTACAAAGGTTATACCGAAGAGTTTCGGGTGAAGGATAAGGAGATGGTGCTGAATGAGCAATGCTTCCCCGGCGGCCAATACCTCAAAGACGATGCATTACTGGGCCGCCTTCGGGTAAGCAGGGCGTCGGGCGACAGCGATGGCGATGGCCGGTTTGAAGCGCTCTATACCTTTGGCGGCCGCTCCTTTTCGATTTGGGATGCGGCCACCGGCGCGCAGGTGTATGATAGCGGCAATGCCCTGGAACAGATCACTGCCGCCGACCCTGTTTTCGGTGCGCTCTTCAACTCCCAGAATGATAAGAATGACTTAAAGAGCCGTTCGGATGACAAAGGGCCGGAGCCGGCTGCCGTTACTGTTGCCGAGCTCAACGGTACTCCCTTTGCCTTTATCGGGCTGGAGCGCATCGGTGGAGTGATGGTGTACGATCTGTCCCAACCCCGGTCGCCAGAGTTTATACAATACATCAATACTCGTTCAGTAGACAGCCTGGGCGGCGACCTCAGCCCGGAGGGCCTGATCTACATCGCTCCGGAAGACAGCCCCACCGGTTTTGCCTGTGTTTTGGCTGCTCATGAAGTCAGTGGTTCAGTAGCGGCCTTTGAGGTGGCCACCGCCCCGGACGTCAGCTTTGCCGAAGCCAATTCAATTACCGTGAAAGGCGCCGGAGAGCTGCAGATAAGGCTGATCGTAGAAAATGCCGGAAAGCTCAGCGGCGAAGCCAAAGTCAAAGTGGTTGCTCCTTCCAATGCCAGGGAAGGCGAGGACTATGTTCTGGCTACTACTTCTGTTGCCTTTGAAGCCGGCAGTAAGGATCCGAAAGCCATAAAGATCGATATCCTGAACAACGATCTGAAGGGGGCCCGTTACCTCATTCTGGAGATCGATCCGGCCAGCAGCACCGTGAACATCGGCGAAACCAGCCGCCATATTCTTCTGATTCAGGATGATGATAACACAGCTGATAAGCAGTAGGTTTGTGTAGCATAGGATGTTCGGACAGTAGACAAAGTTGGAAGCCTGGAAATCAAGAGGTATTTTTCAGAAGACACAGAAATTTGAACACTCCCAATTCAGTGTTCGCCTTCCCCTTTCCGCCTTCCGCCTTCCCCAAATCATTCCAGTGTTCCTACCATCTCCTTTGCACTCGGAAGTTCAGGGTCGATTTCCAGCGCTTTCCGGTAAAACTTCAATGCCGCTTTTTTATCACCTGCTTTGAGGTAAGCCTCGGCAAGGCTGTCCCAGGGGTTGGCCTCTTCGGGATAGAGTTCGGTATTGATCCCGAACACCTCGATAGCGTCCTGAAACATTTCTTCTTCCAATAGGCCATAGCCCAATTGGTTGAGCATCATTGGGTTTCGGGCTTCGTAGCCTCCTTTCTCCAGCAGAATATCAATGTTTTGCTTCAGATATAGGCTGCCTTCCTTTTTCAGAATGCTGTATAAGTAGTTTTCCACCGGCAACTGCACCTTCCGCACGGGGCGGCCGAAGGCTGCCTGCTCCAGGCGGCGGCTGATATTTCCGGCGATATTTCCGTCTGTATTGGCAAGGACTATAGCCATCAGGTTTTCTTTAAGTAAGAACATCACAACGGCACTAACGCCCGGCCCGCCTCCGGCAAATGCCTGTATGGACCCTTCCTGGCTCTTAATTTCTTTCCAGGAAGGAAGGTTGGGTGCGTAATCCCCGAACAGCAGCGCTTTGCTTTCGTCACTGATCAGTTTGTTGGTGTAGAACAGGGCCTGAAAGAAATCCAGCTGCTCGGCGGCGGTGCTGTACATGCCACCGTCGGGCGTGGGGTATTCCAGCTGGCTGGTGTGGTCAATTTTTTCTCCACTCGGCGTAAAGCGGTAGCTGCGGGCCTCCCCTTCGATCTTCTCGGCGATCTGGTAGTGGGTGTTTTTCGCGCCCAGGGGTTTGAATATTTTTTCCCGGAGCAGGTTTTCATAGCTGTTGCCGCTCACCTTTTCCAGAATGGCGCCCAGCACGATGTAGCCGTAGTTGGAATACTCCTGGCTGGTTCCCGGTTCGTAAGCCAGGGGCTCGTTCATCAGCAAAGGGAGAATATCGCCGATATTTTTGTAATCGCGGATGTGGCTCAGGTATTGGGGGGTGAAAATGTCGCCGAAGCCGGCGGTATGCGACAACAGTTGCCGGATGGTGATCTTACCGGCCACTTCAGCCGGAAAGCCGAGCTGAAATTTTTCCAGCTTGTCGTCCAGCGAAAGCTTTCCTGCTTCCACCATCTGTAGCACGAGTACGGAGGTATAGTCCTTGTTGATGGAACCGATGCGGAACTTGGTGGCCAGCGTATTGGGAATTTGGTTGTCGATATCGGCGTAACCAAACGCTTCCTGATAGAAGGGTTTTCCCTGATCGGCGAGCAGCACCACGCCGGAGAACCAGCCCATATCGTGGTAAGCCTCAGCGATAGCTTTCGCCTGGCGGGCAATTTCCTCGTTGGAAGCGAGGGTAGGCGGCGCCATTTTGGAAGCCCCGGCGGGCCAGATCGGTTGATCCTGTTCGGTAGATTTATTGGTGATGTCGATGGAAATGCCGGCTACCTTGAACGGAGGAGCCTCTTCCAGGCTAAGAATAAGGTTGAGCCAGTTACCACCGGCGCCGCTTTGCAGTTTCAGGGCATATTCGAATTCGCTTTTGCGGTAGGCGCTGTAGAGGGCTATGGGAGCATCATTCTCCCGGATATCCCGCAGCATATCCATCAACTTAGCAGGCTGGTGTTTGTCGATCAGTTTTTGAGCGAACAGCTTATTGACGAGCGCTTCATCTACCGGCTCGGTTGCGTTTACAGCCTTCAGGAATTGCAGCGCCTGGCTGCCCGCCGGGCTTTCTTCCAGCATGGCCAGCGTTTGGAGGCCGAGCTGCTGAGCAATGGCCAGGTTGCTGAACAGAAAGAAGAAGGCCAGGGTTAAGATCGGAGTGATTTGCTTTTTCATTTTAGAGGATTTTTTTCCAAAGAAGCAGTTTGTCAGGCCGATCTGCAAATTAATGTTAGGAGCGGCCGGGTTTTTGGTATGTTTGGTTGGCGGCGCATCTCGGGCGACAGTTTTCCACTGGCGTCCGATTTTTCGAGCCTACTCTAATTTGATGGCATGGCCGGGCATTCCGGCCTGCTTTGCCTGCCTGAAGCACTCACGGGCGGTTGAGGTTGAGGATAGAACTGGAAAATGAATGAAGCAGGTGAGTTGTTGATAACAAAAAGCAGCAGATTGGTACCAATTCCTGGCACATTCGCCCGGGAATGGTGATATTGGAGCCCGATGAAGCTATGGATGGAAACCATACTGCACCTGATTTTCTGGGTATTGTGTTTTTGGATACTCTACTCTGCCCTGGCATTTGAAAGCCTGGAAGTGTTGGTTGAGAATGGGATAGAACGCAGTATTTATACCCGAAACCCCGCCGCCGTTCCCACTCTGGCCATCGTTCTCGCCGCCAGGGCGCTGCTTTTCTACGGGCTCAGTTTTGGGGTACTGTCCCGTTTCCCGGAACACCGGCAATGGCGGCCCCTGTTGGCGCAACTGGCCCTGCTGGTGGCAGCCAGTTACCTGGTGGAATGGGGTTTACTTCGTGCGTTGAACAAGCCGCCGGCTGTGCCTCCCGGGATCGATATCCTGCTATACCTTTTCTTCACCCTGGCGGCTTTCGCCTATCGCCTGGCCAAAGACTGGTGGCGGAACGAACGCCTGCGCGCCCGGTTGGCGGAGGAAAAGCTCACCGCCGAGCTCAATTACCTCAAGGCCCAGCTCAACCCCCACTTTCTATTCAACACCCTGAACAACCTCTACGCCCTGGCCGAGCGCGAAGGCAACGAACCCCTCTCTGAAGGCATCGCCGGGCTGGCCGAACTGATGCGCTACGCTGTTTACGATTCCCGGGCGGATTACGTACCTTTAGCTAAAGAGCTGCACTTCCTGCAGCGTATGGTGGAAATGCAAAGCCTGCGCTTCGACGACGAAGACGAACTGGCCGTCAGCTTTCAGGTATCCGGCCGGTATGAACAGCTGAAAATAGCGCCTTTGTTGCTGGTGCCATTCGTGGAGAATGCCTTCAAACACGGCGTTCGGTACGGCCGACAGTCCTTCATACGTTTAGAGGCGAGGGTGGAAAACCGGAAGCTGTATTTCACCGCCTCCAATACAGTGTATGAAGATCAGGCACGGCCACATGAGGACGGTGGCGGCATTGGCCTGGAAAACGCCCGTCGCCGGTTGAAACTGCTTTATCCGGAACAACACCAGCTGGAAATAAAGCAACAGGAAGATACCTTTTTAGTCAACTTACAACTCGAACTCGATGGCAGATAATCGAAACAGGGAGGAACTGCTTAGCTGCATCGCCGTAGACGACGAGCCCCGCGCCCTGGAGGTGATCCGCCTCCATGCCGCCAAGACGCCCTTCCTGAACCTGCAGCGCACCTTCCGCAGCCCGGTCGAAGCCCTGGCCTGGCTGAAGGATAACCCCGTCGATCTTCTTTTTCTGGATATCAACATGCCCGATGTGTCCGGCCTGAGCTTCCGGGATTTGGCCGGGCCATCCATGATGATCATTTTTACCACCGCCTACTCCGAATATGCCGTCGAAAGCTACGAGCAGGAAGCCGTCGACTACCTCGTCAAGCCCATCCGCTACGAGCGATTCCTCAAGGCAGCCCTTCGCGCGCGGGAACGTCAATTGGCGCATCGCCCGCAACTACAGCCCATCCCTGCCGAGGCAAAAGAAGAAGATACCATCTCTAATTCCCTCTTCATCAAAAGCGGCAAGAAGCATTTCCGGTTGCTCATCGACGAGATCCTTTATCTGGAGAAGGATGGCAACTACCTTTGGTTTGTCACGCCGGAGCGCCGGCTGCTTTCCCGCTTCAGCATTGGAGAGGCGCTGGAGATGCTGCCGGGCGAGCGTTTTATGCAGGTGCATCGGTCTTACATCATCGCCCTGCCCCCTATCAAAGAGGTGGAAAACCATCAGGTGAAAATCGGGAGCCACACTATACCGGTTGCGAAAGCGTATCGGGAGGCATTGATGGGGCGGTTAGCTGGAAGGGGGTGAACACTTTGCTTAGGAATGGCGAAAGAATAAAATAACCCAATTGATGCGATTCTTTTGCAGCCATACGTCGTTGCTTCGTCAGTTGCGTAGCGCCACTATGCGCCATCCTCATGCCTAGTCTGGCGGCAAAATAATTCGCCTGACTTGGCAACTTTATTCTTTCGCCATTCCTCAAACCGTAAGCGGACGTTTTTCAGGGGCCCGGTTAAAGGCGGCCATCGCTCTTTTAGATAACTGCATGGAAGCCTCCCATTGTGCCGGGATAATCTCATCGGCACCCAGTTCTTCCATTATTTCTATCTCGGAAATAAACAGTGTCCTGATGATGATGTGTGCGTTGGCGTTGAGTTTTCTGGTTTTCACAATGATTTCTTCGGCTGCCGCCGCATCAGAAATTGCAATAGCAATAACAGCAGCTTTATCCACCCCTGCGCGAAGCAGGATTTCCTGATCCCGGGCATCTCCCGCGTGGGCTTTTTCTCCTTGCTGCAGGGCATGCCCTACTCTGGCCTCATCGAGTTCGATGATATGGAAGGGCGCCCTTTGCTGGTTGGC
>JAGQXQ010000351.1:7862-8150 GCA_020436535.1 Phaeodactylibacter sp.
CAAAGTAGTTGGCCAGGGTAGAAAAAACCGGAAGCGACGCTGTCTTGTGGGCCAGGGTGGGTGCTGTTTTGATCAAATAGGTGGAAAGAGCCATAGAAAGAATGGAGACTCCCAGAAATACCTGATATTGATTGTCGGTAAGCAAGTTATATTCATTGCCGGCTTTGGAGAGGACGAATGCAAATTCTCCTACCTGGCAGAGGGACAATCCAAGAATAATGGCATTGGCCAGCCCGAGCCGGAACCATAAAGCGATGCCACTAATAATCAAAAGCTTAATGAGCATTA
>JAGQXQ010000352.1:0-6390 GCA_020436535.1 Phaeodactylibacter sp.
CCAGCCCCAGGGGCGGGCGGGGCCTTCAAGGCTTATTGTTTCGAAATCGAGGTTGAGGGGTTGCTGGGCGTGGATGGCCTGGCTGCTGAGCAAGAGTGCTATTGTGATAAATATTTGGAGGTGTCGGTACATGGTAATGCTACTTTGTTGGTTTAGGTTGATAATATATAGAATAGGTTTTTTGGAAGATGGGATAAAGAGAGTTGTTTATAATTACACGCCCGGGTAAATCTCTGCGCTCCTCTGCGTCCTCCGCGGTTCAAAACAATTAACCGCTGAGGTCGCATAGAGCCGTTGAGCAAGTATTGGCCACAACATAACCCAAAAGGCCCTATCTTGAAGCCTCATTAAGCGAATGAGACTTCTTTTTATCATGAACGGAAATGGATTATTCGAAGGGGCCGCCTTTCTGGTGGCGATTCAGACGGTGGTGGTGTGTGGACTGAACCTGTTCAACGCCAACCGCACCAACCTTTATTTGGGCGTGCTCATTCTGATATTCCTGGGGAGCACCAAATATTTCGCATTTTCCTATCTCGGATACGGGGCAGTGTATGAATTCCTGAACGGCTTGTCCACCCGCCAGTTTTACGGGCCGGTTTTTTACCTCTTTCTGCTGTCCCTCATTGGGGAGGGCAGCCGGCGGCAGCTGATGGCACACCTTGCCCTGCCGGTAGGGCTGATGTTTCTTTCATTCCTCAGGAGTTACGGGGGCGTCTGGAACGGGGAGAGCTCCCTCCGGGTGGTGACGGCACTGGAATACGGTATGATCCTGTTCTACTTTATACTTTGCCTGCAACTTTTTCGGAATGGCCATTTCCGGCAGTTGAAGGTTCGACAAAGATACTGGCTATTCTTTTTGATCGTTTACGGCTACCTGATCTACAATTTCACCGACCTGCTGATCATGACCTTCCTGCCTGCCTTCTGGCAGAGTCTGATGCCTGGCTTTTTCTACCTGGACATGGCGCTGTACCTTCTCTGCTTCTGCTTTCTGATCCTGTTCGGCCTCACAGAGTTGAACTGGGTGCGGAAGCTGGTGGTGCCTGCCTCCGTGCATTTTGCGAATGGGGCCTCGCCATCTGCGTTGGAAGACCTGGGGCGCCGGCTGGACCGCCTGTTCGAAACAGAAGGTATACATACGGACCCGGAACTTAGCCTCAGCGGGCTGGCGAACCGGTTGGGGGTTTCCAGTGTTACCGTTTCCGAATACCTTAAAAGTCATAGGAACACTTCCTTTTATGATTTGCTCAACCACCATCGCGTACGGGAATTCAAGCAGAGGCTTGCCGATCCGAAATATGGGCACCTTAGTTTGCTGGGCCTGGCCTACGAAGCGGGCTTTGGCTCCAAGGCTACCTTCAACCGGGCGTTTAAAAAACTGGAGGGAATGACGCCGGGGGAGTATCGGAGAAGGGGGCTAGGGGGGGTGATGTGGTGAGGGGTGTGTCGTCCTAAAATAAGGAATAGAGTAAAGAATTTGCCCTAAGCCCATTCGAAAACCTATTTTTGCGGGTGATTTCGACGGAAAATGCAAACCAACGCCCGTCCATCCAGCAAGGTAAAAATCAACGAATGAACCAATCGACCGATCAACCCGAAATCTACTTCCACGTTGGCCTGGGTAAGGTGGCCTCCACCTACCTGCAGCACCGATTTTTTCCCAAACTGAAGGGCCTCCACTATATCAAAAGCACCCGCTACCGCCGCAGCCCGAAGATCATCAAGGATACGAACTACGATAAGTACTTCCTCTCCCGAGAGTTCGACCAGCAACTGGAGGACGAGGTGAAGTGGTTCTCGTCTTATTACCCCAACGCCCGCCCCATTATCATCTTTCGGCGGCACGACGGCTGGATTGCCTCCCAGTACCGCCGCTATATCAAAAATGGCGGCTACCTGCCCTTTGATGAGTTCTTCGACGTGGAGAACGACAGGGGCCTGTGGAAGATCAAACATGTCACTTTCTACACCAACCTGGAAATTCTGGAGAAATACTTCGGCACGAAGCCCCTGGTGCTTTTCCACGATGAACTCAAGGAGGACGCCTGGGGCTTCTTCGACAAGATCGCCAGTTTCTGTGGTGTAACTTACAGCCGGGCTGACATCTCTCTCGCCCCGGTGCACCGCTCCTACAGTGAAAAGCAGCTGCGCATTATGCGCTCGGTGGCGCGCAACATTTTCGGGGAACGGCCGCCGGAGTTTTCCAGCCAACCCCTCCTGCACTGGCTGCAACGCCGGGGGCGACTGCTGGCCTGCTACGGCATCCTGTACCCGGCACAGTTAGCGCCCTCTTTTGTCGTGCCGGAGGAGGAGTTGACGCCGAAGGAGGACCTGAAGCAGATCCGGGATTTTTTTGAGGGGGATTGGGAAAGGTTGAAGGCGTATGCGGCGGCACAATCATCACGATAGAGCTCTAGGCCTGAGAGGGCTAATTGTCATAGGAGGTGGAAAATAAAGGTGATTTTTACATTGGGGCCCGGTCATTTTTCATGAGATGTAGGACTGGGTCGTCGTACCAGTCCTTAAGGTAGAACGGGAGTAATATAGAGCGATGTTTTTAAAAAGATTTGTAGTATTTGGGATTAGGAAGAAGGGTGCGATATGACACAAAATATTTCAAAATCAAACAAATTTTATTATCTTTGCTAATGCTAAATATGCAGTATTATGAGCAAAAATCTGCATGAAAAACCCTTTGATGGGACCACTATTGCCAAATTAGAAATATTTGAGGATTATGCTCAGGCATGGATTCCAACCTTTGTTATGCATGGTGACTTGGTAATCTGCATTTTCGATTTTTTCGCAGGGACGGGTTATGATAAAAATGGAGTTCCTGGGAGCCCTATCAGAGTCTTAAAAAAACTACGAGAACAAATTGCCCCCATTTTTCAAAAAAAGGTCAAGGTTAGAGTATTTTTTAATGAATTCAACCCTAAAAAACAAGAGCAGCTTTCTCTTGCCTGTAACGATTTCTTCAAAACTTACCCAGAAATGGGACGTGCTATAGAACTACAAATCTTCAATGAAGACTTCGATGTTTGTGTTGACAGGTTATTGCCTGTTATTCGAGAATTTTCTAGCCTCATTTACCTCGATCAAAATGGCATTCGTTTTTTGGCTGATAAATACCTACTTGAACTTGAAAAAACAACCAGGACAGACTTTCTGTATTTTGTGTCCTCATCGTATTTCTGGCGCTTTGGTGATAAGGAAGAATTTCGAACTCATGTTCAGCTGGATATGGGAGCGGCAAAGAAAAACCCATATCACTTTATTCACCGCAGTCTTATTAACCAATTGAGAACGAAATTACCTGTTGGATCCAAACTTAAGCTCTATCCATTTTCGTTGAAAAAAGGCGCAAACATTCACGGCATTATTTTTGGTGCTTCACACCCACGAGCAGTTGAGAAATTTTTGAGAATAGCCTGGAAACGAAACGAAACCAACGGCGAAGCGAACTTTGATATTGATGAAGATAGGCAAAAACGGCAACTTAATTTGTTTGAAGGCAGACAGCTTACAAAAATCGAATCGTTTCAGCAGCGGCTCCGAAACGAAGTATTAAAGGGTAGTATTACAAATAATTTCGAGGCTTTTGATTTTGCCTTGGATGAAGCACATCTTGGAAGCCATGCGGCGGAAGAATTGAGAAAAATGAAAAGAGAAGCACTGATCGATTACCAAGGAATCTCACCCTTAGTGACTTACGAGAACGTGTATCAAAAAGGAAGGCGTCTAACTTTCAAAGTGATTCAAAAATGAAGTACTCTAAAATAGAATGGACGGAAGCTACCTGGAATCCAAGTACGGGTTGCAATAAAGTGAGCGCCGGTTGTAAAAATTGCTATGCAGAGACTATGGCTAAGCGTTTGAAGGCAATGGGAGCCCCTGGTTATGAAAACGGGTTCGAGTTCACGCTTATGCCTGAACGCTTGGGAATGCCTATAAAAATAAAAAAACCTACCAAGTTTTTCGTGAACTCAATGAGCGATTTATTTCATGAAAATATGCCATTTAGTTTTCTGGATAAGGTATTTCAAGTTATTGAGCAAACCCCACGCCACAGCTATCAAATCTTAACCAAACGAGAAAAAATTCTCCAAGCCTATTGCAGCCAGCGAAAAATGCCTGACAACGTATGGCTCGGAGTTAGTGTCGAGTCTGCCAAAACCAAACACAGAGTCGATATTCTGCGTGACATTTCGGCTAATATCCGGTTTTTGTCCGTTGAACCGCTGATTGCCGACGTTGGACAATTGGATTTAAGTGGCATTCACTGGGTAATTGTTGGTGGAGAAAGCGGTCACAAAGCCAGGCCTATGAAGCTTGAGTGGGCTTTGAATGTGCAGGAGCAATGCACCCGGCAAAATGTTGCTTTCTTTTTTAAACAATGGGGCGCTTGGGGTGAAGACGGCGTGAAGCGCAGCAAAAAAGCTAATGGCAGGATTTTTTTGGGTCGTGAATGGAATGAGGAGCCGATCCTTCATTATTAATTTCCGGACGCGAAAACAAGACAATGACTTTTCCGTTTCCGAACAGCCCTCCAAAGGTGTTTTACGAAGAGCGAAAGGATATCGGGGAAGAGAATGTTCTGGAGAAAGAAAACGATTGAAACGGGACCTGCAGGGAGCGATCCAAGAGGAAATAAGGGTTTTAGAGTAGCTATTATTTTATCAAAGAAAACAACTCTCAAACTTAGCAGCATTTTACCCATTGCCCTTTCGGGCTTTTCCGACCTTTGAGCCCAAAGAAATCACCTCGATATGAAATACACAGGAGGCCTCCTGCTGGCCATTGTTTTTTACGCTCAGTCCGTTTATTGCCAGCCCCAACCTTGGGAGGGTATCGTTTCACAGTTTATAAAGGATTACGAAAGGCTCGATCTTGAGCCCCTGCGGTTGGCTTATGCCGACAACCTGGCCGGTATCCGGAGTATGGATTCCCTCCGGGTGCAGGCGCAGGTGTTTGAGACCCTGCGCAATAGTGTGAATGATATTGAATACAATGAGTTGCTACCGGAGCAACAGTTGGAATACGACTTGCTACAGCACCATTTGTTGCTCAATGAAGAACGCATTCAATTGGAGCAGCAGTGGTTGCTGGGCCGCCCGCCGGGAGACATTCCCACTGGTGGATTAGTGAGCTTGCCCAATGGGAAGGCCTGGTATGTCCACTTTCTGAAACGGTGGGTAGATCTTTCTGTGACACCGGATGAACTGTTTACATTCGGTTTATCCGAGATCGAAAAAGTACGGTCGGAGCTGAAGGGCATTCAGGAGCGGAGCGGGATGGATAACCTGGCCTTTCAGGAATACATCAACAGGGAAGCATTCTTCTACGATGATGTGGCTTCCGTACAACAGGCATTTGAAGCTTACTCTGATGAACTGATAAAAAAACTGCCGGCCTATTTTCCCGGAATAGAGTCCATTCCCGAAATAAGGATCAGGAGAGGTTCGATTGAGCGCCTTTCCCAGGTGCCGGCCTTTTACAGCGACAATACCTTATATTACAACTTCTTTGAAGCGCCTTTTAATAAACGTCAGATTGCCTGGGTATATTTACACGAGGCTCTGCCCGGGCATCACTACGAAAGGTCCTACAGCCGGGCCATAGAACAGTCTCCGATACAACAGCTTTTCTACACTCCGGGGTACAGCGAAGGCTGGGCCGCCTATGTGGAGGAAATTGGCAACGAGATTGGCGCCTATCAAAACATCTACGATGAATTGGGGAAATGGGAATGGGATATCATTCGGTCCGTGAGGGTTCCTCTTGATGTCGGGCTGAACTACTACGGCTGGAGCGACGAGCAGGCGTTGGAATTTTGGCGCCGCCATATTACCGGGCAAGATGATATTGGCAGACGGGAGATCGCCCGCATGAAACGCTGGCCCTGCCAGGTGATCACCTATAAATACGGCGCGGATAAAATACTGCAATGGAAAGCCCGGTTTGAAGGGCGGCCGGGATTCAGCCTGAAGGCGTTCCATGGTGAAGTGCTGAAACGGGGGCCGCTGCCTTTTTCCATCTTAGAGGGCTTGTTATTGAGGGAGGTTGACTGATATACTTCATTAATGCGCACAACTGTGAGGCCCACAAAAACTTTGTGCGGTGTCTTCGTGGCAAAAAAGCGCCACTTACTATTGTAAATAATCCGGACATGAAAAGACTTTTCCTGTTGTTGTTTACTTTTTGGTATGGACAGATCTATGGGCAGGTAGCCGCCGATACGCTCGGGTATCGGGAAATATCCGATATCTCCTATCTGGCGCCGGAAGATGTCGTGACGGACAGCTTGCAGCGCCTCAATTTGGTATTGCCGGAAGGGGTATCGCAACCTCCTTTACTGGTTTGGATCGGGGGCGGCGCCTGGTCCTT
>JAGQXQ010000352.1:6512-8940 GCA_020436535.1 Phaeodactylibacter sp.
GGTGTCCAACACCCGGCTCATATCAAGGACATCGCCGCCGCTTTCCGGTGGCTGTACGATCACGCCGATGAGTACGGTTACAGCCAGGAGAACCTTTTTGTCGGCGGATTTTCTTCCGGAGGGCATCTGGCTGCTTTACTGGCTATGGACGACAGATACCTAGCCGCCCACGGCCTCACTACCCAAGAGATTAAAGGCATCATACCGATTGCCGGCGCCTACGACATCAATCATTATCAATCGGTGTTTTTGAATAATGAAAACCCGCAGACGCGGAAATTGGCTGACACCCATGTGAAAGACGTATTCGGCAGTACCGAAGCGGACTTCATCGCCGCTTCCCCCACCACCTATATGGATAAACTGGATGTTCCGATGCTGCTCATTTCGGAGCGGGGATCGTATGATTATACTAAACTATTTGAGGAGAAAATCCGAGAATCTGGTTATCAGGGTTGCCAAATCCTGCACGTTTTTAATTTCGGCCACGCTGCATTGTGGCGAGATATTTCCAATTCTCCCGACAGCCAGACGCGCCGCATGATGATCGATTTTATCTGGCGGAATACGTTTATAGAACCAATGGTTAGTGATACGATCCCCTTCTTGCTAACCGGGCATAACAACATCTCCATACAAGCTGTCCTGAATAAAATAGATACAGTACAATTGATGTTTCACACCGCCGCCAGCTCGGTAACAATGATAAAAGCAACCGCAGAAAAACTAGCCAGCTTAGAGCTGAACCAGGCAGATACCGTAAAAAGCTGGGGCGGGGATCATGCCTCGAGATACAGCGACGATAACTCCCTGCAAATAGGTAGCCTCCAATGGGAACATTTAACCGTTTGGGAAAATGAACATTCCGGCCCGATGACGGACGGGAAATTCGGGCCCGACTTGTTTCAGGATAAAGTTATAGAAATCAATTTCGATAAGAATTTTATGGTTATTCATGCCTCCCTTCCGGAGATCGGCGAAGATTATGAAAGACTAAACCTCATTATGGAGAATGGCTTTCTATTCATTGAAGGCACGATCAGCATTGGGGCAAAGGAGTATGGAAACAGGTTTTTAATCCATTCCGGTTATGGCGGCGCCCTGTTATTGGATGACGAATTTGTGCGTGCGAATGACATTGGAGTCCAACTGGAAATTATTGAGGAAAGTGAGCTGAAGGATTCCTATGGCAATATATTGAAAACGAAAAAAGCGATATTGCCTTCGTTTACTCTTGGAAACACGACGCTTTTGGATCTTCCGGTGGGGTTCTTTGAGGGATCGATTGGCAGACAAAAAATGAGTGTCATGGGAGGGGCGGTTTTAAAACAGTTTAATATGTTCATCGATACGAAAGAATCGTGTATCTATTTGAAAGCTAATGGTTTAATGAGATGAAGGAAATCGCCGAAAGATTTGGACATTCCCTCGACCAGGACGATTTCGTTACAACACGCTCACTGCTGAGTCCGGACTGTGAGTATTCAATCGGCCGGGAAAGACTTCTGGGGCCTGCTGAAATAACTAAATCGTATGAGGAAAATATGCTTGAAGGGCGAAATAAACTAGATAAACTGACATGGGGAAAGAGTTGGGTGGAGCCTGTTTCTACATCTGAATTCTACGTCCATTTCACGGACTATCTAGTTCACAACGGACAAAACCACACTCATAAATGCAAACAAAAATTGAGCATTGAGAACGGTTTAATTGTCCGAATAGAACATATCCACGATGAAGCAGAGCAGGGTCGGCTGGATTCATTTTATCAACTAGTAGGACTTAAGTAATACTATTTTGTTGCTGGTTCAAATCCAGCTTATTCAACATCCGGAAATTAGTGGGTTTTTTAAGATTGGCCTATCTTTAGTCCCATGAGATCCCTGCAACTGATTTTATCGAACCTTCGTTACCTGGCGCCGGTTTGGGTGTTTGCCTCTCTCAATATCCTGGTTGGCACCTGGGTGTTGTACATTCCTTATGTCAAGGAAAAACTCAGTTTGGATGATGGCCAGATAGGTGTTGCCCTGTTCTTTTTTGCATTGGGCACCCTTTCTATGGTGCCCGTTTCGTCGGCCTTTATCGGCCGGTTGGGTTTGGGGAAAACGACGCTCGCCGGTATTGTTATTTGTTCGGTGGCGTTCTTATTGCCCCTGGCCGCCTTCAGTTACCCGTTGCTTTGCGCCGCGCTTTACGCTGCCGGCCTGTTTGCCTGCCTCACCGATATCGCCATGAATGCGCTGGTATCGGAAATAGAGCAGGAAGACGACGTGCATTTTATGTCGGCCTCTCATGGGTTCTTTAGCCTGGGGGGCGTGATCGGCGGTGGGATCGGCAGCCTGGTGATCACCTGGTTTGAAGCGCCGCTTACGCACATGGTTTGGGTAATAGCCGGAGTAATACTGGCCAATATGCTGTTGGCCAAAGC
>JAGQXQ010000353.1 GCA_020436535.1 Phaeodactylibacter sp.
TTATTTTACAGAGTACTAAGGAGGGGGTACAGACTAGAATCGCACCCCATTTCACTTGCCAAAAAAACGCTCGTTTTCAGAACAACTCCTACCTGAATCCAGAGCGGCCGGTGGCGATTACCGAATTTTTTTCTGCCAATCAAGATATTTTAAGGTGAAAATTACGGATATTGTCGATTCTATGCACTTTTAAGGGCGAAGTGAAAGCACTTAAACAGCCACTTCGCTCTAAGCATACATCCAATTGATTGACTGAAAAAGACGGTAACGCTATCTATGAGAACTTTTGTTCCCTTCCTGATTCTTTTTTCACTTATCGTATCGTTGGGCAGTTGTAAGCGGGAAAGCATCAGCCATACGGAGAAGCGGGGCAACGACCCCTGGGCCTTCCGCTCGGTGCTCGATGGCCAGGCGCGGATGCTGACCATTGCTCTGGCCGACCGGTTTTGGGTGGCTTATAGTGCGCAAGACGGCAACCTTTATAAGGTATGGCAGGGCGATGTGAACTTCGACGGCGCTGTTTATACGACCGTTCACGGCCCGCAACCCAGTAGCCTGGGCGATGCTTTCTTTGTCAATGAAGTGGCGCAGCCCTGGACGGTGCGCATCGGGGAGCAGGATCAGCAGCCCACAATTCGCTACCGGGGCCATCGCTTCCAGGAAGGCCAGGTGTATATCAATTACAGCCTGCAATTGGCGGACGGTACTTCCGTTAGCATCCGTGAACGGCCGGAATATCTGGCCCGCGCCGAAGGAAGGCAGAAGGGGATGGAGCGTACCTTTTTCGTAGAAGGCCTGCCGCCTGGTGCGGAGCTGTACCTGGATTTCAACCTTAGCTCCATTCCTTCGGCCCATACTCTGGAAACGGACGGGCAACTGCAATTGCTCGAAACAAAGCCGAGAAAAGGAAAAGGGCTCGATGCTGTAGACCTTAAAGGCCGCCTGGCGCTCCGGCCGGAGGGCCCCACCCGCCTGGCTGCTTACTTCACCAAATACCCGCTGATTTACAATCCAAACCGGGTGGAAGGCGCTGCCGAGGAAGACGCGCTTCCGCGGGGTGCTCGCCTCATTGCCCGCAGCGATTGCAAAACCTGCCACAATACCTACCTCAAAACGATTGGCCCTGCCTATGCCGATGTCGCCAAACGCTATGCCAACAACTCCGATAATGTAGCCAGGCTGGTCGGCAAGGTTCAGAATGGCGGCGCGGGAGTGTGGGGAGAAGCGGCGATGACGCCCCATCCCGATCTCGAAGAACTGGACATCCGGGCCATGGTGGAATACATTATGGGCCTCGATGCAGAGGAAGAAGCCTTGCAGGCGCAGCCTGAAACAAAAAGTATGGAAGGGCTGGAATTCGTCGACGCGGCCGCCGGCCTGAAGCAGGAGGATCTGATCCCCGGGCTGCTGTTGCAGGTTTACCAGTCGAGCCGAGAGCTAAGCCGGTTGGCGGACCTCAGCTTTAACGGCCCGGCCCTGTACGAAGGCATTGTTAGCCAGGTACATATAGAGAACAACGAGTTTCAGGGCCTGGAAGCCAATTTCGGTATGCAATACAGGGGCTACATCGCTATACCCAAAGACAACAATTATGTTTTCCGCCTGCGCAGTGACGACGGCTCCCGCCTGTTCATTGACGAGCAGGAAGTAGTCAATTACGATGGACTGCACAGCGCCGAAAAGATGGATGGAGAAATTGCGCTCCGGCAGGGCCTGCATTCGTTTCGCCTCGATTTTTTTCAGGGTGGCGGCGGCAAATTCATCGCTTTGGAATGGAGCGCTTATGACGATCCCGCTTTCGAGCTGGTTCCGAGGAGTCAATTCTTCCATAACCAGGCTGAACAGCCGGCGCCGGACGCCAAAACGCCTCCGATGGCTCAGCTCGTCCACATTCCGGGCGACCAAAATGCGGTAGCCGATGTGCATCCCGGTTATACGCTCTCTCCGGCCCGGCCTAAGGATTTTATGCCTAAAGTAGGAGGCATGGATTTTCTGCCCGACGGCCGCCTGGTGGTTAGCACCTGGGATGCCGAAGGGGCCGTTTACATCGTGGATGGCGTACAGACGGGGGATCCCGCCCGGATGTCTTACAAAAAGATCGCCAGTGGACTGGCCGAACCTCTCGGGCTGAAAGTAGTGGAGGACACCATATATGTGCTTCAGAAACAGGAACTCACCCAACTCATCGACCACGACGGAGATGAACGGATCGACGAATATTACACCGTTTCCAATAACTGGAAAGTTTCCGCTAACTTCCATGAATTCGCCTTCGGGCTGGCCTATAAAGAAGGCTTCTTCTACGCCGCACTGGCCATTGCCATCATGCCGGGAGGGGCCAGCGCCAACCCTCAGATCAAAGACAGGGGGAAAGCGATCCGCATTAGCCGTGCGGATGGCAATGTCGAATTTATAGCCCAGGGTTTGCGTACGCCCAATGGGGTGGGTATCGGTGTAGATGACGAATTGTTCATTGCCGACAATCAGGGAGACTGGCTCCCTTCGTGTAAGATCCTGCACGTAACGCCCGGCGACTTTTTTGGCTCGCGGGCGGTCGACTCCGCCAGGGTGGCCCAACTACCGGTGAAGCAACCGGTCGTGTGGCTGCCGCAGGATGAGATCGGCAA
>JAGQXQ010000354.1 GCA_020436535.1 Phaeodactylibacter sp.
AGATGGGTAGGTTATTTGTTGCGTCGCCCCTAAACCAAAAAAGAAAGGTGAATGGATACGGCAAGGTTCTGTAAGTCGGTAGCGATCCTGCTACTTTTCCTGGCCTGCCCCTGGCATTTAAGGGGGCAGGGCTTAAAAAAGGATGAAGTCTTCTTTAAATCCCAGCAAAAGGCTTACCAGGAGTGGCTCGATCTGAGTGGGCTGGGAGAATTGCTCCAGGTGGAAACCATTACAGTTGAAGAGGATAAGGTCAACCTGTACCTGAAGATCCCCAGCCCCTATTCGGGCCGGGATGACCTGGCGGATTATGTGCGGTCGGCCTGGCGGAAGCTGGGCGCCGAGTACAACAAAAAGAATTCCATCGGGCTGGAAGCACAGTTGTTCCTCAAAATGATCCACCTTATGGAACTGGAGCCCGGACAGGCTACTGTCCAATTGTACGACACCTATGATACGCGCCTGAAGGAATACGTCTTCTACGGAATTTATTATGAAGGCCAGGGCATAAAAATAGATAGCTCCCTCACTAAGGATGCTTTCCATTCTTTTCCCGTCTATGTCCCGGAATTGGCCAAAAGCGCTCAAACCGGGATAAATGTCAATATCGGCCATAATGATTCCACTTTCAGGAAGATACATGCTTTCGCCCGGCAGCGATTCGAGAAGTCCGGGGCCAGTATATCCGAGCAATTGGTGGATTTCGAGGAAGGGATCTATGTCTTGTCGGTAAAACCCCTGTACCGGGAGGTGCTCAAAGACCAGCAAAACCTGTTAATCTGTGAATGGCTGCGCCGGCTGAGCCTCGATTGCACCACACTGAAAAAGGAGTGGTTGACCTTCACCTTTGTAGTCAATCCTACTACTTATGGCTACCGGTTGGATTGCACCCTGAATGGAAAATGCACGGAAAAATCTACCCTATGGAATGAGCGAGGGGAATATAGCAATATAGATCAAGACCTAAAATCCTGGAAGATCCTTAAGGATTATGGGGACGGCCTGATGACGGAACTGAGGCAATTTTTACGATAATCAAGGAACGCATAGCATGGCAATGAACCCCAACCCAAATAAAGCGCTTTTCCTGCTGTTGCTTTGCAGCATAGCATTTCCTGCCTTACGAGCGCAGCAATCCTTTAGCCGGGCCGGCAAGGACCACGCCCTCCTTTTTGCTGTCAAGGACTACCGGGAGTGGGACGGCCTGAACAACCCGGTCCGGGACGCCGAAGCCATTGCCCAGGTGCTGGAGCACAAGTATGGTTTTGCCCCCACCATTATCCGAAACCCTTCCGGGGATAAAATCCGTCAAACCATCCGGCAATATCTGAGCAAATCCTTTTCCGATGACGAGCAATTGTTCATCTACTTTTCCGGGCATGGTAAGTTCGTTCCCTACCCGAGCAATCCGGAAGAAGGAAAGGGCTATTTTATACCCTACGACGGCAAACGGAATGACCCCTACCAGCAATCTTACCTTTCCTGGATCGACTTGCTGCCGGATATTGACAACATACCCTGTAAGCACATCATGCTGGTGGTGGATGCCTGTTACAGCGGCTCCATTCTGAAGGGGAAATTCGGCCGGCCAGGTGAGTTGTCGAAGGCCGAGCAGCTTTTCCAGAGCGTGTTGCCCTACCCATCCCGGCTGGTGATCACGTCTGGCGGAAAAA
The DNA here is from genome assembly GCA_020436535.1 of Phaeodactylibacter sp. Lineage (GTDB taxonomy): Bacteria > Bacteroidota > Bacteroidia > Chitinophagales > Saprospiraceae > JACJXW01. The sequence goes on from JAGQXQ010000354.1 coordinate 1,671, forward strand.
CAGAAAGGAGCGATGATGGGAAATATCATTCTCCCCTGACCGAAAAGCTCCTGGCGGGGTTTGCCGGCAACGGCGGCGACAATGGCGTGTTGACTTTCTACGAATTATTTAGCCTTTTGCAGGACATCCAGCCCCGGCCCCGCAATGGCTATTTCGGCCAGCACAACCCCAATGGCGACTTTCTTTTTCTGTACCAGCCTCCCACCAAAGCCAATTTTGTTACGGATAGTGACGGCAACCGATATCCTATTCTGAGCCTGGCGGGCAAACAGTGGCTGGGCAAGAACCTGAACCTGGAAGTGCCGGGTTCTTACTGCTATGATGATGACCCGGCTAATTGCCGGGAATATGGGCGGTTGTACACAAGGGAGGCGGCGAAGGAGGCTTGTAGAAGGATGGGGGCGGGTTGGCGCTTGCCGGCAGATGAAGAAGTAGAGGATTTGTACCAGCATTTTGGTGATGGTGAATCAGCATACAAAGCCCTGATCAAAGGTGGCTCAAGTGGGTTTGCTGCCCTTCCGGGCGGCAGCCGCGGCAGCTTCGGCGAGTACAACTCCCTGGGCCGGTACGGCTACTACTGGTCTGCTACCAGGAACCTTGGCGACTTCGCCTGGGGCTACTACTTCAATGGCGACGACGAGCGGGCCGACCGTTACGGCGACTTCCTTAAGTCGCTCGCTCTGTCGTGCCGGTGCCTCAGAGACAATTAGATTGATTGGACTATTAGACGGCCGCAGGTCGCCGCGTTTTTCAAAAAAGGATATAAGATGAAATCCTGTCTATTCCTACTGTTTCCAATGCTGTTCCTTCCCTCCTGGGGTTCTGTTTCCGGAGAGGCAGTGCTTCAGAAAGAAAAGTCACTTTTCCGCCCCGGAAAGGATTTTGCCCTATTCTTTGCAAATAAAACCTATACCGGCACCGGATGGAATGACCTGAAAAACCCCATCAGAGATGCCGAAGCGATCGCAAAGGAGCTCCGGGAAATGTACGGTTTCTCAACAGTGGAGGTCTACCGGGACAAGGCCAAAGCGGAGATCGAGCGCATTCTGGAGCAATGGCAAAGGAAGCGCTTTCCTGGGGACAGCCAACTATTCGTCTTTTTCTCCGGGCATGGCACGTTTCGGGACTTTTCCGGCCAAGGCTACTTTGTCCCAAGGAACGGCCGCAAGGGGAATTACGATTCCCTCATCGAGTTGGCTACGCTGGGCAATATCGTTTCGAACATTCCCTGCCCGCACATCCTGCTGGCTGTCGATGCCTGTTATTCCGGCGCCATTGACCGAGAAATTGTGTCTAAAGGGCCCACCATGTCCAGGCCGTACGATACCCCGGAAACAGAACGGAACAACATCATCTACCGCCAACTCCGCAACCGCTCCCGTTTATTCCTCACCTCCGGCGGCAAGGAACGGACCTTTGATGGGATCAACCACTCTCCATTTGCCGAGGCGATCCTGAGTAGCTTGCGTTACGCCTACACAAGTGGCGATGGGTTGGCCACCTATGCTGACCTTGAAGCTCGGTTGGAGCGGGTGAGCCCTACTCCCCATCATGGGAGATTGGCTAATGATGAGGATGGTGGGTTTGTTTTTGTGGTGGAGAGGAGGCCATCTGATTTAAAGTATATTACTGACGGTGATGGCAATACTTATCCCATCGTCCACCTGGCAGGCAAGCAATGGCTGGGCAAGAACCTGAACCTGGAAGTGCCGGGCTCTTACTGCTATGATGATGACCCGGCCAATTGCCGGGAGTATGGGCGATTGTATACGTGGGAAGCGGCGAAAGAGGCTTGTAGGAAGCTGGGGGTGGGCTGGCACTTGCCTACGGACCAGGAATGGAAAGATTTGCTTATTACTTTTGGAGGATATTATGAGTGGTATGAACAAGAAGAAGTAGGCGATAGTGAAAAATCGTACTCTGTTTTGATTAAAGATGGGAGTAGTAGTTTTGCCGCTTTATTAGGCGGCGGTCGCAACGTTGATGGTGAGTATCTGCACCTGGGCAAGTATGGAACCTATTGGTCTGCTTCTGAACTTGATGCCAGTCTTGCCTGGGTTTATGGATTACACGGAGACGATGAACGAGTTGACCGCCCTGTTTCCATAAAATCGATGGCCCTGTCCTGCCGGTGCCTCAAGAACAATTTTTCACCAAAAGACAAAAGATGAAGTTCTGGTTTTTCTTTCTGCTACCATTACTGCTCCTTCCCACCTGGGGCTCTGTTAATGAAGTTCCAGCCTTTCAGGGAGAGGAGCCCCATTTCCGGCCCGGTAAGGATTTTGCCTTGTTTTTCGCTGTTGAAGAATACGAAAATCCCGACTGGAAAGATTTGAAAAACCCTATTAATGATGCAGAGTCTATTGCCAAAGAGCTGAGAGAAATTTATAGTTTTCAAACAGAAATACACCGCAACCCTACAAAGGGAGAAATTGAAAGTACATTGAGACAATGGCGAGAGAAAATCTTTCCAGAAGGTGCACAACTATTTATTTTCTTTTCCGGCCATGGAGATTTTGATGATTATTTGAATGAAGGCTTTTTTATTCCATCAGACGGTCGAAAAGAGGATCACAACACTCATCTTTCGCTGATAAGATTAGGTAACATTATAACTGAAATCAATTGTCGCCATATCCTCTTGGCCATTGACGCATGTTATTCCGGAACCATTACTCAGGAAATAGCATTCAAAGGGGATCCGGTAATGAAAAGGCCATACGATACGCCTGCAACAGAACGCAAAAACCTTATATCCCGTCAGTTGCGGAACGCTTCTCGCTTGCTGATCACTTCCGGGGGAAAGGAACGTACTTTGGATGGTGTCAACTACTCTCCATTTGCAGAATCCATACTAAACAGCTTGAAGTATGGTTATACCGAAGGGGATGGATTGATTACTTTCTCCGACATACTGTCCAAGTTGGAGCGCGTTACGCCTATTCCCCATCAGGGTCAACTGCCAAAGCATGAAAACGGAGGTTTTGTCTTTGTGGCGGAGCACTACTCAGGCATTTCTGATCCCCAGAGAATGGCCATAGATTCCCAGGGGAACCAATATCCCATCCTTCATCTTGGCCGTAAACAATGGCTGGGTAAAAACCTGAATTTTGAGATACAAGACTCCTACTGTTATGGTAACGATCCAGTAAATTGTAATCTGTTCGGCCGATTATATACCTGGAAGGCGTCGAAGAAGGCTTGTCAAAGCTTGGGCCCAGACTGGCGGTTGCCTACAGACTTAGACTGGCAGGAACTGGCCATTGCTTTTGGAGGCTATAACTTTTTTGCCATTCCTGAAGGATTGGATATGGGAAACCCGGAAAAAGCTTATACAGAATTAACAAAGGATGAGAGGCCTGGTTTCTCTGCGCAACTGGGCGGGATATTCAGTCCCGGTGAAAAGTATTTCAATAAAGGCAAGTGGGGTGTTTACTGGAGCAGTACAGTGACTGAACACCTATCGGATCATTCCTGGTCTTACTTATTTGATAATGACCAAGGAAAATTGATCCGGGTTCAGAAACCGATTTCAAACAGTGTATCATGCCGTTGTGTAAGAGATGATTAGCCTGATTTAAGTACTTCAATGATTGAAAACGGTTATCTTGTTATATATCGAAATGTGGTACTCAAATCTGCATCCAGTATCATAAAACCAGCAATCCGAGCTTTACAATGATTTCTAACCAAACGGGAACTGTAATTTTGTTGATTTTGCTGTACTGTAGTACTATGCCTACCCTGGCATCAGCACAACATACATTCGAACGTACCGGTAAGGATTTTGCTCTGTTCTTCGCGGTCAGCGATTATAGTGGCACCCAGTATACTATGCTGGAAAATAGCATTTCCGGCGTGGAAGCCCTTGTCAAAGAGCTAAAAGAGGTATATGGCTTTCAAACGAAAACCTATCAGGACAAAACCAAAGGAGAGATCGAGCGCATCCTGGAACAATGGCAGGCTAAGCAATTTCCCGAGGACGGGCAGCTATTCGTTTATTTCTCCGGCCATGGAGCGTTTCGGAATTTCAATAAAACGGGATATTTCATACCCAAAGGCAGTACGGATGGCGATTATGGTTCGTATATCAATCTGACTGAGCTGGGAAATATTATCACCTCCATTCCCTGCCCGCACATCCTGTTGGCCATCGATGCCTGCCGGTCGGGCACCATCGACCAGGAAATTGCCTTTCAAGGAGATTCGGATATGAAAAGGCCCGGCGATACGTCGGCCTCCCAGCGCCATAACATTATTGCTGGCCAACTGCGCAACCGCTCTCGCCTATTGCTTACTTCGGGCAAAAATGAACGGACGCCGACGGGGGTGAAGTATTCCCCTTTTACGGAAGGCATTCTGAGCAGCTTACGCCGTACCTATGCTGAAGGAGGCGGTTTATTGACGTACCATGGCTTGTTGGCAGATTTGGAAAAGGTGAGGCCTACACCGCACTATGGGACGTTGTATGGCCATGAAGACGGAGGTTTTGTTTTTGTAGCAGATGAGAAGACTCCTGCTGAGGAAAAAGAACTCTCTGTTGAAGACAGTGAAGGTAACACTTATCCCATTCTGGAGCTTGCAGGCAAACAGTGGCTGGGGAGGAACCTGAACCTGGAAGTGCTGGGCTCCTATTGCTACGATGATGACTCAGCCAATTGCCGGGAGTATGGGCGGTTGTATACGTGGGCGGCGGCGAAGGAGGCTTGTAAAAAGCTGGGGGCTGGCTGGCGCTTACCGGAAGATGAAGAAGTAGCGGAATTGTACCAGCATATTGGTGATAATAAATCAGTATATAAAACCTTGATCAAAGGCGGCTCCAGTGGGTTTGCTGCCCTTCTGGGCGGCGCCGGCGATAGCGACGGCGGGTACGTCCACCTAGTGCGCCGGGAACGAAA
>JAGQXQ010000055.1:0-303 GCA_020436535.1 Phaeodactylibacter sp.
CAGAAAGTGAGTTTGGTTCGGTAAGAGCTTGTTTGGAGGCCAATCTTTGGGCTGCAAAGGCCACTTTTTTGACGATACGGCGTTACTTTTCTCGAACGTACCACCGGGTATGCCCTTCAAAAAGATGCCTTGTCTCATCAAAAAATTGACTCTTTTCGCTTCCAAACCCGGCCTCCAAACATACTCTAAGGTGTTCTATCGGCCATAGACGATGCAGCGAGTCATGCGAATTAGGGGTTAAATCAGTTGATGAAGGTGCCTTTAGGCACAAAAATCATCAGTTAGCCCCTGATTCGCATAACT
>JAGQXQ010000055.1:383-7005 GCA_020436535.1 Phaeodactylibacter sp.
TATCCTTTTCCACCACCGTTCCATCCGCAAACTTCGCAAAACGGCCTTTCTCTCTTGGGTGTACATGATCCATTGTCGGCCAGGGCCAGCCACCAAATTGAGTGGCTCGAAATACATTCATGGTCTGTTGAATTTCCTGTGTCGTATTCATTACAAAAGGGCCATGCTGGACTACGGGCTCATTAATGGGTTTCCCCTGTAAGAGTAAAAGGTAGCTTTCTTCCTCTCCGTTTTCGATAACTACTGCTTCGTTGGCCTGAAGCTGGGCCAAATGGTAAGGAGGTACATTTTGGCCAGCGGCCTGCAATGTGGATCCTTTGTAGAAATACAACCTCCTGTTTACCTCCGCCGATGCTTTGGGTAAAGCCCATGTTGCATTGGCCTCCATTTTGATGGTCCAGATCGCCAATTCATTATTGGGGTCTGCCGCCCAGGAGTTTGGAGCGGGAGCAGGGGCGGTAATGTTGCCAATACTACCGGCAATGACATCTACCGTGGTTTTATTATTGTGTTCATCCGCATGGGTATAAACCGGAATAGCTTCATGCCAAAGCATAGCAAAATGAGGATCCGCCGTCTTTTTCGCTTTGGGCAGGTTCAGCCAGATCTGGAAGAGTTCAAAAGGATTGTCTGCTTCTTGGTTGAGCAATGGGAACATTTCGGAATGTTGAACCCCTTTGCCGGCGGTCATCCACTGCACATCTCCATTGCCAAAACGGCCGGCAGCGCCCAGAGAGTCGGAGTGGTCTATTAGCCCTTTTTTGGCAATAGTTACCGTCTCAAATCCGCTGTGCGGATGAGCGGGGAAACCAGGGACCGTTCGCCCATGATACATTCTAAAACCATCTTTTACCGTGAAATCATTGCCTAAATTCCTTCCATGCAGCGCTACCGCAGGCCCCATTTTCTCATTGCCCGGAGGATAGAAGTCCTCGTGGTGAACACAGAATAAAAAGGGATCACTTGTTTCCCAGGGAAACCCCAGCGGGGCTATTTGTTTGATTGAGTTGTTCATATTCATTTATTATTAGAACACAAAAGGCGGCTATCCGTCTAATGTTGAACACTATTAGGAGCCAATGGATTGCAGCGTCCCGGTTTATCTTCGAACGCCGAATAATCAAACCGTGAACTGGTCCAACGTTAGAATGGTAGCCCTTCACCGCTGGTCCAGCCTGAACCCCAGCCTCAAACCCGCATAGAACTGCCGGATGCTGCTTTCCTCGCTTTTTAATCCGTCTATGTTGATGATATCAGGGCCGGAAAGAAATGCAGCCAACCCTTCCCATTGAGCCGGGAGGTAGTATCGAAAGCCTGCCATTGGAGTGAGGGTTACCAGGTCAGAAAGGCCTATGTCCAGCCCCAGGGCTGCCCCCAGGCTGAAGGTGATGTCGTCAAAGCTTTTACTTTCCTCCTTAAATTCGGCTTGATTCATCATCCAGGTTGCGCCGGGTGATACCTGCAGGAAAATGCCCTTCTGCACCGCTCCTCCGGATTTGGAAAAGGTGGGGCAATCGCAGTCGCCTTCCAGGTCGAGAAAGTAGATATTGGTGTTGAGGAATAAGCTGAGCCAGTTACTAGTGAGGTTGGCTTCGATGGTTTCCAAAGGAATTCCCATATCAAGGGTATTGCTCATCCGGCTGAAGTTCAGTTCCGGGACAAAGTCAATGCGGTAGGCTTTCATCGCGAGCCAGTAGTCCAGGCCTATTGCAATGGCCGTTTCCGGCAATAAATCCTGAGCCGGCCGAATGGCGCCGCTGTAGGTCCAATCCGGCGCATCATTGGTGCGGTAGGTAGCATTGACGCCCAGTTGGGCAATGGCGGCGCCACTGAAAAGAATGGCGAAAATGAGGGTAGCGATGTATTTCATGGTTGATTTTTTTTTGTAGAACTGCTCTTACAGCATAACTAAAACGCTTCAAGTTTGTTTACAGTGCTTGCCGGGCACAAAAATAAATCGCCGCAACTTGCTAGATTTTATTCTGAAAATTTCCCTAAGAGAATGCTGTTTTCCGGTTAATCTTGAAAATCTTAGAATCCTGTCTACTATCTTTGCGCCCTTGTTATATAAAGGCCTGACAAGTTTCCGAAATGGTTGGCCTATTGAAAACTTGTCAAGCCTACACAATCGGGAAATATATGAAAACCAAAACACTAAAACAGGATAAAGTCAACGTCATTACGCTGGGTTGCTCCAAAAACCTGGTGGACTCAGAAAATATCATCACCCAACTGAGAGGTAACGACTACGAGGTGGTGCACGACAGCAACGACGAAGACGCCAACATCGTCATCGTCAACACCTGCGGCTTTATCGACCTGGCCAAGGAGGAATCGGTCAATACCATTCTGGAATACGCGGAGGTGAAACAACAGGGCGGCATCGACAAGCTGTACGTCACCGGTTGCTTGTCTCAGCGCTATAAAGAGGACCTGGAAAAGGAGATTCCCGAAGTGGACGCCTACTTCGGAACGCTTGAACTGCCCGGGCTGCTGGCCAAGCTCAATGCCGACTACAAACACGAGCTGATCGGCGAGCGGATCACTACCACCCCTCAACATTACGCCTACCTGAAAATATCTGAGGGTTGCAACCGTACCTGTTCTTTTTGTGCTATCCCACTCATGCGTGGCAAGCACGTTTCCAAACCCATCGAAGAGCTGGTGAAGGAGGCGAAGAACCTGGCTCGCTTCGGTGTCAAAGAGCTGATGCTGATCGCTCAGGAACTGACTTACTACGGCCTCGACATCTACAAAAAACGCGAACTGCCGAAGCTGCTCCATGCCCTGGCCGATGTGGAGGGTATCGAATGGATCCGCCTGCACTATGCCTATCCCAGCAAGTTTCCCACAGAAATTTTTGACGTCATGGCGGAGCGCCCCGAGATCTGCAACTATCTGGACATGCCTCTGCAGCACGCCAACGACGCAGTGCTGGAACGCATGCGCCGGCAGATCACCCGAAAAGAAACCACCGAGCTGGTTCGCCTCGCCCGCCAAAAGATACCCAACCTCAGCTTGCGTACCACAATGTTAGTGGGCTTCCCCGGTGAAACGGAGGAAGAATTCCAGGACCTCTGCGATTTCGTGGAAGAGATGGAATTCGACCGCCTGGGGGTTTTCCAGTATAGCCACGAAGAGGATACCATCGCCCATGGCCTGGAAGACGACGTGCCCGCCGAAATCAAGGAAGAACGCGCCGGCCGCATTATGGAAATACAGCAGGAAATCTCTTTCCGCAAGAATCAGGAAAAGATAGGCAAGGCGTTTAAGGTTTTATTCGATCGTAAAGAGGGGGAATTCTTTATCGGCCGCACCGAAGGGGATTCACCGGAGGTGGACAACGAGGTGCTGGTGCCGGCCGCCAATAATTACGTGAGGGTAGGGGACTTTGCGCAGGTGAAGATCACTGATGCTATGGATTACGACCTGATTGGGGAGATAGCAAAGTCGGAAATCGGAAATGGGAAGTCGGAATAGCATACTCTCGTTCGCATTTCCGACTTCCGCCTTCCCACTTTCGACTTCAAATTATTTCTTACTTCCGTTCGTATGCTTCACCGTTTGTTTCTTCATCTCTTCGCCCATTTTCTGAGCGCTGATGAAGGAAGCAGTCATCTGCGTGAGCATATCACTGCCGGAAGAAGGCGTGTTCGGCAGCATGATCAGGTTGCTGTTGGCATTTTCTCCCATGCTTTGTAGCGTGTCGTAGTGTTGGGTAACCACGATCAATGCGGAGGCTTCCTGAGAGTTGATGCCGACATTGTTCAGTACTTCCACTGATTCTTCCAGTCCACGGGCGATCTCGCGGCGCTGGTCGGCGATACCTTGGCCCTGCAGGCGCTTGCTTTCGGCTTCGGCGCGGGCCTTGGCTACGATGCGGATGCGCTCGGCTTCTCCTTCGTACTCGGCGGCGACTTTCAGGCGTTCGGCGGCGTTGATGCGGTTCATGGTGTGCTTCACTTCCGCATCGGGATCGATGTCCGTAACCAGGGCCTTGACGATGCCGTAGCCATATTCATTCATAGATTCTTCCAGTTCGCGGCGGATAGCGTGCGCAATATCATCTTTGCGCTCGAAAACGTCGTCCAGCTTCATCTTGGGCACCTCGGCGCGGACGGTGTCAAAGATGTAGGCGGTGATCTGTTCTGTAGAGTTTTCCAACCGGTAGAACGCATCGTAGATCTTTTCCGGCAGGATAAAGTACTGCACGGATACCCGTAATTTGACGAAAACGTTATCTCGTGTTTTGGTTTCAACGTGAACGTCCAGTTGTTGGACTTTCAGGCTGACCCGGCCGGAAATGCGGTCGACGATCGGCACTTTGAACTGAAGGCCGGAACGCTTGATACTGTGAAATTTGCCCAGGCGTTCGACAATCGCGGCGGATTGTTGCCTAACAGTGAAAATGCCGGAGAAAACAATGATCAACCCGAAGAACAGGATGAACAATAAAAAAGGAGATGCCATCATGGTTTGTAATTTTTTAGGATGTAATACCCCAGTGTTTCAGGATTTCGGGGTTATAGGTTACAAAATTCTGAAAAACCGGAACTTATACGCTTCCCATGGTAAACAGGAATAAGGTGGAAAGGTATAAGATCAAATCAACCTTAACAAAATACTAACAATTCGGGAGCTTTGCCACCTTTTGACGATAAACAGGCTAAAAAAATCGAGGAAATGCCCTGGTCGGTAGGGTTCATTTATTTACCTCCTTCGTCAGCAAGGCTTGTAGGTGTCTCAAAGGGGTACTTCATTTCTTTACAACCACGAACTGTGTAAGGTCAGCGAAATGTAAACGTGAGTCGGTAGAGCAGCCGCTGCCGGATGTTTTTTTCGGCGTCGATGCGGCGGCCGCGCCATTCGATGCCGTTTTCCAGGCGGTAATGATCGTTGATCAGCCAACCCAGGCCGGCGTAGAGCCTTGTTTCAGGATAAAAGGCCGAGGCCTCCTCAAAGAGGTTGGCCAGCCATTCAACCTGCGCATTCAGATAGGTTTCCCGGGGGTCCAGCCGTTCTCCCTGCAGGGGAAAGTCCAGACTGCCACGCAGCCGCCAGCGGTGGCGAACCTGCCAGTCGTCACTGCGAAAGAGGCGCTGTTCTGTCCGTGCCCTGGCCCGCGTTCGGTATTTTCTCCATCGATGAGCCCAGGATAGCTGCTGTAAAACTACAAGTTCTTGATCTCGGTGACCAGCTTACTCAGCGTATCCTTCGCATCACCAAACAGCATGCGGGTCTTCTCGTGGAAGAACAGCGGGTTCTGAATACCGGCGTATCCCGGATTCATACTTCTCTTGAGTACGATAACGTTCTTGGCGTCCCAGACCTGTAATACCGGCATGCCATAGATGGGGCTTCCCGGGTCGTCCAGGGCAGCTGGGTTGACCACGTCGTTGGCGCCGACGATGACCACCATATCGGTATTTTTCAGGGCGGCGTTGGCATCTTCCAGGTCCAGCAGTTTAGGGTAGGGGACATCCGCTTCGGCCAGCAGGACGTTCATATGCCCCGGCATGCGGCCGGCGACGGGGTGGATAGCGTATTTCACATCCACACCGTTCGATTCCAGCAAGTCGTCGATCTCTTTACACACTTTCTGCGCCTGAGCCACCGCCAGGCCGTAACCCGGGACGATCATCACCGAGCCGGAGTAGTAAAGCTGAATCGCCGCGTCGTTGAGGGTGACCTCTTTGGCCACCTGCCCGCCAACGGCCCCTTTGGAGGCGCCGGCCGCCCCACCGCCGAAGCCGCCGATGAGGACGTTGAGCAAAGAGCGGTTCATGGCATTACACATCAGCACCGTAAGAATAGTGCCGGAGGCACCCACCAGGATGCCGCCCACCAACATGAAGTTGTTGCCGTAGATCAGGCCGGCAGAGGCGGCGGACAGCCCCGAGAAGGAGTTGAGCAGAGAAATGACCACCGGCATATCGGCGCCCCCGATGGGGACGACGAAGGATACGCCGTATACCAACGCCAGAACCATAAAGATGGCGGCAAGGCCGATTCCGGCGTCTATATTCTGAACGTATATATATATACCCATGGCCAGGATGACAACCAGCAAGGCCATGTTAAAAATGGAGTGCTTGGGCAGGATCAGGGCATTGTCCCGAAGCCAGTCTTCCAGTTTGAACCAGGCGAGTATACTGCCGGTAAAAGCGATTCCACCAATGAACAGGGCGGAAAGGGAGATGGCGATCTGGCCTCCGGACATGGCGCTGGCGCCCGTGTAGAAATGCCGTAATTCGACCATGCCGATGAGCACTGCACAGGCGCCGCCCAGGCCGTTGAAGATGGAAACCATCTGCGGCATGGCAGTCATTTTCACCCTCATGGCCATCAAGTAACCAATGATGGCTCCAATGGCCAGGCCGGCAATTACCCAGGGGTAGTTATTGTCGCCCTGATTAAGAGGGGCGAAAATAATCGAGATGATAGCCGCCCCCATGCCAATACTGGCGATGGTATTGCCCCGGCGGGCGCTGTCGGGTGAACTGAGCAGTTTAAGGCCCCATACGAAGCCTACCGAACCGATCAGAAAACCTATGTCTGTCAGGAATTTGATATCCATGGCTTATTTCTTCTTTTTCTTCTTGAACATTTCCAGCATACGGTC
>JAGQXQ010000055.1:7107-16640 GCA_020436535.1 Phaeodactylibacter sp.
GCTTCCGCCTGCCGCACCAGCAGAATACCTCCGATTACGACCACACCGCTAATGGCGTTGGCGCCCGACATCAAAGGAGTGTGCAGAACGGTAGGCACCTTGGAAATGACTTCGAAGCCGAGAATGATCGTGAAAATCAGCAGGTAGATGAGTAATTGGTAGTCTTCGAAAAACTGAATGAAACCATCCATGCCGCTTGTTATTTTTATTTGCGATAAATTTTGTCTCGAAACCGGCCTATGCCGGCTGGTGGGTACTACTGGGCTTCCACCTCTGCCGTAAAGAAGGCCCCTCTGATGATTTCGTTGCCCATGTCGAGCGTCAGCTCTCCATCTTTGACGAGTATTTTCAGAAAGTTGAGCACGTTGTTGGCGTAGAGCAGGCTGGCGTCTTGCGGCATCAGGCCGGCCAGGTTGGAATTGCCAATGATGGTCACTCCGTTGTGGACGACGATCTCGTTGTCTTTGGTCAGCTCACAATTGCCGCCGGTGGAGGCCGCCAGGTCTACGATGACTGAGCCGGGCCGCATTTGTTCCACCGTTTCTTTGGGCACCAGCATGGGCGCCTTGCGGCCGCGCACCTGAGCGGTGGTAATGATCACATCGGACTTCATGGCGCGGTTTTGCACTTCTACCCGCTGCCGCTCCAGAAATTCTTTGCTCTGCGCTACCGCATAACCGCCGGCACCTTTGTCCTCCTGGGCGCCTTCCACTTCGATAAACTTTCCACCTAAACTCATGACTTCTTCCTTGGCGGCCAGCCGCGTATCGGAAGCCTCCACCATAGAGCCCAGCCGTTTGGCGGTGGCAATGGCTTGCAGGCCCGCCACGCCGGCGCCCAGCACCAGCACTTTGGCGGGTCGGACACTGCCGGCGGCAGTGATCATCATGGGGAAATAACGCGGCAGGTGGCGGGCTGCCTCCAGCACCGCCTTGTATCCGGCAATGGAGGCCATAGAGGAGAGCACGTCCATCGCCTGCGCCAGCGTAGTGCGTGGGATCATATCCAGACTCATACCCCGCAGGCCCATGCCGCGGAGTTTTTCGGTGACCTCCGGGTAGAGAAAAGGCTGGAACTGTGAAATGACGACGGTGTCTTTCTTCAGCTTTTTGTACTCCTCATCAGAAAGCGGGTTGATGCTCAGCAGCATATCCGCCTCGGAAAGTAACTTTTCCCGGGTGGTTACGGTGGCTGCTGATGCATAGTCTTGGTCGGAGTAGAAAGAAGAAGCCCCGGCGCCTTCTTCGATGAGGATCTCAAGGCCTAAGGCCTTTGCTTTTTCGGCAACTTCAGGAACCATCGCAACGCGTGTGTCCTCAAGCTCCCTGGGGATGGCAAGCTTCATATTTGAATGCTTCTTTTTTTGTTCGCCCGAAATTACTAGATATTTTCATATTTCCAAAGAAATGGAAGGCGGCTTTGGGCTTCTTTTGGAAGGCTTGGGAAGGGCGCCATGCTAAATCGTGCCTTTCCGCAGTTGAGAAGGATTAAAACCTGAGTGAGTGCTAATTGGGGGGAGTAGAAAGGTTTCGATTGCTGAACGACGGCCGCCAATAGTGCTCATAAACCCCAAAAGGCTTCCTGGAAAGCTCTAAACCTTCTAAACTTTCTAAACCCAGGCAAGATAAACAAGCTCTCAGGTTTGTGTTTTCAGCTTGTCTTTAAAGTTTTTTCTAAACTTCTGCACCTTGGGTGTAATGACAAAAGTGCAGTACGGGTTGCGGTTGCCTACGTTTTGATAGTACTCCTGATGGTATTCTTCCGCCGGGAAGAACTCCTCAAAGGGGCTGATCTCCGTAACGATAGGCCGGTCCCAGATCTTCGGGGCTACTTCGGCTATGGAGCGTTCGGCGGCAGCCTTTTGTGCTTCGCTGTGGTAAAAGATCACGGAACGGTACTGCGGGCCCGCGTCGTTGCCCTGTCGGTTGAGGGTGGTAGGGTCGTGGGTGGCCCAGAAGATCTCCAGGATGTCTTCGTAGGAGATCACTGCGGGGTCGAACTCGACCTGCACCACTTCCGCATGCCGGGTGGTGCCGGAACACACCAGTTTGTAATCTGCCGTTTCGGCGGTGCCACCGGAATAGCCGGAGGTGACGGAATGGACGCCCTGTACTTCCTGAAAGACGGCTTCGGTGCACCAGAAACAGCCGCCGCCGAGGGTGGCCAGTTGGGTGGGGGTGTTATTATTCTTTTCCATTGGATGATGGTAGTTTTGTGAGCCTTTAGAAAGCAATATAACGTTGGTGCTGGTTTAAGGTTTAGCGTTGATGTCCTAACCTAACTCAATGGTTTTTTGCCATTCACAGCGCCAAACCCGCCGGCGCCTTCGGCCCAACCGCCTCCAGAAACCGCGCCAGCGCCTTCCGCTTTTCTCCGTCCAATTCGTAGCTGATATACCGCGTGAAATATTCCTCCAGGTCAAAACTGGGGTGGGGGGAGGGCAGCAGGTACATCAGTTCGGGTATGTGGGCAATACCTTGTTGCATAGCCTTGTTAAACGTCCCTACAAATTCAGGTTCCAGCGGCCGGTTGCTCACCCAGGCGGCGAAGACGAAGGGCAGGCCGGTATGCTGCAGCCACGCCTCGCCCAGGTCGTACACGTAGGGAAAGCGCGCCTCCAGGCCAATGGTGCGGTCGCCAATGACCAGGCCGGCGCGGTTGCCGCCCAACGCACTGATGTACCCATCGGAGGCGGGGATCAGTTGGGGGTTCACTTTCCAGTGATCGCGTAATAAAAGCTTGGCCAGCTCCACTGAAGTGCGAGAGTGATGGTCCAGATAAAGCTCTTTTACCGCTTCCAGGGGCCGCTCGCTGTAGAGCGCCACCGTTTTGACAGCGCCGACCGTTCCAATGCAGTAGTCGGATATAAGGTGGGGGGTATCCAGTTCGGGAATGATGGCAACGGGAACGAGCCCCAGGTCTGCGTCGCCCTCTTTCAGCCTTTGGGCGCAAACCGAAGGGATATCCAGCTTCAGCTCTATTTGTTGGGCGGCCGGGCTTTGCAGCAGGCCGTAAAGCAGAGGCTTGGTATTGAGGTAGCTTACAGCGGTCACTTTTAGCTTTCTCACATCAGGCTGGTTTCAGGCCGGCGTATTCCAGGTGGCTCAGGTCGTTTTCCACCAGAAAGTGGAAGTTGTCGTCCTGATAGGTCATTTGGTACAGGCCGGTATTCGAATGGTGATAATTATCCATATTCTGCAGGGGTTGTTCCTGTAGCAGGCACATCAGGCAACGCATTGCCCGGCCGTGGGAGCATACCAAGATGGTGTTTTCCGGGCGTTCGCGCAGGTGTTCTATGAAGCGGGAGAGGCGCTCTGCCAGGCTGGCGGCGCTCTCCGCTCCCTCCAGGCTGGCGTGAAAATTGCCCTTTTTCCATTCATCTGTAATCAGGCGGTACTGTTGCATCATCGCCGGGGTGCTTTTCTTTCCTTCGTGATCGCCCCAGGCGATCTCGTTGATGTCGGCAAATTGCTGCCACGGAAGCCCCAGCTCTATGAAGGATTGGACCGTCTCGTGGGTGCGCCGCAAACGGGAGGTCAACACTGCCTCGAAATCAATGCTTTTATAATGTTCGTAAAAGGCCCGGGCCTGCCGTCGGCCGAGATCGTTGAGGCTGGTGTCTACTCCCTGCCCCTGCACAATGCCCATTCGGTTGTAGTCCGTCTCGCCGTGGCGAATGATATAGATATCTTTTTGCATCAATGCTTATTTGTAACCGGCAGGGATACATACCCCTTGAATGCCGTATCTTCTTCAAATACATGATCAGTATAATTCTGTATCACATTATACAGAGTATCCCGCTCAATGGGCTGTCTCCCCACCCGGCGGATGAGGTTGACCAGTTCCCGGGTGCTCAGGGCGGGGCTTTGTTCTTCACTGCCCGCCATCGAGTAAATCTTAGTGGTGTCGTCAATCGTGCCGTCAATATCATCCACGCCAAAGGCGAGTGATAGCTGCGCCACCTCGCGACCGATCATTGGCCAATAGGCCTTTATATGATCGAAATTGTCCAGGTAAATGCGGCTGATGGCGTAATTGCGCAGGTCTTCGATGACCGTCGATTCCGGCACGTGCGACATCTGGTTGCCCTTGTTGCGGAATTTCAGTGGAATGAACGTCTGGAAACCGCCGGTCTTGTCTTGCAACTTCCGCAATTCTTCCAGGTGGTGGATGCGGTGGCGGTATTCCTCAATGTGCCCGTAGAGCATGGTAGCGTTGGATCGCCTGCCCAGCTCGTGCCAGATCTCGTGGATGCGCAGCCATTGTTCACCGCTGCATTTGCCACCGGCGATCTGGTCCCGGATCTCAGGATGGAAGATCTCTGCGCCACCGCCGGGCATGCTGTCCAGTCCGGCTTCCTTCATCAGCTGCATGCCTTCCTCGTAGCTGACTTTGGCTTTTTTGAAGATATAGTGGTATTCCACGGGAGTAAGCGCCTTGATGTGCAGTTCCGGCCGATGTGCCTTGATCTGCCGGAACAGCTCACTGTAGAATTCCACATCGTACTGGGGCAACACCCCGCCGACAATGTGCACTTCCGTCACCGGCTCCCCGTCGTACTTTCGAACGATATCCATGATCTCCTCCGTACTGTATTCCCAGCCTTCCTCCCGTTTTTTGATGAGCCGGGAGTAGGAGCAAAAGCTACAGGTGTACAGACAGACGTTGGTCGGCTCAATGTGGAAATTGCGGTTGAAGTAGGTGTGTCCACTGTGGCGCTTTTCCCGAATGTGGTTGGCTAAAGCACCTACGAAAGCCAGTTCACCCCGTTCAAATAAGTGCAGGCCTTCTTGTTCAGTGATGCGAGTTCCCAGAAACACCTTTTCGGCAATGGCCCGTAGTTGACTGTCCAGTGTTTTATCTTCCAGAATGACCTCGATCGGCTTGTTTGCTTGCATAAAATCGTAAGCTATTTTCTGACTCAAAGTTATAATATACTTTCGGAACTTTCAGTTTTTTTTGAAAAGGTAACAACCTTAAGGCAAAGATAGTTTTTTGAATATACAAATGAAAAGGAGGGAGGTTCACTTGGCAAGGGTTGTTGGTGTGCAGGGTATCAGTGAGGGGGGTATCGGTGTATCGGTGAGGAGTGTATCGGTGAGCAGGCCTGTACGCCACTCACTGATCGCAGGTTCGCAGTTCCCAGAGCGTCCTACCGAACACGGCAGTTCGCAGGTTCGCAGTTCGCAGGTTCGCAGTTCGCAAGTTCGCAGTACTCAGAGCGTCCTACCGAATTCCGAACACCGCAGTTCCCAGAATGTACACCGCACACCGATACACTACACACCGATACACTAACTAATCCTCCACCCCCGGCTGCCGGATCTCATACCCCTCGTCCTCTTTCGCCTTGCGCACCATCTCCCGCACATCCGCCAGGAGCTGCTTGGCGTCATAGACAATGCCGTCCTTGATAGTGTATTTTACACCACCCACGCGGGCTACAGAATTGTCGTCCATTAGCTTGATGGCGCCGGTGCCGTATAGCACTTTGAGGTTTGGCAGGGGATTCTCCTCCACGATCACGAAATCCGCCAGCTTGCCCACCTCGACAGTGCCAATCTCACTATCCGCCCCCAGGGCTTCGGCGCCGTTCAGGGTAGCGGAGCGGATGACTTCGAGGGGATGGAAGCCTGCTTCGCGCAGCAATTCCAATTCACGGATGTAGGCGAAACCGTAGAGCTGGTAAATAAAGCCTGAATCGGAACCGGCGGTGACCCGTCCGCCTCGATTTTTGTACTCGTTGATGAACGTCATCCACAGGCGGTAATTCTCCTTCCATGCCACTTCCTCTTCTGTGCCCCAGGCATGCCAGTAGGAACCGTGGCTGATGCGGCTGGGCATATAGAACCGCCAGAGAGAAGGCAGGGTATAGTCCTCGTGCCATTCCAGTCGGCGGGTACGGTGGAGGTCGCGGCTGGCCTCGTAGATATTGAAGGTCGGGTCAATGGTGAAATCGAGGGCGAGCAGTTCGTCCATCACCTTGTTCCAGTGGGCGGAGTAGGGTGGGGCGGCCTGTTTCCACAGGCGGCCGGCTTCGGCAAAACGGTGCTGCTCGTTCTGGTAGTTGTAGTCCGGCGGATAGTCTTGTACAGTGCGGTCAGCGAAAAGGGCTTCCGGCAGGCCGTACCAGTGCTCCATGCTGGTGAGGCCTGCACGGGCGGAGTTCAGCACATTCCACCGGGCCACATCCATCTGGGCGTGGTGGCAGGCGGAGCGCAGGCCCAGTTTTTTATTCTCATCCAGCGCTGCGGCCATGATATCAGGCGGCGCGCCGAAGAATTTGATGCCGTCGGAACCCTTTTGGGCATTCTGGCGCACCCACAGCCGCGCCTGCTCAGGCGAATTGCCAGCTTCTTCACTATCCTGCCCAAAAACGGTGTAGGCATAAATGCGAGGGGCGGCGATCTCATTTTTAGCGCTGCGTTCCTTGTGCTTCAATACCCAGTCCAGGCCGTTGCTGCAGGCCGGGTCGCGGATGGTGGTGATGCCGTGCCCCATCCATAATTTAAAAACGTATTCGGCATCTGCGCCCTGCCCCTTACCACCGATATGGCCGTGGAGGTCGACGAACCCGGGCAGCAGGTACATACCTTCGCAGTCCAGCTCACGGCCGCTCTCTTTAAGCTCCGGACGGCTGTTCGGATCGATGGGTACTCCGGGGTTGCCCACCACTTCGATTTTCTTGATGCGATTGCCTTCCACCACGATGTCAATGGGGCCGCGGGGCGGAGCGCCGTTGCCGTTGATCAGGGTGACGCCACGGATGATGAGCTGGTTGTAAGGGCCTTCGCCCTCCTGTCTGTCGGGTGCTTCCTTGACCTGGGCTTGCAGGGCAAAGGCAGAGAATATGAGTAGAAAAAATATCCAGTAGTAATTCCTCATAACGAAGTGTTGTTATTTCAAGATACTCTGTAGCCTTTCTAATTGTTATATGGCTCTATTTTTAAACAGGTGTTCTGCCTCTCTCTCCGCAAACATCCACCCCCTAAAATATGAAATTGGTATTAATGCCAAAATTACCCTGAAAGTAGTTACTGATCAGCCAGATCAGGGAAAGCAGTAAAAAGACAAGAGGAGGCAGGATTGATACGCCCCCTTTATGCCTGATTACCTTTTTTTGTTCTTCCGGTTCCGCCGCTATCAAGGCCTTTTCTATCTGGCGCTTGCAGTGCAGAAGATACAGCCGGTTGGCCGACAACCCAAGGATCAGGTGCAGAATGAGCACCCGGGTGCAGAGGAAAACGGTTTCATACAACCAAAAGCCAAAATCTGACCAGCGGAGTAGCCCCAATCCGAAGAAAAAGGCGATGTAAAGCGCCGTTTCCCGAAACAACTGCCGGTACAACAACCAGAAAGGGCCCAACGCGAGGGCCCAGAGGTGGAAGCTCAGCGTGCGCTCTTCCTGCATTCGGGCCCATTGGCCAAGATAGTATTCCTTTTCCGGGCCGATGAACTCCGCCAGGCAGGCCTCTTCAATAGATGGCTCGGATTCCGGAAGGTCGAGTATGTTTTTCATGCTGGTTAAGTTCCCACAACCTGGCAAGCCGGTCAACCTGTCAAGTTTTGGCGCAGGGGCAGAATTACGCAATTTTTTGAATCTTTCCCTATACCTTGCAGTATATTAATCTAAAAAAAGTAAAATTTGACAGGATGTGAAACAAGCACGATGCCAATGCTCAAATTTCAGGCGAGCAATGAGAAAATTCAGGAAAAACGAGGATAATTGAAAAAGGATTGATTAATTAGTGCGTAAACGGAAGATGGCGGTGGAGCTACCGGAAAGCCCCGGTTAACTTCCGATTCCTCCTTTCCGGCTTCCGATTTCGTTTTGATATGGCACAGCAAACAGACATATTGATCCTTGGCCTGGCCAATACGCCGGCAGACTACCTCGACCAGGTGCAGGCCGAGGTGGAAGGGATCCGTATTGCCCTGGCCAAAGCCCGGCAGCAGAACTTTTGCGATATCAGGGAGCTCAACCAGTTCACTTTTGAAAAGCTGTTCACCGAGTTCAACGACCTCAACCTGTCGCATCGCATCAGTATGCTGCACTACACCGGCCACTCCCAGTCTACCGGCCTGTTGACGCGCGAAAGTGGCGAGGACAAGTTGCTGCACGCCGACAAACTGCGGGGCTTCCTCCAGGCACAAAACAACTTGAAGTTCGTCTTCCTGAACAGTTGCTATTCCGAAGCCATCGCCGAGCAGTTGGTGAACGCCGGCATACCAGTGGTGATCGGTACGGACAGTGGCATACAAGATACTTCGGCCAGGAAGATAGCCACTAAATTTTATGAGCTCCTCGGGGGAAGCAGCAAAACCATTAACCAGGCTTTTGAACTCACTCAACAGTATTTTGATCATCACAAAGACGAGGATGACTCTCCCTTTCGGGGAATAGAACTGGGCAGTGATTACCCCTGGCATTTGTATGCTCAGAATGGTAATGCCACGGAGTGGCGCCTGGTGCCGGAGAGTGTGGTGGACCAATTGAAGCGCTCCCAAAATTTACGTAAATTGCTCATCGTACGTGATAATAGTGAAAAGGCATGCCTTTTCAGCCACGCTCTCAGGATTGCACTCCAGAGTATACTCAGCTTGATGACGTACGATATATGGGAAGTGAATGAGGAAAATAACCCGAATAAACGGCAATATGCTGTCGAGCAGGCAGATGTCATCACATACCTGGCCACTCCGGAACTCCCCGGTAGCCTGGATGGGCAACTCGCCTGGGCCAAGCCTTCGCTGGGTGCTGCCAAGCCTCATTTTATCATCGCCGGTTCGGGGCATGTGCCCAGTGCCCGCCAGTACCTGCAAAATGAAGGTATGGTGGCGCATTCCAATCCTCCGGTGATTCCTTCAGAGTTTTTGACCCTGGAGCAATTGAAAAAGGCAAGCGACCTGGACACCATATTCAGGGAGCTGTTTTTTAAAAAAATGATCGAGCTCATCGGCATTGGTGGGGATAAAGAGCAATTGATGTCGGCTTTCGGCGCCCTGAATTTCGTGGAACAGAAAAAGGCATTCGATTTTGATGACCAGGAGAAAAAGGTGAATTTCATCCTGATCGAAGGCACGCCTATGTGTGGGCACGAGCTCTTGATCCGTAAGATACTGGCCTACAATGGGCTGTATCCTGGCGGGCAGAATAAGCCAGTGCACATCAATGTCAAAAAGCTGGTGCCCAGTGGGTTTAATGAGCAGTACCTCTGGGTATTGCTGAACCAAAATCTGGTGGGAACTATGTCCTTTAACCCGGATAAGGAGGAGATTTGCCGTACGATCTCCCAGCGCCTTCAACAAGAGGACCTCGTGGTCATCCTCAATGAAGTAGAGGAAGTTGCACTCCCGGAACTCAAGCAGATGGTCCTCAACTTGTGGAAAGCGCTCAATGACTACCTGCCTCAGGGGGATCCCGGCAACCGGTTGTTTATGATCTTTGTTCATACCGGTTACCGCCTGGATCATTGCTGTGTGTCGGAAGTGGCCCTGCAATCTCAGAATCCGGTTTGTCACGCAGTGCC
>JAGQXQ010000055.1:16797-18243 GCA_020436535.1 Phaeodactylibacter sp.
GAAGAGATATGCATCCTTTTGGAATGCCCGGAGGTTTATGACGAAGTGTTCAAATTATAGAAAGGTATGATCGAAGAAAAAAACTACAAGCGATACGAAGGGAAAGGCTTGCTCAAAGCGACTCCCACACTGAGCTATCAGCCCGAGGAGTTGAAAGGGGAAGTCAAGGAGCAAAAGAAAATCCTGGAGGAGAAGATCGCGCCCTATTTTCCCGGCGAAGCGCTGAAAGATGCGGTGGAATATGCCCGCATCCTGCAGCGGCCTCTTTTGCTGCGGGGAGAGCCGGGCTCGGGAAAGACCCGCCTGGCGCAGGCCGTCGCCTATGAGCTCTATGGGAAGGACTACCGCAAAAAGTATTTCGAATGGTACATCAAGTCTTCTACTAAAGCTAAGGAAGGACTCTATACCTTCGACCATCTGGCCCGCCTGCGGGATGTAGAACTGGCGCGTCATAAAAATAACGGAGCACCACAGCCTGAGAAGGAAAACCTTTTCAAATACAGGGATTTTGGGCCGTTGGGGCAGGCGTACCTGGCTTCCAAACCGGATGCCCCGGCTGTCCTGCTGATCGACGAGATCGACAAGGCCGACCTGGATTTTCCCAACGACCTGTTGTTTGAACTGGAACAGAAGCGCTTCTTTGTGGAGGAAACCAGTGAGGAGATCGCCGCCGAATATCCTCCTCTGATCTTCATCACCAGTAATGACGAGAAGGACTTACCCAATGCGTTCTTGCGGCGATGCGTATTTTTCTACATCGACTTCCCCAGCGAAGAACTTTTGATGGATATTGCCAGGGCCAATGCTAAAAACTGGGCGGAGCAATACAGAAAAGCCATGCCGGATAAACTGGTTGAGGATATCGTCCTGCGCTTCCGGCAGTTGTACATGGATATGAAAAACAATCCTAACACCGATAAGGCGCCTTCCACCAGCGAGTTGCTCGACTGGCTGCGAGTACTGTACTATCAATTTCTCCAGGGCCGGCTCGAAGGCGACAGCCTTCCCAAGGGCGAGCTGCCTCACCCGGAGGTGCTGCTGAAAAGTTTGGATGATTATAAAGCACAGGTCAATAAATAAGCACTACCTAGGAAATATGCCCAAAGTGAAAGCTCCTCATAGCCTTGTCTTTTACCGCTTCTTCCAGCGCCTGCGTAAGGAAGTAGGTATAGAACTGGACGCGCGGCAGTACCAGAACTTCCTGCACTGCCTGCTACTGGGCAAGGCAAAAGACAAGACGGATATGTTAGAACTTTGCAAAACGATGTGGCTCACCCGCCCGCAATTTCGCCCCCGTTTTGAAGAGATCTTTGAAGAAGCCTACGCAGAATTGCCTCAATATTGGGCATACTTTGTGGAGCAGGAGCGGGCCGCCCAATTGAAAACGGATGCGCCAGTGGTGGAAGAACAGCCTGTGAAAGAGCCGGAAAAAAAGGCGCCGCCTCA
>JAGQXQ010000055.1:18356-21432 GCA_020436535.1 Phaeodactylibacter sp.
AAGGGGGAGCAGGAGTACAAAAAGAGGAGCGGGAGCTACCCTCTCAGCTGGAAACGCCCTTCCTCTTCTCGGAGCAGAAATACCTGCCTTTTCAGCAACGGCGGGCCAAACAGTCCTGGCGCCGTCTCAAGCAGCAGAGCTTCCGGGAGCCCACCGATATAGTGGATGTGCGGGAAACGGTCAAGGCGCTGGCCCGCAATGGCTTCTTCTACGAACTGGTGTTCGAAACCCGGAAGGTCAGCCGCCAGCATTTTGTGGTGCTGCTGGACCACGGTGGCTCCATGGTGCCCCACCACTACTTGTTCGATTTCTTTATTCAGGGGCTGAGAGAAAGCACCCATTATACGGAGATAGATGCCTATTATTTCACCAATTACCCGCCCTACAAGTTGGGGCCCTCGGGCCTGCCGGAGTATCGCTTCTTCAACAATATGGAACACACCGCCTCCATAAGCCTAAGCAGCCTGCTGGCCGGCTGGGAGAAAAATACGGTGGTACTGTTCCTAAGCGATGCCGGCGCAGCCCATGAAGGTATGAATGCCAACCGCGTTCAGGTGACCATGGAATTGCTGAACCGCCTGGAAGGCAAGGTAGAACACGTGCTGTGGTTCAACCCGTTGCCCCGAAGGTATTGGAAAGGCAGTGCCGGCGAGTTCTTTGGCGGGGTGGCGCCCATGCTGGAGTGCACGGAGGCAGGGATAGCAGAGGCGGTGAGGAGGATCAGATAGGGTGCATCAGCGGGTTATTGATGTGCCCTGCTACTAACCATCTAACCATGCAACCATATAACCAAAGCAGATTTCTGAAGACAAAAAGAAGGTAGAACAAGATGCCGCAAGCGATACAACCAAAAGGCGCTATTGATACCAACCGCCTGGAGCGCTACCTAAAGCGCCACCCCGGGGAAGGATACCTGTGGCTGGCTGGGCATGCCGCCTTCTTTGTGGCGTTAACGCCAGGCCTGCTCTACCGGCTTTGGGTCAACTTCAAAGTTGATGAACAGGGGGCGCCACTGGGTATACCTCTGGATGCCGTGGCCAACCTGTTGAATTCCTCTTTGTGCCGGGAACTCGGGCGAGGCGTGTATGAGATTCACGAGAGCCTGCGGGCGCCATTGCTCAATCACTTGAGGGAGGACGCCCGTTTTGGTAGTTCCCGCCTGTATCGCCTGGCGAAATTCCTGTTGGCTTATCTGGACTACTGTGGAGATGAGTTGCCCTCGCCGGCTTTCGCCGAAGCTCAGCGATGGACAGCCGAAGCCTATCTCAAGCCCGAGCTGGCTGCTCAGCGCCTGCTCGAAGCCTTTACCGAGACGGTGGATGGCAAAGCGGCGGCCAGTTCAGTGGAGGTTTACCTCAATTGGATTAGCAGCCGGGCAAGTGAGGAACGCCGCAGCACAGGGGTGGATCCGCTGGCGGTAGCCGAGCAGCTGGTTCGGGGCATGCGCGATTATCAGAAAGGAGCAAAGCAGGAAGCTATAGAAGCCCTCCGCGAACTGGCTGATCACATCAAAACGGGCGGCAGCGCCAGCCCTTCCGCCTACCGAACTAAAATTCCGGAAGATATCCTGGAACTGATCAAGCCGGGGCCGGGAGTGGAGGTGGAATTGGAGCCGAAGGGCGTGGTGCGGGTCCTGTTAGTGGCAGTGGGCAAAACCGCCTCCGGGCAGATGCCGGAACTGGAAGGCCCTGCCAATGACCTGCAACTTATTCAGGAAGAACTAAAAGTATTACTGGACGACAGAACGCTGGAAGTAGCCGCTCTGGCGGATAGTGCCGCCACCCATGACGCCGTACTTGAGCAGTGGCGGGAAATGGTGGAGCAGGCCAAACCGGAAGACCATCTGCTTTTCTACTTCAGTGGCCATGCCGAAAATAAAGGAGAACACTACCTGATCCTTTACGACTATCAGGAGCGGCGTATGTCCAAAGTGGAAAGCGTCCGGACGGTGACGGGAGGAGCTATTTACGAAAATGAGTTCAGAGAAGTTTCGGCGGCTTGCAAGGGATATATCACTTTGGTGTTGGATACCCATGCCGGTGGTGAAGGCTGGCTGGGCCTGAGCAACGATAAAAATGTGATCCTCTCCGCCACTTTGCCCGGGCAGATGGCTTATGAGCAACGATTTGGAGAAACTACCCACGGCCTGTTCAGCAAAGCCTTGCTGGAAGTGCTGGCTACCGGCCAGTACGGGAGTAGTAAATGGGCCGTTCGAAAAGCGGCCGAATGGATGAAGGAGGTATCCAGCGTGCAGCAAACGCCCCTCGTTTTGGGAAGCATAGTAGCCCGGCGGCGGGCTATATTGGGGCAAGGGGTATCTGAAAGCCCAAACGTGGATTACCTGTTGGACTTGCTGCAGGATAACGGCTATTTGAGTCGTAGTTCCGGGCAGGGTGTTTTTTCGCTCATCGAAACAGGCTGGGCCCGGTTTACTGAAGATTATTCCCTTCCGGATAAACTGGAATTTACGCAACCGGAAGACATAGAGAGGGGAGTGAACTACCTGGAAAAGGCCCTGTTGTTCAAGGATAAAGACGGGCTGTCTTTTTCAGTCCCGGCTATACCCGATGCGGAAAAAGAACTGTTCCAGTTAGAGTTGTCCCTGGAAGAATTATTGAGTATCCCTGTACACATCAACCGAAAAAAGCAAAGCGATGGCGATCAGGCAACCCGGTAGCGAACCCTTCAACTACCAGGAAGGCTTTGGCGACAGCCAGGTCATCCTGGTGCCGATCCATGAGAACCGGATCGGGGAGGAAAGCTATGAGCAGATGCTGCGGGAGGCGCGTTATTTTGCCGATACTTATGATAAGCTACTGGTGGGGGTGTTGGAAGCGTATTGCACCTACAGCAGCCATCCCATCCTGGGCAACATTCCCGTTGTGCCCACCGGAGAGGCGGGCTCGGGAACGGTGCCACGCCCTCTGACGGTTTACGATAGCCGGGAGGAAGGATGGCGGGCGGTTGCCCGGGGACTGGCGGAATTGCTGGAATCCTACCGGCCGTTCTGGCAGCAAGGCATCCAGGGCAGCGTGTTTTTTGATAAGGAAAGGAAGGCCTGGTGCTTCGATAAGGG
>JAGQXQ010000056.1 GCA_020436535.1 Phaeodactylibacter sp.
CCGCCAATTACATTCCGCTGGCTCCTGACCTGACCGCCACCGGCGGCCTCGTCTTTCAGTCTCCGGCTGGCTTCTCCGGCAGTCTCCGGTACCGCTATATCCGGGACCGCCCGGCTAATGAAGACGGCAGCATTACGGCGGAAGGGTATCTGGTAACCGACGCCAACTTCAGCTATTCCTTCAAAAAGGCCACCTTTAGCATTATCGGAGAAAACCTGCTGGATACGGAATGGAATGAAGCCCAGTTCGCTACGGAGTCCAGGCTGAAGGGCGAGGCTGAAAGCGTTGAGGAGCTTCACTTTACGCCGGGTACGCCTTTTTTTCTGAAGGGGAAAGTTACTTATCGGTTCTAACCGAACAATTTTCCAAATAAAAAGCCATCCTGAATGTAAATTTTCAGGATGGCCTTTTCTTGCAATGCAGACAGAATTACTTATTTAGCTTCTACCTCTTCCAGGGCCGGATAATCGGTATATCCCTTTTCGCCCGGGGTATAGAATGTGCCGAAGTCCGGATCATTCAACTCGGCCCCGTGCTCGAAGCGGCTCACCAGGTCGGGGTTGGCGAGGAAGGGTTTGCCGAAAGCAATGAGGCCGGCCTTGCCTGCCTGCAGGTCGGCTTCCGCCCGTTCTGCATCGTAACTGCCACTGAGAATAAGGGTGTTGCCGAATTTCTCCCTAATGGTTTCCTTGATGGCATCCGGCACTTCCGGTGCACCCATACCGCTGTGGTCTACCAGGTGGATATAGGACAGTCCGATCTGGCCCAGTTGTTCAGCGATATAGGAATAATCCTTGTCCACGCCATCATAAGCGGGCATGTCGTTGAAGGCGCCGTAGGGAGACAAGCGCACTCCTACCCGTTCTTTGCCGATGGCGGCACCGGTTTGTTCGGCGATCTCCAGCAGAAAACGGCTGCGGTTTTCCACGCTGCCACCATATTCATCGGTGCGCTGGTTGACTTTCGGGTTGATAAACTGCTCGATGAGGTAACCGTTGGCGCCGTGTAGCTCTACACCGTCAAAACCGGCTTCGATGGCATTCTTAGCGGACTGAACATACTCCCCGATCGTAGCTTTCACTTCGTCCGTGCTCATTGCCTTGGGGACAGGCTGCTCCTTCGGGCCTTTCTGGTCGGTGTACATTTGCCCCTTGGCGGCAATGGCGGAGGGCGCTACTATTTCAGCACCTTCAGGCATGTTCAGCGGATGGGCCACCCGGCCGACGTGCATGAGCTGCATAAATATTTTTCCTCCTTCCTGATGTACTGCATCGGCAATTTTTTTCCAGCCTTCTGTCTGTTCCTCGCTAAAGGCGCCGGGAATGCGGGGATAGCCCAGCCCATTGGGGGATGGGGCGACGCCCTCGGTGATGATCAGTCCGGCGGAGGCGCGCTGAGCATAATACTCAGCCATCAAATCGTTGGGCATGTTGCCAATGGCGCGGCTGCGGGTCATTGGCGCCATGACGATATGGTTGCTCAGGCGAATTGATCCGAGCGTGGTTGATGAAAATAATTTCATGGTAATTAGTTTAATGTATATACATTAATGTTTTGACGTTAAACTTTGTTTCTTCTACCATAGTTTATTTTCATCGGGAATTCTTTACCGGATTGGTAATCGGTTGGCAGACAAAGGATCAGGAGAATAAAAAAAAGCCATGCCGGCGAGGGCATGGCTTCCAAACATACGCTTATTTTCAAAGGATGATTTCTTAAAGAGCGTTCGGGTGTTGTATCGATTTATTTATTTTCCAATGGGTAGTAGACTTTAGTGAGCCATTTGGAAGCGTCTTTTTCTGTCCCCGGATCGGTGACATATTCTTCAATGGCCGGGGGCGTTGTTTTTACTCCGTTAGCGGTGATGTATTGCTCCATAGCAGTGTGGGCGTCGCCGATGTTGTGGTAATCTCCATAGTAATCTATCACAAGTGCCTCCGACGCCGGGATTTCAACAGCGCTGAACCCGTTGATCTCCGTTTTAGCCTTTACAGGTATTGCGCCGGCCATATCGGTCGTTTTGCTGGCTTCATCCCAGGTGAAGTAGAGGCCGCAGGGCGCGCCGGCTATTTCTACCCCATTTTTCTGAACTGCTTGCATGGCTTTTCCAAGAGAAGAGGTGAAAAAATCCGTCATATTATCCATCTGAACTGTTTCCCGGACGGCGACAAAGTGCTGCATCGGCAAAGGGGCTCGTTTTACCTCATATCCATTGTACTTCTGGTTGGCCATAGCTTCCGCCTTCTTTTCCACCACGCCTTTCAGCAACTCCAGGCCGCGGTCGTAATCTTTATGGATATTGCCTTCGAAATCCTGAAATAACATCATGGCGTTGATGGGAAAGGGAAATTCGGTGTGGAAGCTCCAGCTGGCCTCGGCCCCGCCCTCTGCGGCTTTGATGTCCCAATCGCTGTCGGCCTGGCCCATGCCTTCGAATTCTATTACTACATCCAGGTTCTCATTCGGGGTACTCTCGGTAATGGTCATTTTTCCGTTTCCGGAATTTTCGGAAACCCAGGAGGAAGTCGCTCCCTTTCCCACGGTAATTTCGCCCATCGTGCTTTGAATGGTCGGGTCGGCTTCTTTCCAGGGAGACCAGCTGTCCCAACTGGACAGGTCGTTGACCGTGTTGAAAACGAGCTCCGGAGGCGCATCGATTACAATAGAACGAGTGGTGGTGAACTCCTTGGGAGCAACCAGGGCCAGGATCAGAAAACCCCCTACCAGGCCTAAAATGACAAAGAGAAAGATCTTAAGTGCTCTCATGGCTATTGTTTTTAGTTTGCAAGTTGGTGACTTTTAGTTTGCGTGTCGGTTTTGATCTTCTGCCGGTGGATTCCAGCCGGAAGATCAAAACCGACACGCCAAGCAGGCCCTGATAAGGGCGCCGGTATCGGCTTACCGGCGGCGGTAGGCCCTGATGCCCTCCAATGGTTTTGAGTTTTTTCTTTGGGCTATTCGATTCCCGGGTTGCTTAGTCCTTATGGTGGCGCACGCTTGGTTGGCACTTTACCCAAACAGCGAGATCGCTACAGATGACGGCACTATATGGAGAGTTTGCAAAACAAATTGCCCTTCAAAAATAAATTATTTGTTTTAATAAAACAAATTAAAAACAAATTTTTTATTATTTAACATTCTACCCCTCCCGGCCAGGGCCATCCCCATGAAATTGCTTAGCTTGCAAAGTGTTTCATCAGGCAAACTGCAACTCGATATGCGCACCTTTTGGCTCTATATATACTTTGTTATTTTTCTGCCTCTTTCAGCCTTTGCTCAATCCGCCAATGTGCAGATCAAGGTATTCGATGTCGATGAGGGGCTAAGCCACCGTAAAGTGGTAAAGATACTTCAGGATAGTGCAGGTTTTATCTGGATCGCCACCATCGATGGCCTCAATCGCTTTGACGGGTATCAGTTTCTCCACTACAAGAGCCAGGGTGAAGAGCTGTTCCTCCCTCATGACGCTTTCACCGATATGCTCATCGACGATAAGGACAACATCTGGCTGTCCAGCCCGGATTATATCACCATCTATCAACCGGCGAGCAACCGCTTCCGGGAGATAAAAGTGAAACAGGGCGCGATCGTCGAGCGACAGTCCATCGTGCCCCATAGTTTGTTCCTGGACGACAGCCGCCGCTTGTGGCTGGCCGCCTACGATGAAAATTCTGCAGAGAATAACCTGCGCGTACTGGAGGGCAAAGGGCGCATCCGGCAGGCTACCCGCCTGGAAGGCAGCTATCCCAAACACCCTGGTGTACAGATAGGGGACACGCTCTATGTCGGGGCTTACGACCGGGTAGTCTGGAAGCTCAATACCAACGGCAATATTGTGGAGGCACTGGAATTACCACCCGGGGCGAACCGGCGAATCTCCCAAATGCAGGTTGTCAAAGACAGCCTTTTTATCTTATGTATCGATGGCACCTTGTTTACGTATCGGCCGGCATCCGGCGCCCTCCGGCAGCACCCCATGAGTTTTAAAACGGAAATGGCCAGCGCCCTGCTTGTCGAGCCCGATGGCGATATCTGGATCGGCGGCCGCGGCAAGCTCCTCTACTACGACCAGAAACGAGAGCAAACCATTGACTATGATCCCAATATTTTGGAGATCGTCGGGGCTACCTGTACGTATCGGCAGATCTTCCAGGACCGCTCCGGGGTAACGTGGGTAGCTTCGGATTTCGGCGCCATCAAGATCCTCCATACCGATCCTGTTTTCACCCAATATCTGAGCGGCAGAAATGAATACTGCAGTAGTGTATACTGCAGTACCCGGGGCATTACTGAGGATGAAGCGGGTAATATTTACATCTCCTATTACAATGCCATCCACGTACTTGAACCGGAGTCCGACAATCTGCGCCCCCTTTTTCCATCCAATGATTTTTTCAATTACCCCTTCGGGCTCACCTATTTCAAAGGAGCGTTATATACCGGAAACGGAAAACGGATCGATCTGAAAACGCTTCGGGTGGATACCCTGCTGGACCATCCCTCCAAAGACCTTGGCCACGTAATGGCCGATAAGGACAGTCTCCTGTGGATCGGTTTTATGAACTGGCTCTACCAGTATGATCCCGAAAAACAGATCCTGAAAGAATTTCAGGACAGCAAAGGCAAATGGGATAGCCTGGATGGCAACATCAGCTATCTGTACCAGGGCAAAACCAATGACTGGATATGGGTGGCCACCTTGTCAAACGGGATCTATAAGGTCGATAAGGAGAAAGGGCGCCTGGAGCAGTATCATGCCGGCCAAGACAGTCCGGTTATCCTGCGTGATAATCAGATCAATGCCCTGTACGAAGACGGCAAGGGGCAGCTTTGGATGGCTAGTGGACAGGGGCTGCACTGCCTGGAGCTGGCTACAGGGCGGCTGAAGGTGTACACCACTGAGGAGGGGTTATCCAACAATTTCATCAACGGCATTTTGCCGGAGGGCGATTCCTGTATCTGGGCCAGTACCGACAATGGGCTGTGCCGCCTGAGCATTAAAACAGGAAAATTCACCAACTTCTTCGTCAAGGATGGTATTTCCGCCAATGAGTTTAACCGCATTTCCTTTTACCAGTCGCGCGCGGGCAGAATGTACTTCGGCGGCCTCAATGGAGTCAACGCCTTTTTGCCCGGCCCTTATCTGCTGGAGAAGAAGGAAGAAGAGCAGGAAGCGCCCATCATTTTTACCCGCTTCAGCAAGTTCGACGGCAAAAGCGGCAACCTGATCAACCGGATAGATGGATTGTCTATCGAAAAGAAGATCACCATCTCGCCCTGGGACCGGTTCTTTTCTTTCGAATTCTCCCTGGCGGACTACCGCCAGCCGATCGATAACGTCTTCAGTTGCTGGCTGGAGGGCTACGAAAGTGATTGGTTGCCGGCCATGGAGAACCACAGCATCCGGTACAACAATATTCCGGCAGGTACTTACACCTTCCGGGTACGCTCCAAGGCCGGTATCAACAACCCGGAATGGAACAGCCAGCAGTTGGCGATAAAGGTAGTAGTGCAGGAGGCATTTTACAACAGCTGGTGGTTTTGGCTGCTCTGTGGAGGGTTACTCACCGGTGGGGTCTTTGCCATCATGCGTTACCGTATCTATCTGATCCACAAGAGGGAAATGGCTCTGGAACAACTGGTCCGGGAACGCACCCAGGAACTGGAATTGGAAAAGCAAAAATCAGAAGAGCTGCTGCTCAACATCCTGCCGGCGGAAACGGCGGAGGAACTCAAGAAGTTTGGCGCCGCTAAGGCCAAACGCCATGAATTGGTCACCGTCATGTTTTCCGACTTCAAAGGCTTCTCCCGTATCTCAGAACAGATGGACCCCGAAGACCTGGTGGCGGAGATCGACTACTGCTTCCGCGCCTTTGATGAGATCATGGAAAAATACGGCCTGGAGAAGATCAAGACGGTCGGCGACGCCTACCTCTGCGTAGGCGGCATTCGGGATGACGACGGTGATGAGGCCACCCGCGTCACCCTGGCCGCTATGGAGATACAGGAATTTATGTCGGGCCTTAGAATACAACGGGAGGCGGAGGAAAAACCTTGTTTTGAAGCCCGTATCGGTATCCACACCGGTGCGGTGGTGGCTGGCATCGTCGGCATCAAAAAATTCGCTTACGATATTTGGGGAGATACGGTCAACCTGGCGGCCCGCATGGAAACCAACGGCGATGCTGGAAAGGTCAATATCTCTGAAACTACCCACAATCTCATTCAGAAACTCTTCCGTTGCACCTACCACGGACAGTATACAGAAACGGACGGGGAAGACATCAATATGTATTATGTCGAGGAATACCTGGGGGATTAACCGGCCGGGCCGGCAGTGAATGGAGCCTTTTTTATTTATGATGTTCGAAGTGTGATTTTTGATTTTGGATGTACTGCTGAGAGCGGCTGGCTGCAGACTCTGTAGAGGCGGCGCAACATCCCAAATCAAAAATCAAGAATCCCAAATCCCAAATCAAAACTGCCCTCTCTCCAACCCCAAGCCACTCACCTCCTGGCCACCCTCACCATCACTCCATTCCTGGGCCGCAGCGTGATCAGCGGTTGCAGTTCTGGCTCAAAACCGGGCGTTGCCTCCAGTTCGTAGCGTTGCAGTATTTTCACCAGTACCAGCTGCATCTCCATCAGGGCAAAGTTATTGCCGATGCACAGCCGTGGCCCTCCGCCGAAGGGCATGAAAGCGAAAGGGTGGTACGCCTTCTTGCGTTCCCGGCTAAAGCGCTCCGGGCGGAAGGCTTCGGGATCGTCCCACAAGCTGGGCCGGTGGTGGATGCCGTGGATATAGGCCACCACCCGGCTTCCTTTGGGCAGGGGCAGATCTCCGTATTGGTCATCCTCAATGCAGAGACGGTCAGTGATCCAGGCGGGCGGGTACAGGCGCATAGCCTCCTCGATCACCTGCAGAGTGTACTCCAGTTGGGGCAGGTCTTCAAATCCCGGCTCGCGGCCGTCCAGCACGGCCCCGTGTTCCCGGCGCAGGCGCGCCACCACTTCGGGGTGCTGTCCGAGCAGATGCCACGTCCAGGACAGCGCATTGGCGGTCGTTTCGTGGCCGGCTACGAAAAGGATGGCGCTCTCTTCCGTTAGCTGCCGGTCGTCCATACCCTTTCCGGTATCTTCATAGCGGGCTTCGAGCAGCATCTGCAGCAGGTCGTCATGCCGTTCATTAGACGACCGCCGGGCCTGTATGTACTGAAGGATAATTTCATCAAATTTTTCTGACAGCGCCTTGTGCTTCCGGTACAAACCGGAGAAGCGGAACCAGGGAATCAGGTAGGGCTGCCGGAAGGTGCGGGTGATGAAGGCCTGGACCACCGTCACCGTATCGCGAAGAAAGGCCAGGTCTTCTTCCTGCAGGCTGGTGGTGAACAACGACTTGGCCACCACCCGAAAGGCGAGTTCCATCATCAGGGGCGACATATCGACAGGCTGGCCGGCAGCCAGGGCCGGCTCGAAGCGGTGCTCCAGAAAATCCTCGATCTCCTGGTTCATAATGCCCGTCAGGCCCGCCAGGCGCTTTCGGTGAAAGCCTGGCTGTATCAGGCGGCGTTGCCGCAGCCAATAGTCGCCGTCGCTGGTTAGCAGGCCATTGCCCAGGAAGTACCCCATGCGCTCGGTTTGTATGGGCGACTTGCGCCACTTGCGGTGCTCTTTTTGCAGCACGTGCTGTGCCAGGCCGGGGTCGGTGGTGAGAATGCCCTTAACCATACCGCCCAGGTAGAACTCAAAGGTGGGGCCGTAATCGGCCACATACTGGTTGAGCGTAG
This sequence comes from Phaeodactylibacter sp., assembly GCA_020436535.1. Classification (GTDB taxonomy): domain Bacteria; phylum Bacteroidota; class Bacteroidia; order Chitinophagales; family Saprospiraceae; genus JACJXW01. Next base: position 7,788 of record JAGQXQ010000056.1, read on the forward strand.
CGATGGGGTTGTAGGCAAAACGCAGGGAGTTGCGCAGGGTGGCCCAACGGGGTATCGCGGGGAGAGAGGGAGGGGTGGCCATGGCTTTTGGGTGGAAAGTTAGGGAATTTTATTTCTCCACTCCGAAGGAGCATACCCAAATTGGCTTTTAAATATTTGACTAAAGTGCGACACATTCTCAAAGCCGCTATTATGAGCAATTTCCGAGACCGTACCCTCCGTCGTTTCCAGTAGCAGGCGGGCGTGTTGCAGGCGGCGCTGCCGCAGCCATTGGCCGGGGGGCACGCCGTAGGCCTCCTTAAAGTTCCTTTTGAAAGCGGAGAGGCTGCGTTGCGCCAGCCGGGCAAAAGCCTCCAACGGCAGGTTAAGGTAGAAATTCTGTTCCATCACCGATTGGATATTGGGCTTGCCGCTGAGCAGGCTGGCGAGGAAGGCCGCGAAGGGGCGGTTGGCGGGTTCGGCGACCAGGGTGAGCAGCAGCTCTTCGAACTTCAGCGCCAGGGCCCGGCGGCGCGCTTCGTTGAGGGGTATGTTGAAGTAGGGCAGGGCCGAGTAGTAAAATTGGCTGATGGGCGCCGTTACCTTGATGGGAATGCCGGCTTTCCGGGGCTTCTTAACATTTTTAGGCAGAAGGGAGGCGTGTTGCCGGGCAAACTGCTCCAGGAATTCATCGTCGATGAAAAACAGCAGGCTCTGGAATACCCCCCGCCCCCTGGGAATTTCCGACATCAGGTAGCCGCCCCGCCGTAGGAAAAGGGCCCGGCTGTAGCCTAGCTTGTAGGTTTCCTCCGCAGTGTGGATCACCTTGCGGCCCTCCAGCACGAAGACGATGAAATTGCGGTCTGACCACACCCGGTTGCGGGCAGACGCTTCGTAGGCCCGGTACTCGACAAAGCGGAAGCCCGGCACCGCCTCTATCTTGGGGAATTTATCGGAGGATTTGAAGAATTCGTTGAGTTGGATCATGGGAGGTAATATAGGTGGAAAAGTGGAAACGTGGAAAAGTGCGTGGGTGGAAAAGTGTGAAGGACGCCCAGTGGCTTCCCGATGCGGTTCTCTCAGTAATGTGTATCTGCCTGCTATTTTGAACCACTGAGGGTATTCCTGCTTCTGGACATTTTGTATTCTCGTTGTAGTTGATGGCTTTCTGGAAGCAGTTTGAGGTTGATGGCTTTCCGGGTACCGGTTGGGGTTTATGGCCCCCCCATGCCGGCACTTTTACACCTTTCCACCTTCACACCCTCCCCACCTTCTCCAGCAACCACTCCTTTTCCGTCAGGGGCTCTGCATTTCGGATCGATTCCTCCAGTGCTTTTCCCGCCTCCCGGTCCATCGGGTTGAGGGCGAGCAGCTTCTGGGTGTAGCGGATAATATTCAGGAAGTTCTGCTGATGGTAACCGATGTGGCGCTTGCGGCGCAGGAAGGCCCGCATGCTGCGGAGGTGAGCCTCCAACAGGTCGAATTCCTCCAGTTCGTAGTAGGCTTTCATTTGCAGGGTTTTGGCCACCATGTTGTTGATGAGGTCCCGGTAGTCGGCGCGTTGCAGATGGGCCAGCACCTGGCCGTATTGTCGGCGGGCGAAGGCCAGGCGGGCGGCGTTGAGGCTGAAGGCGGCCTCTTCTTGTCCGGCCTCCAGGTAGGGGCGGTAGTGGTGGAGGAAACGCTCGGCCCAGTCGAATTCCTGAAGGCGCAGAGCGATGCCGATGGCATTGTTGTAGGTGAAGCGGGATAGGGCGCCGTTTTCCATCAGCACCTCCGTCTCCAGGCCCTTCTGGTAGAGTTCCAGCGCTTCGCGCAGGTAGCCCTCTGCCGTCTGGTTGATCTTGCGGATGCAAAAGTTGATGGCCAGCAGGAAGAGGTCGCGCAGCTCTGCCTGCGGGAAGGCAGGGAGGGATTGGAAGAGCTGCGCGCGGAAAGACGCAAAATATGGATCTTCCTCCGGAAAACGCAGCATACGGTAGCAGTGGTAATAAACGGCAATAGCCGGTATTTTCTGGTAGGGAGGCTGGCCGGCCAGTTCCAGCAGGGCCGCTTCCAGGGCGATGCGATAGCTGGCCTTGTAAACCGCCTCGTGGGCCAGGAGGAAGCAGCCCTGTCGCAATTTCATGCTCAGAAAGGCAAAAGTGAGTTGGTCTTCCAGTTCCTGCAGGTTGTGTTCCCGGGTGCGGCCGAGGGTGGATTCCTCCTGGTAGCGCTCCTGTTCCAGCCAGTATTGAGCCAGGTGGTGTTCGGGGGGGCGTTGGCTTTCCGCCTTTTGCTGTTTGTGCAGTTTGCGGTAGGCCTTTTGGAAGTGGCTGTCCAGCCCCCGCTTGCGGTAGGCGGTGAGGAGCAGGTGTTGTTGGAGCCAGGGCGCCTGTTCGGCTTCCCGTTGCTGGAGGAAATCTTCCAGGCAGCGGTAGAGGTAGCTGAGCAGCAGGCGCAGTTGCTGGTCGTCGTAGGGCTGCCCGGAGTGCAGGGCTTGCCAGGCCTGCTCCCGGCTGAGAGACAGGCCTTCCGGGGCGGCGGCCGCCAGTTTTTCAAAGAGCAGGGGCAGGTCTTCCCGCTGGTTGTGATAGGGGGAGGCCAGCCACTTGCGGGCTTCGCGGATGTCTTGTTTGGTGAAGGTGCGGAGGAGGGTGTAAACGAGGGTGTTTTGCATGGATTAAAGTGTATTGTGATCCTATTCAGGGAATACGGGGCAATACTCCGGGAGGAAATACCGATTTGCGCTTTGCTGTCAGCTGACAACTTTCCGTTGTCTGCTGACTTTCACCTGGCCAGGAAAACAACTCACATTCCTTCGCCTCGCAGCCGGAGAAAGTTGTCAGCTCACCTGAAATGAAAAAGATCCGCTTTCTTTTTTCGGCTGGAAGCCCGTTTTATTCTACAATTATTTATTAAAAATGCCTTTGAAATTGAATTTTGGTCAATTTTAGAGGTAAAATATTTCTACAATCTACGAAAAATGTGTTTGCTATTCCAGGCGAAAGATTGAATTTTTGTAAGGTGCCGTTGTGCACAATCGAAACCTTTGGAGTTTTCAACCTCAAAGGTTTTAAACTCAAATAAATCCCATTATCCGCCGAGATATACGTCGGCAGCAACTGGTTTTCCTCCATTTGCCTCCTCCCAGTGGAAAACCAGTTGCAAAACACAATAAAAAAAGAATCTCATGAAGGTATTCTACTCTGCTTTCTTTCTACTGTTGCTCAACGGCGCTGCCTTTGCCCAGTGCGAGAATTTTATCGTGACGGTGGCCGATCTGCAACAACCCCAATGCGGTAACTCCAGCGACGGGGCGATCTCCCTAAGTGTTGATGGCGCTCAGGGTATGGTGAATTACACCTGGTCCGAAGCCGGCCTGAGCGGCCCCTCGGTGAGTGGGCTGTCACCTGGAATATACTCGGTAACGGCGGTGGATGATGGGGGGTGTGTTGCGGTGGAGACGGTGGTGCTAGAGACGTCGCTGGTGGCGGATGCAGGGCCGGACATGGAAGTTTATTGCAATTCAGATACGGTAGTGCTCGGAGGGGTAGCCGGCACGGAGATTCATTTTTCGAACGATATTACGCCTATTGAATTTTCAAATTCCAATCAAGAGCTTGTTCCTCTAAAGAGTATTTCCGGAGAAGTGGGGCTCAGTCCGAATCCTTCAAATTTTGACCCTTCTTCCTCCGATAGCCTTATTGTGGAGATAGGTTCTGTCACAGCAAGTGCGGGAGAGATAGTTTGTCTGCCTGTTCGGGTATACAATTTTACAGATATTGTAGGGGCTGCATTTACCATTAACTTCGACCCCACCTATCTGAATTTCAACCAAGTGATAGATTTAAACCCCAATTTACCATTCTTTAATGAGGTTGCCCATATTGCTAGCCCGAACACCGGGCTCAACAATGGGTTCATCATTTTGAATTACTTCAATCTTGACCTGATGGGGACAAGCCTCCAGGATGAGAGTATTCTGTTTTCCATTTGTTTCGACGTTCTGGACATCAATGCTACATCCACCGGCCCCAACATCACCTACCAATGGGCCGGCCCCAACGACTTCACCTCCTCCGAGCTTTTCCCCCAAGTCACCGAATCCGGCGCCTACACCCTGCGGGTAACCGACACCAGCCAGCCCGATTGCTGGGCGGAAGATGTAGTGGAGGTCTTGTTTGTTCCCGACAGCGTAGGCGTAGTGCTCAGAGATACCCTCACCCCCTGTCTCGGCCAGACGGTAGTGCTCGAGCCGGAGATTTCGGGAGGCGCCAGTCCCCATTCTTACCTGTGGAGTACAGGAGAAACCACTCAGTCTATTACCGTATCCTCTTCCGACACCCCGGCGGATTATGCGCTAACCATCACCTCCGCCGATGGCTGCACCGGGCTGGCCTCGGCAAGAGTGGAAGCGGAAAATACAGACCCACCGGTGGTTACGGCCCCCGACCGATCTTTCTGCCCGGGCCAGTCTGTTCCTTTGACGGCTGCGGCTACCGGCGGGACGACGCCCTATACATTTATATGGAATGATGGATTTACAACAACCAGCAACATTCGCATTGTCACGCCGACGGCCTCGGCTACTTACTGGGTGAATGTTGTGGACGCTAACGGGTGCAGAAACAACACGGCGCCAGACACCGCCTATTTAATTCAACAACCTGAATCCCAGGTGGACCTCGGCCCCGACCCCTATCTTTGTACTCCCGAGCAGGTAACGCTCTTCCCCATGGTTACCGGCCCACAAGCCGTGGCCTACGAGTGGAGTGACGGGCAGGCTGGTCAAATTGCAATCGTGCAGCCTGCTCAAACCTCTACCTACTACCTCACCGTCACCAACTCCTTTGGTTGTTTTGCCACCGATACCATCATAATTTACATCGGCCTCCAGAACCTCGATGTCACTTCCCCGATTTGTGACGATAACGGCACCCCCGCCAACCCCGATGACGACACCTTTACTTTCCAGGCCACCATCGATGGCAACCCCGGCGGCGGCTGGTTCAGCAACTTTGGGGTGACGGGCAGCTACGGCCAACCCGCCACCTTCGGCCCTTTCCCCATATCCGGCGGCGATGTTACCCTCACGGTGGTAGACCTTGTCAACCCGGATTGCAACGCCAGCACAGTGATATCACCGCCGGCGCCCTGTTCGATACCTGTTTCCTGCAACATCACGGCCGAAGTCACCAACTTTTTCTGTTCCGATAATGGCACGCCCGGCAACCCGGCGGATGATTCCCTGCACGCTTTCGTGGCAGTGGAGGGCGGCCCGGGCAGTGGCTGGAATAGCAACCACCCCAATGGCTCGGGCGCTTACAACACAGTGGTAGAACTGACTTTTGCCGTCGCCGACGGCGTGGCCAGCCTGAACGTTTTTGACCAGGACGACCCAGGCTGTGACACTACCCTGGTGATCAACCCTGCAGACTTCTGCGGCCTTCCCTGCAACCTGGAGGAAGTAGTACAGGAAATCGTTTGCAATGACAACGGTACACCGGCGGACACCACCGATGATACGTTTACTCTGGAAATTCTGGTAACCGGGGGCCTCGGCAGTGGTTGGGTGGAAGATAGTTCCGGCCTGAGCGGTGATTACGGTGTGCCCTTCACCTTCGGCCCCTACCCGGCGGATCACGGGCACGTGGGGCTGATCTTTGTGGATGCCGACAATCCATCCTGTTTCGATATTTTTGATTTATACACCCCGGTTCCTTGCATCATTGATTGCCAGCAGAACCCAATTCTACTCAACTTCGATGTCGTTTTCCCTACCTGCTTAGGGGCTTCTGATGGAGAGGCTATTGCGATTGTGGAAGGCGGCGCCGGCGGTTATACTTACCAATGGTCGAATGGCGTAACCACTTCGGCCAATATCAATCTGCCTGGTGGTGAGTATTTCGTCACGGTGGCCGATGTGTTAGGGTGTCAGGCCGTCGGCGGAGCCACTATTGCAGAGCCGCCGCTGCTTACGCTGGATCTACAGGCGATACCGGTTTCCTGCTGGGGAGGAAGCGATGGCGCTATCACCCTATTCATCACCGGAGGTATTCAGCCCTACACCTATTTCTGGACCGGCCCCAATGGTTTTTTCTCTACCGAGCTTTCAGTAATGAATATCCCTGAAGGGCTGTATACCGTCACGGTAACGGATGCCAACGGGTGTAGCATTACCGAAACCATAGAAGTGTTGGTTGCCGACCCCATCGACCTGACTTTCGAGATCATCCAACAGCCGGCCTGCCCTACTTCCAACGATGGTATACTGATGGCAGATGCTACCGGAGGCGAGGGGCCCTATGAATACCTTTGGGCTACCGGGTTCGTTGGGCCAACCCACACCGGTTTGGGCCCTGGAATATACTCCGTCACGGTAGTGGATGTCAATGGATGTACCCGAACGGGGGAGATGGAACTGGAAGCGTTGCTGATAGCCGATGCCGGCCCGAATCAGGCCATTACCTGTAATGATACGGATGTCGTTTTGGATGGCAGTTTCAGTACTGCCGGCCCGAATATTCTGTACGAATGGACAGGGCCGGGTGGTTTCATCTCTGATCAGCTGACGGTTACCGTTGCGGAAGAGGGAACCTACCTGCTTCAGGTGACGGACTCGAGCCAGCCCGGCTGTACAGCGGAAGATATTGTGGAGGTATTTCTGGATACTGTTCCTGCGGACGCCCGGATCGATGTTAATTATGTCAGTTGTGATTCGATCACCCTCAGCCACCCTGCTTTCGCCAACCAAACCTGGGTTTGGATGACCCCGGGCGGTGGCACTTCCACTGCTCAGGAATTGGGCGTGACGGAAAACGGCCAGTACTCATTGGTAGCCACCAATTTGGGCAACGGCTGTTCCGCCGCCGATTCTGTATTGATCAACCTGGACCCAAGTATCTGCGCCACCCTCAAGGGGCGCCTGGTGCGGGACAGCCTGCCGGATTGTTCGCCCGGCCTGAATGAGCCCGGCCTCAGCAACTGGCTGATAGTGATACAAGGCGGCGGCCGGGTGTACTATGCCGTCACGCAGGCCGACGGCTACTACGAGCAAAGTTTGCCAGTCGGCGACTATCTGGTGTACCCGCTCCTGCCCAACCTGCTTTGGATTCCCTGCCAGAACAACTACCTCGTCAGCCTCCAGGCGCCGGGAGAGATGGCTGTGTTGGATATTCCGGTTATGGAAGCTCAGCCCTGTCCGGAACTTTCTGTAGATTTCAGCATGCCCTTATTGCGGCGTTGCTGGTCGCGCTCCCTCTATATCAATTACTGTAACGACGGAACGGCTACTGCGGAGGATGCTACTGTGGTGGTTACCCTGGATGACTTTTTCACCTTCCAGTCCGCCACCGCTCCCCTGCTCAGCCAGGATGGCAACCAGTACACCTTTGGTATTGGCGATGTAGCCGTCAATCAATGCGGTTCCTTTATCGTCTATGTAGAAGTGAGCTGTGACGCCATGGTTGGGCAGGCTCTCTGCGCGGAGGCTAAGATCTTCCCCAACGCCCCCTGCTTTCCGCCTTCTCCCAACTGGTCGGGCGCCAGCCTGCGGGTGAGTGGGGCTTGTGAAGATGGAGAAGTGCAATTCAGGGTAGAAAATGTTGGCCTCGGCGATATGTCGGAACCGCGGCCCTGCATCGTCATCGAAGACGGGGTGATGTTGCTCACTGCTCCGGAGAACCTTTTGCTGAATAGCGGCGAGAGCTTTACCTATGCCTTCCCCGCCAGCGGCTCTACCTATCGAATTGAAGTGGAACAGGAGCCCTTCCACCCCGGCTTCAGTATGCCGGTGGCGGTTCTGGAGGGCTGTGGTGAGAATGAGCAAGGCACATTTAGCACCGGCTTCGTCAACCAACTGGGGCTGGACGACGTCGATCCTTTTATCGACATCGAATGCCGGGAGGTGGTGGGTTCTTACGATCCCAATGACAAACACGGCTTCCCCCGTGGCTACGGAGACGAACACTACATCTACCCCGGCACCGACATCGAATATCTGGTGCAGTTTCAGAACACCGGAAACGACACCGCTTTCCTGGTCGTCATCCGCGACACGCTCTCGGAGTTTCTGGACGTTACTACTGTGCAGCCCGGCGCTGCCAGCCACGCTTATACCTGGGACATCGACAGCAACAACATTCTGGTGTTCACCTTCGAGGATATCCTGCTGCCCGACAGCACCACCAACCTGGCCGGCAGCCAGGGTTTCATCGAGTTCAAAATATCGCAACAGGACGCCCTGCCTCTGGGCACGGTGATCGAAAACAGCGCCGCCATTTACTTCGACATCAACGAACCGATCATTACCAATACGGCATTTCACACCCTGGGTTATGACTTCATCGAGGTTGTCAGCTTTACGCCGGATGCCAACATCCCGGAGCTGAAAATCAGCGTGGCGCCGAACCCCATGGGTGAATGGGCGCTGCTGCAGCTGGCCGGCTGGACTGGCGGCGATGGCGCCTTCGAGTTGTTCGATCTGCAGGGGCGTCGGTTGCGGGAGCAGCACTTCAACGGCGCGGCTTTCCGCTTCGAGCGGCGGGGGCTGCCGGCAGGGTTGTACGCCTTCCGGATCGTGGATGAGCAGGGGAGATGGGGGAGTGGAAGACTGGTGATCAAACAGTAGACACGGACAGGATGACAGGATTTACCCTGTCATCCTGTCCAAAGAACGTGTGAGAATGCCGGGGCGCCGGTAGGCCAGCTTTGCTTCCAGGCAAAATAGTAAGAAAGGGTTGCCTGGGGAGCAGGGGCTGGTGGCGCCCCGGCTTTTTATATTGGGAAGTAAAGTCCACAGAAAATAACTTTCGTCGGGAAGCGGAACCGCTGAAATAAAAAACCCTGATTTTACATTATAGAAAACAACAGTGGCATTTCCACATGGCCTTTTATCCGCCGCTGCTTCGCTCGGCAACCGTCAGGAAATTTATGGTGGGCTATGAGATGTTCGCCGACCCTCAACGGGATATTACCGCGGAGATGGCGGCGGAAAAGCTCCGGTCCATTGGATGAAAAATGGCAACAATTTAAAGCTTCCCTCTACATTCCTTCCCGGACAGAGTTAGCCTACCCATGAAAACATGGTTCCATTTCTCATGCGCAGCCCAAGGGCTAAAACTTTTCGAAGCAGCCGGACTGTAACGGAACATCTGTACCATTCTGTGGATTCTGTGAGGCTGTTAGTCAAAGATTTTTTAACTTGTTTGTCCTTGTTATTAGCTTGGCTACCCGATTGTACATCCAAAACAAAAACCCATGTTTAGGAATTACCTGAAAACAGCTTTACGCAATCTTTGGAAATTCAAAGGTTATACCCTCATCAATATTATGGGGCTTGCCATTGGAGTGGCTTGCGTACTGCTGATCCTGCTGTATGTGAATACAGAATTGAGCTTTGACCGCTTCCACAGCCAACGGGATCGCATCTATCGCCTCACTATGTCTGCCACCAATCCTCAAACCCAGGAAAGCATTCAACGCGCTATTGGGCCTTATCGCCTGGCAGAGGAAATGAAGGTGGATTTTTCAGATTTTTCTCTTGTCCGATTCGCACCCCAGGAGCAGGAATTAATAGAACTGGACGACGAGTTGTTTACCGAAGAAAGCTTTGCCTTTGTTGACCCGGAAGTATTTCAAGTATTTCATTATACCCTCATTAGTGGTGATCCGGAGAATGTGTTGGATAACCCCTATTCTTTAGTCCTTTCTGAAACCGCTGCCCGAAAATACTTTAAGGAGTCCGCCCCTATTGGGAAGACACTGGTCATTCGGGACCGGCCCTTTGAGGTGACTGGTGTGATGGAAGATGTCCCCGACAACTCGCAGCTGAAATTTGATGTGCTGGCCTCTATGAATTGCGCCA
>JAGQXQ010000355.1 GCA_020436535.1 Phaeodactylibacter sp.
GTTGGCGAATTGTACCTGGGTATCTCAGCCGGCGCCATGATGGTAATCGCCAGCCGGGAAACGCTTTTATCAACGGGCGCCTTCCTGGAGTTGATGCACCGGCACCACATCACCATTGCCGACGTGACCCCTTCCTATTTGGCGGTATTGGATGAGGAAGCCCTGGCTAATGTGCGCATGCTGATCACGGCCGGCGAAGCGGCCGTCAGCAAAGACGTCAAGAAATACAGCTCCCGTCTGCAATACGTCAATATCTACGGGCCAACAGAAACCACTGTGGTGGTGTGTTCCTTCAAAATACCAGCCAGCTATGAAATAGGGCAAAGCGTGCCCATCGGCCGCCCGGTGCCGAATATGGAGATATTGATCGTGGACGAACACCTGCAGTTGGTTCCCATTGGCGTGCCGGGCGAGATCGCCGTTAGCGGCGTAGGGCTGGCCCGCGGCTACCTGAACAATGACGCCCTGACGGCGAAGAAATTTGTCGCTCACCCCATGAAGGAAGGCGAACGCCTGTACCGCACCGGCGACCAGGGCCGCTGGCTGGACGACGGCAACATCGAATTCCTCGGCCGGGTAGACCATCAGCTGAAAATCCGAGGCTACCGCGTTGAGCCGGGGGAGATTGAGGAGGCGCTGATGCAGCATCCTGCTGTCCAATCCTGTGTCGTCGTCGGCAAAGATATCGAAGGCAGGAAGGAACTGATCGCTTACCTGGCGGCCAAGGAAGGGGAAAAGACAGCAATACCGGCCTTGCGCAATTTCCTGAGCGAAACCCTGCCCGACTACATGGTCCCGGCTTATTTCGTCGAGCTAGAGGCCCTGCCCCTGACCAGCCACGACAAGGTCGACCGGGAAGCTCTGCCGGAACCGGACCTCGCCGATATGCCCACCGGGACGGATTATGCCGCGCCCCGCAACGACATGGAGCGCCTGCTGGCCCAAACCTGGGCCGAAGTGCTGCGGCGGCCCCGGATCGGCATACACGATAATTTCTTCCACATTGGAGGCGATTCCATCAAAGCGTTGCAGATCAGCGGGCGGCTGGGCGCTCAGGGTTGGGCCGTTTCCATAAAAGGCCTGTTCACGCAGCCAACCATCGCACAACTGGCTTCCAAAGTGGTTGCCAAAAAGAAAAACTATCCTCAGGAAATGCTGAGCGGGAAGGCGCCGCTCAGCGCCGCTCAACAATGGTTCTTTGAACACATACAAACCGATCCCTTTCATTTTAACCAGTCCTTCTTCCTGTCGAGCGCCAAACGATTGGACGCCCATCTGCTCCGGCAAAGTTTGGAAGCATTGGCCCGGCAACACGATGTACTGCGTGCCACCTATTCTAAGGAGGAAGGCCTACCCGTTCAAACGGTTGGGAAAGGCATAAATATAAGTTTTCAGCTTGTTGCTATCGAAAGAGGAGAGCAGGAAGACGCTGTAATTGCTTGCCATACGGAGAAGGCACAAGCGGGTTTTAATTTAGAAAAAGGCCCACTTTTAAAAGCCGTTTTATTCCAAAAAAAATCAGGCGATGAACTCCTGTTGACCATTCACCACCTGGTAGTTGACGGGGTTTCCTGGCGCATTTTAATTGAGGATTTAACGACGGCTTATAGCCAACTTGAAGCGGGGGAAACCATTCGCCTGGCACCCAAAACGGCACCTTTCGCTTGGTGGGCGGAAAAAGCCCATGCCCATGCCAACAGCCCGGCCTGCCTGGCCCATTTGGATTATTGGGAGCAGCAGTTGGCCCGCCCGGTTGACACCATCATTGCCGGCCACCCCGACCGCCCCAACAAAGTAGGAGTTAGCGCCAGTGTTCAATTTCAACTGGACAAAAAGCAAACCCAATTCCTGTTGCAGCAAACCCATCAGGCTTACCATACCGAAATCAATGACATTTTACTTTGTGCATTAAGCCGCGCCTTGCAACAAGTATTTGGCGGGCGTACTTATCAAATAACGCTGGAAGGCCACGGGCGGGAAACGCTTTTTGATATGGATGTGAGCCGGGCCGTGGGCTGGTTTACCTCTATGTTTCCCGTGGTATTGACCTATGAAGAAGAGCTGGGCTATCACCTGCTGAGCACTAAAGAAAACCTGCACCGAATTCCCAACAAAGGCATGGATTACGCGCTGCTGCGCTATTTGAGCGAACAATCCTTTAGCCAAAAGGAAAATAGCGCCATCAGCTTCAATTATTTAGGCGCCTTTTCCAATGGGCCCGCCGATGCTTTATTGACATTTTCCGGCAGGGATACCGGCCCAAGCATCAGCCCTGCCATAAACAGAGATAAGGAGTTGGATGTACTGGGCATCCTGCTGGATGGAAAATTACAAATTTCCATTACGTACAGCCATCAGAGAATGGAAAAAGCAAAGATGGATGCGCTGGCGGAGGCTTTCGAAAAGGAATTGCTGCAACTGATGGCGCATTGTATGGAACAAAAGGCCGGCCAATTGAGCCCTGCCGACTTCACAGCTTGCGATTTGAGCTTGGAGCAGTACTATGATTTTCTGTCCGCCAACCAGTTGTTAGCCGATGAGATTGAAGACATTTATACCTTGTCGCCGATGCAGGAGGGCATGCTTTTCCATAAACTACTGAATCCAGGCTCTCCTGCCTATTTTAACCAGTTAGTCCTGCATCTATCGGCAACAGCATTGGATATTCCTCATTTTCAATATTGCTGGCGGCAGATATTGAAAGCGCATCCTGTGCTACGAACTTCTTTTTTCTCAGAAGGGCTTCCTTCCCCCTTACAAGTAGTACATAAAGAAGCGGGCTTAAGCTTTGTAAATAGGGATATTTCCAATTTCAGCCCAGGCAAACAAGAACAAATCCTTACAACCTATTTGGCAACAGATAGGGGAAAAGGATTTAGCCTAAAGGAAAAATCCCTACTCCGGGTAGCCCTGTTTCAGACGGGCATTGCCCAATTCAGGCTGGTTATCAGCGGCCACCACATCACGATAGATGGCTGGAGCCTGGCGATTTTATTGCAGGATTTACAGCTTATGTATCAAAATAATGGCCATTTCCTTCAATTAAAGCCATATAGCCCCTACATCGCCTGGCTAAGGGAGCAGCCTGAAAGCGAAAGCGAAGCCTTTTGGAAAGAGTATCTGGAAGGTTATGAAGAAACAGCCGGTATTCCGGGCATGCAACGTACTACTCCATCGGCCCCTATAGAGCCGGGCTCAGAGTTGTTGGTATTAAGTTCAGAACAAACGGCTGCTTTGGAACAGTTGGCCAAATCTCATCAGGTTAGCCTGAATACAATCGTTCAGGGCGTGTGGGCAGTCATTCTTGGAGTTTACAATCAAAAGGAGGAAGTGGTATTTGGGATCACTACTTCAGGAAGGGCTGCTCCAGTTGAGAACATAGAGCAAATGAGCGGATTGTTCATCAACACCATTCCCATTCGGATAGCTTTGCCTGTTGGGCAGTCTTTTTCTCAATTATTGAGGAGTATTCAGCAAAGCGCCCTGGCAGTCCAGGAATTCGAACACTATTCTCTGGCCCTCATTCAGTCATCGTGGCAGGGACAGGGTGAGTTGATAGATCATATTCTCGTATTTGAGAACTACCCCATAGAAAAAAGCGAGGTGGAACCGGAAGAGGGAGTAACCATAACCGATACGAAGAGTTACGAATCTTTCCATTATGGTTTTGGCCTGGTAGCTGGCCCGGGGAAAGAACTAAACTTGCAACTGAATTACAATAAAGCAGTATTAGCCACCCAATGGGTGAAACGCATCAAGAGCCACATTATCACGACTATTGATGCCATTCTTGCTCAACCTGAGCAGTCCATCAGCCAGATAAATGTTCTACCTCAAGCAGAACGGCAATTGTTATTGTATGATTATAACAATACAAAGGCAGATTTCCCATCAGGCAAAACGATTATTGACTTGTTTGAAGAACAAGTAGAAAAGGCCCCTGATAACATAGCTGTAGTTTTTGAGGACAGGCAATTAACGTACCGGGATTTAAATAAGAAAGCCAATCAAGTAGGGCATTATTTAAGAACAACCTATCAGATACAGGCAGATGATATTATAGCCTTACAACTAGAGCGCAGCGAATGGATGATCGTTGCCATTTTGGGCGTAATGAAAGCAGGAGCGGCTTATTTGCCGATTGATCCGGATTTTCCAAAAAACAGAGTAGAATATATACTCCATGACAGTCGGGCAAAAGTTTTACTGACCGATGAATCAACCTATTCGTCCGCTCGTGAGTTGAATGCGATCTTAGCTGTTTTATCCGTAGAAAAGATAACTAATCGAAAAAAAGGTAAGCCCGTCAGTATTAATAATAGCAAAAATTTAGCTTATGTTATTTATACTTCCGGTTCAACCGGGCGTCCTAAAGGCGTGATGATTGAGCATCAGGCGCTTGTCAATTTTCTTTGGAGTATGAAGAAAACGCCTGGAATTGAAGAACGGGATGTTTTACTATCTATAACTAATTATACCTTCGATATTTCTATCCTGGAAATAGGACTTCCTCTAATCACCGGGGCAAGGATAGTCTTGGCGTCTTCTAATCAACAAAACAATCCTGATCTACTTCAAACGCTTATTGAAAAAACAAAACCTACTCTCTTTCAGGCGACTCCTTCTTTATGGTCTATATTAATCGACAACCGCATCGAAGGTTTGAAAAACATGAAATTGCTCTGCGGTGGAGAAGCTTTATCAGAACATCTGGCGACAAAATTAATGAATTCAGGCAAGGAAATATGGAATATGTACGGACCTACGGAAACCACCATATGGTCAAGCGTACTAAAATTGGAAGCCAATCAGCGAATTAGTATAGGAAAGCCAATAGGTAATACCTGTATGTATGTATTGAGTAGCGATTTAGCTGTTCTACCGCCAGGAATAACAGGCGAGTTATATATTGGCGGAGCAGGCTTAGCCCGAGGCTATTTAAATAATCCAGAACTCACCGCTGAGAAATTCATCCCCCACCCATTCAGGGAAGGCGAACGGCTCTACAAAACCGGCGACCTGGCCCGATGGCTGCCCGATGGCAATATTGAATTTCTTGGGCGAATTGACCATCAGTTAAAAATCAGGGGCCACCGGATTGAAGCAGGGGAAATTGAACAGGCCCTATTACAACATCCCGCTATTCAGTCTGCTGTAGTCGTTGGGGAAGAAATGGAGCAATCAAAGGAACTCGTCGCTTATCTGGTAGTGGAGGGGCAGGTGCCACCAAATATCGAAAGCCTGCGCCGGTATCTATCTAAGCAACTGCCCAACTATATGATTCCCGCTTATTTTGTAGAGTTGGAAGAATTACCCTTGACTACCAGCGGAAAAATCAATCGCAAAGCTTTATCCAGAGGTGCCGGAACAGGCTCTGGCCCAAATGGACACAGCCTGGCTTCCGGAGTGATTTTTGTAGCCCCTCGCACTGCCACAGAAACTACTCTGGCGGATATTTGGAAGGCTATCCTTAAAAGAACAGACATCGGTATTTATGATGATTTTTTTGGTTTGGGTGGAAATAGCCTAAGGTCCATTCGAATGGTAGCCCTTATTCAGCAGAAATTGGATGCCAAAGTAGCTCTTGATGAAGTATTTGCTCATCCTACTATAATTGAACTGGCGGAAATCGTTGCGCAGAAAGAAAAAATGGCGCTAATGCCTATTCCCAGAATTGAATAAGATTCATCCGATTCCATTTTAAAATTAAATTTGTGATGAAAAAGAAATACGCTTTATCAAGCGCTCAAAAACGCCTGTGGGTATTAAACCAACTGGGGGAGAACATGACGGCATACAATATGCCACAAGCGATTCGACTAGAGGGCAACCTGGATGTGCAGGCCCTGGAACAAGCCTTTGATGAGCTGTTTCGGCGCCATGAGATTTTAAGAACCCGTTTCATAGTTGAAGAGGGCGTTCCGCTGCAAGTCATTGCCCCCATTTCGCCTTTTAGCCTCCCTTGCAGCAACTGGCAGGGTAAAGATCAGCTTTCGCTGAATGACTATATTGAAGCACATGCCGGCCATGTTTTCGATTTGTCAATAGGGAGCTTGCTAAAAGTAGAGTTATTAAAAGTAGCTTCTGATAACCATATCCTGCTCTTAAACCTACACCATATTATCTCTGATGGCTGGTCTATGGGTATTTTATTCAAAGAGCTATCTGTTTTATATGCCGCCGGTGTACAGGGAATCGAGCCACTATCCTCCGTTTTGCCCCCATTGCCTATTCAATATAAAGACTA
This sequence comes from Phaeodactylibacter sp., assembly GCA_020436535.1. Taxonomy (GTDB): domain Bacteria; phylum Bacteroidota; class Bacteroidia; order Chitinophagales; family Saprospiraceae; genus JACJXW01. The sequence continues at coordinate 6,248 of JAGQXQ010000355.1, forward strand.
TGCAGCCTGGCAAAATGGACTGTTGGCCTCTGAAGGCATCGCCCCAATCAGGCAGTACTGGTTGGACAAACTGGCACCTTCAGAGGGTCAGTTGCCGGTCCTGGACTTGCCGGCAGATTATCCCCGCCCGGCTATTAAAACCTTTAAGGGCAACGGCATCACTACCACCTTCAGCCCAATGGTCGTGAAACAACTAGAGCGGCTATCCCAGTCTCGGGGAGTCACCTTGTTTATGAGCCTTACTGCTCTGGTGAAGGTATTGCTCTACCGCTATACGGGCCAAAAAGACCTGCTCGTCGGCACGCCAATTGCCGGAAGAAGCCATCCTGATTTATACGGCCAGGTCGGTTTTTATGTCAATACCCTGGTGTTGAGAAATCAGATAGCGCCAAAAGATACTTTTGAAGATTTGCTGAAAAAAGTAAAGGCTAGCTCACTAGAGGCTTTTGAAAATGAATCCTATCCCTTTGACCGGTTGGTAGACGAATTGGGCCTGCCCAGAGATATAAGCCGTTTCCCCGTCTTTGATGTCATGATGGTCTTACAGAATAATGAAGAAGCCGGCTTGCAATTGGAAGGTTTGGAAATAAGCCAGGAAATAACGGAATGGGGCATCAGCAAATTCGACTTAACATTTGAGTTCGCTACTTCTCCAAAAGGCCTGCACGTGCTTGTAGAGTATAGTGCCGATTTATTTAAAGCAGATAGAATCGAAAGATTAATCAGCCATTTGAAGTGTTTGATAAATAGTGTACTGGCCAAGCCTGATGGGTTAATTGATGAGTTGAATATATTGCCGACGGTAGAAAGGGCTATACTTCTGGCAGATTTTAATGATACCCGGGCAGATTTTTCCACAGATGCAACGATCATCGACTTATTTGAGAAGCAGGTAGAAAAGACACCTGATCATATTGCAGTAGTTCCAATAACCAATGGAAAGGAGGGCGAGCCGCTCACTTACCGGCAATTGAATGAAAAAGCCAATGAAGTAGGGCATTATCTAAGGGATACTTACGATATCAAACCGGACGATATTATTGCCTTACAACTGGAGCGCAGTGAATGGATGATGGTTGCCCTTCTTGGCGTGATGAAAGCAGGAGCGGCTTACTTGCCGATTGACCCCGGCACCCCTGAAAACAGAGTGGAATATATGCTTCAAGACAGCCGGGCGAAAGCCCTGCTGGCCGATGAGCCAACCTATCCAACTGCCAAAAAGATGGAAGCTGTCTTGCCTGTTTTATCCATCGAAAAAATAAAAAAAAGTAAGGAAGGCAATCCGGTTAAGGCCAATAGCAGTAAGCATTTAGCCTATATCATATATACCTCTGGTTCTACGGGGCAGCCCAAAGGAGTCATGATTGAGCATCATTCCATCAGTAATTATCTCCAATGGGCAAATAAGACATACTTTAAGGATAGCCCAAAGCCATCAATGGGCCTGTTGTCCCCCATTGCTTTTGATATGGCTTTGACAACTTTGTTTTGCCCGTTGTTGCGTGGTAGCAGGTTATATGTTTATGGAACAAATGATATCGGAAATTTACTGGAAACCGCATTTTCCAGCAATACGCCCTTAGAAGCCATAAAACTGACGCCCAGCCATATAGACTTATTGGCGGGCTTAGGTTTGTCGACAACTGCAATACAGACTGTTATACTTGGAGGAGAAGCGCTCCAGAGCAGACATATATCCTTGTTGTATGGCTTAAATAAGAATATGGCCATTTACAATGAGTATGGCCCAACAGAAGCCACCGTAGGCTGTAGCGTTCAATACATCAGCAGCAGCGATGCAGATATATCAATAGGAAAGCCAATCGCCAATACAGATTTATATATACTGGATAATAACTTAGCCGTTGTACCCATAGGTATAGCGGGCGAGCTATATATAGGCGGTTTCGGCCTAGCCCGTGCTTATTTAAACAATCCCGAACTAACAGCAGAGAAATTCATTCCGCACCCATTCAAAGCAGGCGAACGCCTATACAAAACCGGCGACTTAGCTCGTTGGCTTCCCGACGGGGATATAGCATTTTTAGGCAGAATTGACAATCAATTAAAAATCAGAGGATATCGAATTGAAGCGGGAGAAATTGAGCATGCCTTACTTCAGCATCCTGCTGTAAAAAATGCTGCGGTCATTGGTACTACCTACGATAATGATCAAGCACTGGTTGCTTATATCGTTTCCGAAGTCGCAGAAGTAGATACCGATAGCCAGGATCAGATTCTGGAAGAATACTTAGAAAATTGGCAGAATGTATTTGATAGTTTTTATGAGGAAGAAACGGAAGTACAAGATTTAACTCTTGACCTTGCCGGCTGGGATAGTAGTTATACCCAAGCACCTATTCCGGCAGAAGAAATGAAGGAGTGGGTAGAACATACGGCTAGCCGAATTAAAGCTTTACACCCTTCAAGGGTATTGGAAATAGGGGTCGGTACAGGAATGTTTTTAGCGCGCATAGCGCCTTTGGCCAGCCAATACTTCGGCATAGATGTCTCCAAAGAAGTAGTAGAGAAAATTAACAGGCTCCAACAAGCCTATCCTGAATTGGCACATGCCCGGGTCCTGTGTCATGCGGCTCACGATTTGTTAGATATCGAGAAGCAGTCTCTGGATACGATTATCATTAACTCGGTAATACAATATTTTCCTAATCAGAATTATCTCGAAGAAGTATTGATCAGATCTAAGGGCCTGCTTGAAGCCGGCGGGCACCTTTTTATTGGGGATGTGCGCAGCTTTCCACTGCTCAAAGCTTTCTATGCTGAAGTTAAGTTATTCCAACTGTCGGATTCGACATCGCAGGATGAATTCAGCCGGGCGCTTGGCCAGGCAATAAAGGACGAAAAAGAGTTGACGATAGACCCCTTCTTTTTCTATCATCTTCAGGAACATGCAGAATTGCATCTTCAGGTGGATATGGAATTGAAAAAAGGAGCATTCTGGAATGAATTGACCCAGTACAGGTATGATGTTACCCTAAGAGTAGGTAAACCTTCCGCTGAGTGTCCGGTACAATGGCAAGATTGGGAAGAAGGAAAATGGGCCTTAGAAACAGTCAACAATTGGCTTAAAAAGGATAATCATGCCATTCTAGGCTTAAAAAACATCCCGAATTCTCGAATTCAAAAAGGAATTGAAGCCTTGAAATGGGTAAATGGGCAATGGGATTGCTCCAGCGTTGCGGAATTTAGAGCGGCTCTGCAAAACCAGGAGCGGGGTTTAAATCCTGAATCCTTTTGGGATCTAGTAGAAAACACAGATTATGAAGTAAAAATAAACTGGTCGGCGGATACGGAATCAGGAGCTTTTGACGTAGCCATTATTCCTCCCTCCCTCTGGAAAACAGGCTTAAATATTATTTTCCCCATAGAAGCACAGGCAAGGCTTGCGACTAGAAAAGAACTATACTGCAATATTCCAATTGAAAGAGATTTGAAGCAAGAGTTGATTAAACAACTAAAGGAATTATTAGCGGCTGAATTGCCCGAGTATATGATCCCCCAGTATTTTCTATCATTAGATGCCCTACCCCTGACGTCAAGTGGGAAAATCAATCACAAGAAACTACCTAAGCCAGATGATTTGAGCCTCGGTTCGGGAGAATCTTATGTTGCGCCTCGCAATTCGGTAGAACAAACCCTGGCAGCTATTTGGGGAAAAGTACTGGGTAGAACCCCCATCGGCATTCATGATAATTTCTTCAACATTGGCGGCCATAGCCTTCGCGCGATTCGGCTTATCTCCCTGATTCAACAACAATTATCAGCTAAGATCAAGCTCACTCAAATTTTTGCGCATCCGACTATTGCCGAGCTTGCTCCGGAAATAAGTAAACTAGCCAGCCTGCATCCCAGCCTGTTACCCCCTATTCCTCGCATTGCAATACAGGAAAGCTATGCCCTGTCCAATGCCCAGCGGAGGCTTTGGGTCTTAGATCAAATGGAGGAAAATCAGGTTGCCTATAATATGCCCGCCGCTTTCAAGCTCAAGGGTAAGCTGGACATTCAAGCGCTCGAACAAACCATCAACTTGCTTTTCCAGCGGCATGAAAGCTTGAGAACTAACTTTGTAGAAGGGCGGCAACTGATTCATCATGGCAGGAACTTTACCTTAGAAGCCAGCGATTTCACCAATGCCAGCGCTGAAGCTATTCAAGCATACATCGAGGCGCACGCTGCTTATGCTTTTGATTTGGAAAAAGATAGCCTCTGGCAACTGGAAGTGCTAAAGGTGAGCCCATCCGAACATATCCTGCTCTCCAATATGCACCATATCATTTCTGATGGCTGGTCAATAGGCGTTTTGGTAAAGGAAATGTCCGCTTTATATACCGCTTGCATACAGGAAATAGAACAGCCCTTGTCGGTACTCCCTCCTTTGCCCATTCAGTATAAAGACTATGCTGCCTGGCAAAACGAACTATTGGCATCTGAGCAGGCCATCCCGCTTAGGCAGTACTGGCTGAAACAGCTGGCGCCCACAGATGGCCAGTTGCCAAACCTGGAGTTGCCTGCTGATTTTCCCCGCCCGGCTATAAAAACATATAAAGGCGCCAACCAAAAAGCCGTCTTTAGCGCTGCGGTGCTGGAACAACTAAACAGGCTGGCGCAATCGCAGGAAGCCACTTTATTTATGATTTTAGCTGCTTTAATGAAGGTATTGCTCCACCGCTATACCGGGCAAAAGGACCTGATTATAGGCACGCCAACTGCGGGTAGGAGCCATCCGGATTTACACGGTCAGATTGGTTTTTATGTCAATACCCTGGTGTTAAGAAACGAAATAGAAGAAGAGGATAGCTTCGAAGGTTTCTTGCAAAAAGTAAAGACGAGTGCCTTAGAGGCCGTTGAACACGAATTCTATCCTTTTGACCGGCTGGTGGAAGAACTGGACCTGCCCAGAGACATGAGCCGTTCTCCAATATTTGATATACTGGTGGTGCTGCAAAATAATGAAAGTAGCACCTTACAGCTAGGGGATTTGGACATCGACACGGAAGCAATCAACACGAATGGCAATAAATTTGACCTGGCTTTTAATTTTGAAGAAAGCCCGAATGGGCTAGCCTTGAATATTAATTACAATACCCATTTATTCAAAGCCCCTCGCATCCAAAGGTTAATATCTCATTTGGAAACTTTAGTTGAGTGTGCACTTGAAAACCCCGGCCAGGCAATTAAGCAGCTTAACATTTTACCGTTAGCGGAAAAAAGCCGCCTCCGGGAGTTTAATGCTACCGCTGTCGATTATCCAAAGGATAAAACCATTACTCAACTCTTTGAAGAGCAGGCAGCCAAAACACCCGATAAAATAGCCCTTGTTTTTGAAGAGAAACGCCTAAGCTACCGGGAACTTGAGGAACAATCCAACCGTTTGGCAAATTACCTGGTTTCAAAAGGGGTGAAGAAGGGAGCGGCTGTAGCGATCTGTGTAGATCCCTCTGCTGACATGATTGTTGCGGTTTTAGGCATCTTAAAATCAGGAGGCGCTTACGTTCCCATTGATTCGGACTTCCCCCAAAGGCGGATTGATGAAGTGCTGGAAAACGTCGGCGCCAGGTGGGCCATTAGTACAAAGGCATACGCCGAGCAACTGAATAAAAATCAAGCTATCTCTCTCATTTTGCTGGATGAAGAGTGGGAGTTGATCGCCAGAACATCGGGAGAAAAACCAGAAACGGGCTTATCAACCACTGACCCGATCTATATCATTCATACCTCCGGTTCAACAGGCCGGCCAAAAGGCATTCAGATGCAACATGGCGCCCTGGTAAACCTCATTCACTGGAAGCAGGGGCAATTCAGCAATAAATCAAATAGGCGAGTCCTCCAGTTTTCCAGCATTACATTTGATGGGAGCTTTCTGCAAATATTTTCAACGCTCTGCTTTGGAAGCGAGTTATACCTTCTAAGCAAGCTGGATCGAAAGAACCCGGCCAGGATGTTAGAAATCATTCGGGATAACCATCTAACCCACATATTTTTCACCTATACCGTCCTGGACAGCCTGGTGCAGCAGGCTAAGCTGGAAGAACATTATCCCATTTGTTTGGAAGAAGTAGTTAGCTCTGGTGAAATATTATATCTGACAGAGGATCTGTCCGATTTCCTGAAAAGGGCGAATGCCACGCTTATCAATCAATTTGGCCCCTCCGAGACCCATGTTATCACTAGCTATGAGGTAAGCCAAACAGATTTTGATACGCGGACAAGCGCATTGGTGGGCAAACCGATAGACAATATGGAGATTTATATTGTCGACGAAGCAGGAAATTTATGCCCGATAGGTATTGCAGGTGAAATCTATGCGGGCGGGGCGCAGTTGGCAGTTGGCTATCACAATAATGAGGCCTTGACTGCTGAAAACTTTGTCCCCCACCCCTTCAAACAAGGAGAACGAGTATACAAAACCGGCGATTTAGCCCGATGGTTGCCCGATGGCAATATTGAGTTTCTAGGGCGTATAGACCATCAACTAAAAATAAGGGGTTACCGCATTGAAGCCGGAGAGGTTGAGCAGGCTTTACTGGCGCATCCCGCTATCCAGTCGGCGGTGGTTATTGGCTATGCAGCGGAAGGCAGTACGAGCAAAGAGCTGGCAGCATATCTGGTGGCCAGGGATGCAGGACAGCTACCCGATATAGAAACTTTGCGCAACTTCTTATCTGAAGGTTCTGGTGGTTTGGGGGCCTGGCCAAATGCCAGCGCTTTGCCCGATTACATGATCCCGTCCTATTTTGTGAAACTGGATAGCTTGCCCCTAACGGCCAGCGGTAAGGTCAATCGCAACGCCTTGCCTGCTCCTGATATGGCCAGCCTTGCTTTGGGTACGGCTTATGCACCCGCCCGTAATCCGATAGAAAAAGCTTTAGTTGCTATATGGGAAGAGGTACTAGGAAGAATGCCCATTGGTATTCATGACAATTTCTTTAGCATTGGCGGCCATAGCCTCCGCGCTATCCGCCTGGTTTCCCTGATTCACAAGCAATTATCCGTTAAAATCAAGCTAACCCAGGCCTTTGCCCATCCAACTATTGCCGAGCTTGCACTGGAAGTAAGTAAGTTGGCCGGCCTACACTCTAGCCTGTTACCCCCTATTCCTCGCATTGCAACACAGGAGAGCTATGCCCTGTCCAATGCCCAGCGGAGGCTCTGGGTATTAGATCAAATAGAGGAAAACCAGATCGCCTATAATATGCCCGCTGCCTTCAAGCTCACGGGCAAGCTGGACCTTAAAGCACTCGAACAAGCCATTAGACTACTTTTCCAGCGGCATGAAATTCTTAGGACTAACTTTGTAGAAGGGCGGCAGTTTATTCAATCCAACCTGAATTTCAAATTAAAAGTCAGCGATTTTACCAATGCCGGCGCTGAGGCTATCCAAGCACGCATCCAGGTACATGCTACCTATGCTTTTAATTTGGAAAAGGATAGCCTTTGGCGGCTGGAGGCCCTGAAGGTAAGCCCATCCGAACATATCCTGCTCTCCAATATGCACCATATTATTTCTGACGGCTGGTCAATGGGGATTTTAGCAAAGGAAATGTCCGCTTTATATTCCGCTTGTATACAGGAAATAGAGCAGCCCTTATCGGTGCTCCTTCCTTTGCCCATTCAGTATAAAGACTATGCTACCTGGCAAAATGAACTGTTGGCTTCTGAGCAGGCCATTCCGCTCAGGAAGTACTGGCTGAAAAAACTGGTGCCTACAGATGGCCAGCTGCCGAACCTGGAGTTGCCTTCGGATTATCCCAGGCCGGCTATTAAAACACATAAAGGCGCTGGCATCTATACGCTATTTAATGCCGCCGTACTGGAAAAACTGGAGCAGCTATCCCGGGCGCAGGAAACCACTCTGTTTATGAGCCTTACGGCTCTGGTTAAAGTGCTGTTCTACCGCTATACCGGGCAAAGAGACCTGCTGATAGGCACCCCAACTGCAGGTAGAAGCCATCCTGATTTACACGAACAGGTTGGTTTTTATATCAATACGCTCGTCTTGAGAAATCAAATAGCGGAGGAGGATACCTTCGAAGATTTCCTGCAAAAAGTAAAGATAAACACGCTGGAGGCCTTTGAACACGAATTTTATCCATTTGACCGGCTGGTGGAAGAACTCAGCTTATCCAGAGACATGAGCCGTTCTCCGGTTTTTGACGTCATGCTCGCCCTACAGAACAACGAAGAAGCCGGCCTTCAATTGGAAGGCCTGTCCATAAGCCCGGAAATCATTGAATCAGATATTAGCAAGTTTGATTTAGCTTTTAATTTTGCTCCCTCCCCAGAGGGGCTGCACTTAAATGTGGAATATTGTACCGATTTGTTTAAAGCAGATAGAATTCAAAGATTAGTCAACCATTTGGAGTGCTTAATAAACAGCGTATTGGCCAAACCTGATGAGCTAATTGATGAATTAAATATTTTGCCGGATACAGAAAAAACTTTAATCCTGAAAACATTTAATGCGACCCAAGCAGATTTGCCGGCAGATAAAACGATTATCGATTTATTTGAAGAGCAGGTCAAAAAGACGCCGGATAATGTAGCCGTCGTTTTTGAGAATAAAGAACTGACCTACCTTCAACTTAATGAAAAAGCCAACCAGCTTGGACATTATCTGCGGGAGAACTATCACATTCAGCCTGATGATATAATCGCCTTACATCTAGAGCGGAGCGAGTGGATGATCATTGCCATTCTGGGGGTGATGAAATCCGGAGCGGCCTATTTGCCCATTGATCCGGGTTTTCCGGAGGCAAGAGTAGAATTCATGCTTCGGGATAGCCGGGCGAAAGTCTTGCTGGCCGATGTGGATACTCATGCAGTTGTTCAAAAAACAGATAGTATCCGGCCTGTTTTAAGGGTAGAAAAGATAAAGCATGAAAAGAATAGCAATCCAGTAATTATCAATACGCCCAGTAATTTAGCATACATTATCTACACATCAGGTTCGACCGGCATGCCCAAGGGAGTAATGATCGAGCACTCAGGAATTATTAATACGATACTTTGCCAAATTCAGCTTTGTGATATTCAGCCAGTCGATCATATCCTTCAATTTGCCGCTTATACTTTTGACGCTTCGATTTCTGAAATATTACAAGCCGTTTTATCCGGCGCCACCTTAGTGATGACGAGCCAAACAATCATTCATTCGCCTCAAAAATTGCTTAAGCAAATAGAAACACAATTAATTAGTGTACTTACGTTACCTCCGGCCTATCTGAATACGCTGGATAAGAGTGGCTTAGGCGGAGTAAGGGTACTGAAATCCGCAGGAGAGCGCCCAATCTTGGAAGGCGCGTCCGCGCTTAGTAAAGGCAGGAAGTATATCAATGCTTACGGCCCAACGGAAAATTCCGTTTGCACTAGTATTTTTGAAGTCCCGCCACAATGGGAAATGCCTTTTATTCCTATCGGAAAACCTATTTTCAATACAGAAGTCTTTATTTTGAACAAAGAACAGAAATTACTTCCCATAGGCATTGCTGGCGAGCTTTGTGTATCCGGTGCGGGCTTAGCCCGAGGCTACCTCAACCAACCTGAATTAACCGATCAAAGATTCATTCCTCACCCTTTTAAAGCTGGTGAACGCTTATACAAAACCGGCGATTTAGCCCGATGGCTGCCTGACGGAAATATTGAATTTCTTGGGCGCCTTGACCATCAATTGAAAATCCGGGGCCATCGCATCGAAGCCGGGGAAATTGAGCAGGCTTTGTTGCAGCATCCTGCTATTCAGGCAGCTACAGTAATCGGTAAAGAGATGGGCCAAGGTAAGGAACTAGTCGCTTATCTGGTGCCCAAAGAACTCCCGATAGCTATCGGGATACCTGACGCGGAAAGCCTAAGGTTATATCTATCCGAGCAGCTACCAAGCTATATGATTCCCTCTTACTTTGTAGAATTGGAAACCTTGCCACTAACTACGAGCGGCAAGGTTAATCGAAATGCACTGCCTGGCCCGGAAGAAGGCAGCTTAGTTTCCCGAACAGCCTATACCGCTCCTCGCAATAGCATAGAAACTACGTTAGCAGGCATTTGGGAAGAAATACTGGAAATAACCCCTATTGGCATTTATGACAATTTCTTCGATTTGGGTGGGCACAGCCTACGGGCTATCCACCTGGTGGCGGCCATTCATCAAAACTTTCAGATAGAATATCCGCTATCCCTTATTTTCCAGTACCCCACGATACAAAAGATGGCAAAAAGCATTACGGAAACAGAGGCCCATGAATCGAAATTCCATCACCGGCAGGGTTTGTGTTTTAATGAGCACGCGACGTTGAAGGTTTTTGCTTTTCCAGCTCTTTGGGGCCTGGCTGTAACCTACGAACAATTGGCGGGCTCCTTGCCTGAAGTTGCTCTTCACAGTTTTGACTTTATACAGGAGGAAGACAGGTTGGAAACTTATTATCAGCAAATTAAAAAGTACCAACCCAGCGGCCCTTATGTCTTTTTCGGTTATTCTTCCGGCGGCAACCTGGCCTTTGAAATGGCTCGTTTTATGGAAAGCAAAGGCGAAGCTGTAAGTGATATTATTTTTGGAGATAGCGCCATCAGGTTATCCTCAGTCCCTACTGAATTCGATTTTAACGAATACTTAAAAGACGTAAAAAACGACCCCAATATTTCGAAGGAACAAAGCGCATTACTCGAAAATAAGATTGTGCGGAAGCAAACCGAGCAACGGATATCCGCTTATCAGCATTTCCTCATGGGCTTAAAGGTAAATACAGTCATACAGGCCAATATCCATCAACTCCTTTCAGAAAAAGACGAAAATATCGACTCTTCGAATTTTAGTAAAAATTGGCAACCATTTACCAAAGGGAATTTTAAAGTCTACCCTGCCCGTGGAGTCCATGGGGCGCTTTTTGAACCGCCAAACCTGTCTTTTAATGTTGCAATAATGAAAAAGATTCTGCTTGCAATCCATCAAGGCATGATCAGCTATGTAGATCAAACATAAACACTCATAGTGCCTCCAGGCGTGAGCAAGCTTCAATTTGAAATGAACCAGAATTTTCAATGAAACTTACAAAAGAACAATTAACAACCTATCAGGAAACAGGCATGCTCTTGTTACCTGAACTGTTTTCCAATGAAGAAGTGGCCTATCTAAAGGAAGCTATGACTCCTTTGAAAAAAGCGGATTCTCCTGAATTAGTTTGGGAAAAAAATACGCAAACGCTACGGGCGCTTCACGGTTGTCATCTGAGAAGCCCGGTTTTTCGCAGATTGGTTCGCCAGAAACGCCTTTTAGAACCGTCACGGCAAATGCTGAATGATGAGGGCTATGTCTATCAGTTTAAAATCAACCTCAAACAGCCTTTTAATGGAGAATTGTGGCCCTGGCATCAAGATTTTATTTTCTGGCACAAAAAAGATGGAATGCCCTTGCCTAATGCGTTGAATGCCGTTCTGTTTTTAGATGATTGTACGGAATTTAACGGCTCTATGTGGTTTATCCCTAATTCCCACCACGAAGGCCTGCTTGAACCTATGGTTAAAAAAGAAACGGGCGAAGGATGGAAAAACGATGTTGGCGTGGATTTAACTTATCAACTGGACGAGCCGACAATTGCCCGGTTGGTAGAAAAGTGGGGAATTGCTGCTCCAAAGGGAAAATCAGGCACTGTCCTGTTTTTTCATCCGAACCTGGTGCACGCTTCTTTACCGAACATATCTCCGCTTGGCCGCAGCCTTCTGATTGTAACTTATAATAGCGCTCAGAATATACCGGTACCAAAGGAACAGCAACGCCCCTGGTTTTTAGTCAATCCGGATACAACGCCAGAAGTATGCACAGAAGAACCCCTGCTGCTAACTCTAGCGGTATAGTAAACCACTATTTTTGACGGTAGGTCTATAGAAGATGAATATAGCCGCCGTAGGACACTGCCGGAATGTAACACCCAGTAAAACATCGGTAACATCCGTGAAAACCATTTCCCTCCCCTCCTCCTAAGTTTGCAGGGCATTACTCAGTAGATCACGATGAAACCGACATGAACACAACAA
>JAGQXQ010000356.1 GCA_020436535.1 Phaeodactylibacter sp.
GTGCCTTTTCGCCCTACTCTTCGTCCCGTTCTCGCCTTGATAGCGAACGACTTCGGCGTGAGCTCAGTCGAACGCTATCAGGCTCTGGGCGTTCCTCGATTAGAACGAAAATTCATCGCCCAGAAACGATAATTTACTTAATTAACAGAGTACTCAGCATGCAAAACGAAATCAAACCAAAATCAATCTACATGAAACCCATTCTCCCATTCCTTTTATTCGCCCTTTTACTGGGCGCTTCCTGTAACCGTCAGGTACAGCGCATCGATACCGACACCACCGTCGACCTGAGCGGCCGCTGGAACGATACCGACGCCCGCCTCACTGCCGCCGAGCTCGTCACTGAGATCATGGGCCGCCCGTGGCTCGAGCGCCATGTGAGCAAAACCGGATCTGAGCCGGTAGTCATTGTCGGCATGGTGGAAAACAAGTCCCACGAACATATCGAAGCGGAAGTCTTCACCAAAGAGCTTGAAAAAGCTTTTGTCCAAAGCGGGCGCGTCCGCCTGGTGCAGGGCGGCGAAAAACGCGAGCAGATCCGCCGCGAACGGGCCGATCAGCAAACCAATGCATCCCAGTCTACTATGAAGCAGTGGGGGCTGGAAGTCGGCGCCGACTACATGCTGCAGGGCTCCATCAACTCCATCATGGATGCCTACAAACGCAAAAAGGTCATCTATTATCAGATTGATATGATACTCACTGATATGGAGACCAACGAGGTAGTCTGGATCGGCGATAAAAAGATCAAAAAGTTCGTCAAGAACTAGTCAATACGCACCCTGGGGTACCCTGCCGAGCACAGATACGCAGCGGACGAGGTATTGAACCCGACGCTGGTTTTTGGGGAATATTTCTTCAAAGAAAGGCGCCCCTGCGTTTTGCGAAAGGTTGAAGTACGCCCATCTTTTTTTCGCCCCAAGCCCGACACCTATGAAATACGCTGAAATGCTGTACTGCCTGTCCCTGGTATGGATAGTTTCTTCCTGCGCCTCCTTCGAGCAATACCGGCTCCTGTACAACGACAAACTGGAGCAATCGGATCTCGAAGGCGCCGCCCGTATTATCGAAAAGAAAAATTTCTACCAAAAAGACCGAAACAAGGTATTGTATTACCTGGAACTGGGCGCGCTGGCTCGCATGCAGGGCAAGCTGGAAGAAAGCAACGAGTACCTCAATCAGGCCGACTACCTGATCGAAGACCGCCGGGCCTCCCTGGGCGCACAGGGCCTGGCCATGGTCAGCAACCCGAGGGTGCTGCCCTACCGAACCGAGTATTTTGAAAATATAGCCGTGCACTACCTCAAGAGCCTGAACTACCTGGAGCTCAACGACGTATCGGCAGCCCGGGTAGAAGCCCGCCGCACCAATATCCGCCTGCAGGAGCTCAACGATGCCGTACCCGATAAGCCGCTCAAGTATCACGACGATGTGCTCGGCCATATCACGATGGGCCTGAGCTACGAGATGAACGGCGAATGGAACGATGCGTTCATCGCTTATCGCAATGCCGCCGATCTTTTTATTGAGGATGGAAAAGTCAGGCCCTATATGGGCGTAAACATGCCCGAACAACTGAAATGCGACCTCGTCCGGTTGGCCAGGCAGATCGGTTTTGCCAATGAAGAATCGTACTACTCCAGACTGCTGAATCCTCGTTGCGAAAACGAGGAAGGCCAGGGCGGCACCCTGGCCTTGTTCTGGGAAAACGGGCAGGGGCCTATCAAAGTAGAAAACATACTCGGCTTCAACCTATTTCGCAACAGCAGTAGTTCGGAGCTGAGTTTTGTCAACAACAGCACGGGCCTGGAATACGATGTAGGCCCGGAGGACTACAACCGATACAACGGTTTCACTGGGGTCAACAACATCAGTATAGCGCTTCCGGCATTCCGCAACCGGGACTACCCGCTACGATCGGCAAAAGTGACTTACCCCGGCGGCGTTCGGCAGTTGGAGATGATCGAAGACCTCAACGAGGTGGCTGCACAGTCGCTGCGCGACCGCTTCCACCGCGAACTGGCCACCGCCCTGCTCCGCCTCGCCGCTAAAGAAGCCGTAGAAGCCTCTCTGCGGTCGATCGAAACCAAAAAGAAGGACAGCAAGGAGGAGGAAAAAGAGGAACAAAAGGAAGGAGAGGAAAAGAAAAAGGAAGAAGATAAAGAGAAAAAAAAGGAAGATCAATATTCCGATACAGCCGGCCAGATTCTGGGCGGCGCCATGGACATCCTCAACGCCATCACCGAGCGGGCCGACATCCGCTCCTGGCAGTCGCTCCCAGCCGAGATTTTCTACCAGCGCATCCCGCTGAAAAAAGGGCTCAATGAAATAAAAGTTACTTTTTACAACCAGTACAACCAACGGACGGAAGAGCATACCTTGACCCTGGAGGGCCAGGGCGGCCTCATCGTCCGCAATTTAATTACACCCGATGCACGGGTCATTCAACCAACCGAAAAAACGATTCAGCCATGAAAACGATCTTGCTTACTTTTATGCTGGCCATCGTCGCCATCACTGCTTACGGGCAGGACAAAATGGATGTTGTTTACCTTAAAGACGGCCGCGTGATCAAGGGCTCCATTATCAAACCCCTCGATGCGGATGGAATACAGATCATGACTACCGAAAGCGACGTCTACACCTTCTCCGCCGCTGAGGTGAGCCGGGTGGCGCGGGAGGAAATTTCGCACGACAACCTAAAAAACAAAGTGTTTGTACAGGATGGGGAAGGTTTCACCAATATCACCACCCTGGGCTACGGTTTCGGTATCGGATCCGTGGGCGACGCTAACAACAACGAGGATTATTTTGCCATACACACCGTCAACGGCTTTCACATCAACCGAAATATCAGCCTGGGCCTCGGGGTAGGGGTGGAAGGCTATGGAGACTACGAGCTGATCCCGCTCTACGCCGACATCCGCGTCTATCCTTCACTGACGGAATGGGCGCCCTTCTTTTACGGCAACCTGGGCTACGGCCTGGGCGTCCTGGAGAAAAACATCGACGGCGGCCTGATGGCGGGCATCGGCGGCGGCATACAGCGCTCCGTCAACCCCGGCCTGGCATTTGTTGCTTCCCTGGGTTACCGCTTCCAGGAAAATACCATAGGTACTACGGACCTGAACGCCAGTTATCTGCAGTTGAGTGTGGGGGTGAAGTTTTAAATGAAGTGCTGAGCAGGGAGGTGCCGGAAGCCTTTAGGTGGTGGAGGCCTCCCCCTCTTCCAGCACAAAAGGAAGATAGGATTCCTGATTGATCACCTGGAAGGTGGCCTGCGGGTAGGTTTCCTGCCAGGCTTGGGGTGCTTTAACTTTCTTTTTGCCGAATTTGAATTCAAAGCCAGCTAGTTTTCCTTCGTATTCTTCCACATAATCCAGTTCCGCTCCGGTTTGCAACCGCCAGAAAAACTGGTTCGCCCTCAGCTGATTGTTGTTGAGTAGCTTCGATCTTTCTATAAAAAGGTAATTCTCCCAAAGCCTTCCTTGGTCGTCTCTGAGGTTTAGAGAGGCAAATTGCTCAATCAGCGCATTCCGCACGCCCAAATCCTGGAAATAAATCTTCTGTTTTTTCGAAATTTCTTTGTGCAAATTCCGGCTGTATCCGCCAACTACTTTTATTACAAAAACCTTTTCCAGTAAATCGACATAACGCTGGACGGTCGCTGTATCTAACCCTAAAGCTCTGCCCAATTCGTTGAAAGACACTTCCGAGCCGGCCTGAAACGCCAACAGGCGTAGAAGATCCCGCAACTTATTGCTGTGGCGGATACCACTCAATTCAAGAACGTCTTTTTAGAGGTAGGCTTGGGTTAACTCACTGAGAAAAGCAGCTTTGTCCTGGCGGTTTTCCAGTTCTAATACCCCGGGATAGGTGCCAAAGAGCAGCCATTCCTCCAGCCGGGTGTGATAATCCAAAAATTAACGCTTTTTGTGACTATTCAGCAATTGGCGATT
>JAGQXQ010000357.1:0-1960 GCA_020436535.1 Phaeodactylibacter sp.
TTACGCGAAAGGACAGTCCGACTTCCGACTTCACGTTTAGTTTGTCCAAAGTCCAAAAGGGTTGATGGAGCGTGATGCTAAATGGCGCCCTTTTCCAGTTGATGAGCTTACCAGTAGCAAGGCAGGGTTGATCGGCTTATGGAGTGCAGGCGGAGTTGGTGCCTGGCCGGGCCAGAGCCAGGTTTATGACAAAGGGCTAATAGGAGAACCGAGGTGATAAGAAGCGTGAGGAGCGGCTTCCATCCCCTGGTTGTAATGTTTAATGGCTGTTTCGGATTTGGAAGATACCGGCAGGTAAGTTTGCTACGCCTGGGCAGTTTGGAAAGCGAAAACGACCAGGATGGCCAGGCTTAGAAATAGTGCTTTTTGCATGGTATGAATGGGTTTGGTGAATGATCAGGGGTTGCTATCCAAGTGGTGTATCAGTGAGTGGTGTATCAGTGAGTAGTGTATCAATGAGGCTGCTCCGAAAAGTCCTTCGGTATGGAGTTTTGTGATTCCTGTCGGAATAGTTCAAATTTCTGGGCCTTCTGAAAACGCGCCTTGGTTTCCAGGCTTCGGCGTGAGCTCAGCGTTCGAACGCTCAGTCGAACGCTATCAGGCTCCGGGCGCTCCTTGATTAAAACGAAAATTCATCGCCCAGAAACGATAATTTACTTAATTAACAGAGTACTATGCGTATGGTAAATTAAAGAAAATCAGCCATTTAGGAAAAAATCGCTACTTTTATAATTATTATAAATATAATTATCACTTTCATAACGATCATAAATAGAACGATCATGCCGCATAAAGACACGCTTAAGGCGTCTCCTGCATTGCCAATCCTGACGGCAGCTGGCTGCTGGAGCCGGTGGTGAATGAGGAGTGCCTGAAAGTAGTTGAACTCCACCACACCCGCGTTCGCGAGGAGCGGCAGAATTTTGACCCGTCGGGGCACTATTCTCGGCCGGATGTGACGCAGCTAACCGTTCGTAGGAACGGCAAAGGGTAGTGAGATGGGAGGGTTCATAATAATAGTACTGGGGCGCAATGCTAACCAGTAGTATTATTGCGAAGTTGACGTTCCCTCCTCTCTCCTTTTCACCATCGTTAAGATCGTCCCAATAGCCACCGTCTCTCCGGTTTCATCGTACACGTCCACCAGCCATTTGACGATGCCTTTGCGCACATCCTGCTCGTCGCGCTTTTCCTGGGCGATCTTTTCCTTACAGGAGAAACGCACGCCAATGGTCATACCGGCGTATACTGGTTTGGTAAAGCGGAAATCCTCGATGCCGTAATTGAGCAATACCGGCCCTTTTCTTCCGTCGACGAACAGGCCGGCAGCCTTCGACAGGATGTAATAACCATGAGCTACCCGTTGCTCGAAGATAGTGCCTTCCAGAGAGGTGGCATCCACATGAGCGTAGAAGTGGTCGCCACTGACATTGGCGAAGTTGACAATATCTGCTTCGGTAACGGTATGCCTGGCGGTAATGAGGGTCTCGCCAATCTCCAGGTCTTCAAAATGCTGGCGGAAGGGGTGAATATCCTTTTCCTTATAGCGGGCACCCGCCTGATAAACATCCGTAACCGCCGTGATAAAGGTAGGGTGGCCCTGAATAGCAGTGCGTTGCAGGTAGTGCTTGACGCCACGCAGGCCGCCCATCTCCTCTCCCCCACCGGCCCGGCCCGGCCCACCGTGCGTCAGCATGGGCATAGGAGAACCATGGCCGGTGCTCTCCTTCGCGCTCTGCTGGTTGAGGATGAGAATGCGGCCGTGATAAGGCGCCGCGCCCATCACGTAGTTGCGGGCAATGCGTTCATTGGCTGTAGCAATGGTGCTGACCAGGGACCCCTTGCCCATGTTGGCCAGTTCGATGGCCTCGCCCATCTTTTTATATGGTAGAATGGTACTCACCGGCCCAAATGCTTCGATATGGTGGGTATTTTGTTTATTGAAGGGGTCGTCATTGAC
>JAGQXQ010000357.1:2084-2396 GCA_020436535.1 Phaeodactylibacter sp.
TCTTCTACCTGGCTGCGGCTCACCAATGACCCCATCCGGACACCTTCCACGCTGGGGTCGCCGATGGTGGTGCGCTGTAGTTCCTGGCTCAGGGCCAGCTGAACGTCTTCCACCATTTCTTCCGGAACGATAATACGGCGGATGGCTGTACACTTCTGCCCGCACTTGACGGTCATTTCCCGGCGCACCTCCTTGATGAACAGGTCGAACGTGGGCTTGCCCGGCTCGGCGTCTTCCCCCAGGATGGCGGCGTTGAGGCTGTCTGCTTCCATGTTGAAGGGCACCGCGTTTTCGATGATCTGCGGTAGAGCC
>JAGQXQ010000057.1:0-4780 GCA_020436535.1 Phaeodactylibacter sp.
ACCGGCGACACTACCCAAACCATTACCGTCAGCTCCGAAGGCGCCTTTAGCGTCACCGTCTCCGATGGGCAGGGATGCTCCGGGGAGGCAGCCGTGGAGGTTTCGCAAGATGAGGCGCCCAATCCAATGATCATTGCTGCTAACCAGGGTGTTTGCTATGGCGAAAGCCTGGAATTGCTGGCCAGCGGAAACGGAAATTTTAGCTGGTGGAGCCCTACGGGAGGACTGGAAGTCACCAGCCCTGCCTCTGCATTGGCTAGTCCGGATACAACAGCCGTTTACTACCTCATCGGCGCCAATGCCTGTGGTATGGATACAGCGGCCATAGAACTCTCTGTTTTCCCCGCGCCAGAGGTTGACCCCGGCACGGCGCCCCGATTGATTCTGGGCGAATCCTTCACCCTAATGGCCACGGGGGCCAGCCAGTACCAGTGGATACCCGGGATCTATCTCTCTTGTAATGATTGTCCGGCCCCTGTAACCCTTCCCGATTCCTCGATCACCTATTTGGTAATCGGCACAGACGTGAATGGTTGCCGGGATACGGCCAGCCTCTTTGTTGAAGTACTTGATAAGGAAGCGCCGCTGATCGACCCCATCAACACCATTACCCCCAACGGGGATGGTGTCAACGATTTTTTCGTCATCCCGGAATTGGAATTTTATCCGGGCCACAAACTGTCCATTTTCAATCGCTGGGGAGACGTCGTTTATGAATCGCGGGACTATCAGGGCGACTGGGACGGTACCTATAAGGGTAAGGAGTTGCCGGCCGGCACCTATTTGTATGTACTGGTGGTGGAGCAGCCGGGAGAGCCTTATGTGATACGCAAGACGATTACCGTTATCCGGGAATAGAGCCCTGTCCTTGCGGGCCAATTTACCATTGGCCCGCAAGTTATTTGAAAACTTAATTTTAGATTTTGTTTGGAGGCCGGGTTTGATAGCGAAAAGAGTCAATTTTTTGATAAAACAAGGCGGGGAAACCGGAGTTTAGCAGTAGCTAAATGAGGATTTCCCCAACGCAGTGTCATCAAAAAAGTGGCCTTTGCAGCTCAAAGATGGACCTCCAAACAAACTCTTAGGATGGACACCTACTAATCAATGGATGTTGCAGTAAACCCAATGGCATGAAATACTTTTACCCGCTTTTTCTGTTTTCAGTTTTGACTGGCTCATTGACCGCCCAGCAGCTGGCCCACTGGTCTCAGTTCCGGTCTTTCGACTACGTCGTCAACCCGGCCGCTGTTGACCTTTTCGATCCTTACGGGTCCTGGAAAACGCTGGACGTAGATCTGGCTTACCGCCGCCAATGGACGGGCTTTGAGGGCGCTCCTCAAACCATACTGGCGGGGGCGAAATATACCAATGAAGACAATCACATGAGCTTCGGCGGCTTTGTGGCCAATGACCAGTTTGGCCCTACCAATTACACCCAGGCGCAATTGTTTTACTCCTACCAGTTGCAGTTTAACCGCTACCGCAAGCACGGGTTATCGATAGGGCTGGGCGTTTCCGGCTCCCAATTTCAGCTGGATGGCAGCAAGATCAAGGTAGAAAACCTCAATGACAACCTGCTGAGCGACGCCATGCAGTCCCGTTTCTTTCCCAATGCCACCGCCGGCCTGTTTTACTACCTGCAGGTAGGCTCCAGCCGGCAGAATGAAAAATTCCTGTTTACTGGCCTGTCCATAGAGCAAAGCTTCCCGGGCGACCTGTACTTTGACGGACAAGGGCAGCAGCAGGGCAACCTGAAGCGGGCGTTGCATTATCACGCCTACGCTGGCATGCGGTTCTACTTCGATGATGGCTATGGCTACGCCGAGCCAATCGTGTGGGTAAAAAAAGTGTTCTATGCCCCTACCAATGTTTGGTCGGGCGTCCGGGTAGCGCTCTTCGACCAGCGCCTCTTCACCGGCGGCGCCGTCTCTTCCGACTGGCAGGCGCACCTGCAGTTAGGTGTGGGGCTGGGCGAGAACTGGCAGCTGCACTATTCCAATTCTTTCTTTTTGGCCAGCACTTTCGAGGCCGGCGTAGGGTTGACGCATGAGCTGGTGTTGTCGTATCAGATGGGGTGGGATTAGGAACTAAAAATTGCCATTCTATGTATTAATTTCATTATTTTTGTGTCTTCCTTGGAGGAGTGCCAGAGTGGTTGAATGGGCCGCACTCGAAATGCGGTGTACTGGCGACGGTACCGGGGGTTCGAATCCCTCCTCCTCCGCAAAACTTTTATATGGGCCGCCATTTGGCGGCCTTTTCTGTTAATAAGCGGTGGCTGGAGCTCGTTCATAGCCACCGCTTATTAACAGAAAGTAGCCTGTAAGGCCATCTAAAAGTTTTGCAGCCCCCACTTCGGGATGGGCGCAGCCAATCCCTCCGCCTCCGCCCGCCGAAGCTTTATGCGAAGGCGGTTTTTTTTTGGGTTTCCACCCTTTTCGTCAGTATTCTTCCTGATGGAAGGTTACGGCGGACGGCGTCCGCTTTTTATATCCTGGTAGTTCAAATAGAACATCATAATTACAGGCTTGTCAAACCGCTTCATAGAAGCGCTCAAACCATCTCCCTATTTTCCTGTTTACTACCTTGGGGCTTGCACAATAATACGTGGTACAGAATAGAGGAAGTTATTTTGTGCGCTAATAAGGCGCCAAACGCAGGCATAGCCTAAGCTATGGCGAGGCTTGGCAACACAATTAGCACCCAAAAGAACGCAGCAATTCCCGCTTTGGCTTTCCATGAAGGTCATTTTGCTGTCAGCTGACAACTTTCCGTTGTCTGCTGACTTTCTGCCAGGGGCATCCAGGAAAAGTCCCAAGAGAAGTGAGCAGACAACTCGAAGTTGTCAGCTCACATGCCAGGCAAAGGGGGAATTGCACAAAAGAACGAGTCTAAATGGATTACTTATTGTTTTGCAAGCCCTTACACCAAAATCACGACCATGATCAAGCACTACGGAACCCTGGGAATGGGATTGCTGGCACTGATGAGCCTCTCCTTACTCGCCCCCGCTCCCTTCGCCCCCTCTCCATCCAACGGGCCAGAAGCCCACTACGCCACCTACTGCGCCGGCTGCCACGGGGAAACCATGGAAGCCTTTGTAGACCGGAAGTGGGTGTACGGCAACTCGCGGGAAGACTTATTCAAGGCCATTAAATATGGCTATGAAGACGGTGGTATGCCCTCTTACGACACCACCTTTACGGATAAGGAAGTTTACGCTTTGGCGGATTACATTCTCGGTGGCATTCAGAAAAGGATGGCGTACGACTTTCAGGATGAAGCCCCACAATCGGATACGTTCAGCAGTAACGGCCTGCGGTTTCATCTGGATACGGTGGCTGCCGGTATTGAGGTGCCCTGGTCTATGGCTTTCCTGCCCGATGGCGACATGCTGATAACCGAACGGGGCGGAACGCTCTACCGACGCACCAAAGAAGGGAAGGTAGAGACAGTGGCGGGCAGCCCTGAAGTGAAAGCGCGCGGACAAGGTGGCCTCATGGACGTGATTCTGCACCCCGATTTTGAAACCAACAGCAGCATCTACCTCTCCTATTCCAAGCCCAAAGCCCCCGGCGACGAGAATCTGGCGACCACTGCTATCCTGCGTGCGAAACTGGAAGGCAACCGGCTCACCCAACAGGAAGACATTTTTATCGCCCTACCCTACGCCACCACTCGCCACCACTACGGCTCTCGCCTGCAGTTCGGCCAGGATGGCTACCTCTATTTCTCGGTCGGTGACCGCGGCAACCGGGAGCAAAACCCGCAGAACCTGGACAATCATTGTGGCAAAATACACCGCATCAAAGAGGACGGCAGTATCCCGGAAGACAACCCTTTCGTTGAGGAAAAGGGCGCAATGGCTTCCATCTATTCCTACGGGCACCGCAACCCGCAGGGCGTCGCCATGAATCCCGAAACCGGTGACATCTGGGCGCACGAACACGGGCCGCGCGGCGGCGATGAGCTCAACCTCATCCAAAAGGGAGTCAACTTTGGCTGGCCGGAAATCTCCTATGGCATCAACTACAACGGCACTACCTTCACCAATAAAACGGCCATGGATGGTATGGAACAGCCCGTTACCTACTGGATTCCCTCTATTGCGCCTTCGGGCATGGCGTTCATCACCGGCGGCCGCTATCCGGACTGGGAAGGCAGTTTGCTCGTCGGCTCCCTGCGTTTCAAGTACCTTAATCTTTGCAGGATGGAAGGCAACCAGGTAGTGGAGGAGGAAAAACTGCTCAAAAATATCGGCCGGGTGCGGGATGTGCGAATGGGGCCCGATGGATACATTTATGTAGCAGTAGAGAATCCGGGGTATATTTTTCGGTTGATGCCTTTGGGGGAATGAGGGTGAAATCGGTTCATATTCCTGAGTAAGGTTTACAACCGGGGCTTAAGCCGGCAAAGTGGGTGCCAGTGCAATATTTGTCCTGTTATATGATCGGTCACCGCCGCGCTTCGACTTTGCAACTGTACAGATGCCTTAAAAAAAAAGCCAGCTGCAAAGGCCTTACGGGACCCCGCAACCGGCTTTTTTTTAACGCTTTTAATTCATAGCTTCTTCCTTGAGTGCCTTTTTGCCAAGGTCCTTCTTTTGTCTATTGCTCAGCTCCCGCATCTTCACCCGCAGGGCTTCGATCTCCCTGGCGATGTCATCCTCATCCGACTTGGTCATCAGGGGCAGGCCCTCCATGGACAGTTCAACCAGTTCATCCAGTTTGGATTTAAGTTCAACTCCTACCCGGGCCACTTCATTCTGTAAACTTCCGTA
>JAGQXQ010000057.1:4862-6124 GCA_020436535.1 Phaeodactylibacter sp.
AGCACATCCTTCGATGTTTCTTTGGCATCGATAAAGGAACGGATAGTTTCCGGCATCACGGCCAGGCTCGATTCGAGGATCTTACCCCTCAGCTCGGCGTTTTTGAGGATAAAGGAGAGGTAATAAAACTTTATGTCTCTTAACGTTTTCTGGACTCGCATCAACTTGGGCGTGCCCGCAATGGCGTAGAAGGGGTTGGCCATGACCTCCAGATAGTGGTGGATGCTGTTCCCGAGCCGGAACATCGGCACCTCATCCAATGGCGTGAGGCGCACCAGCATCTGGTCCCAGTAAGCGGCAATTTCATCGAAGGGCAGATCAACATCATTCAGGAATTCGATGTACTTATCAAAGCCCTGGTGTGTTTTGCTCAAGTACTGGGTCCAGCTTTCAGACGGAAAAAAGCCCGGGGCTTTTTCCAAAGCCTCCCGGAATGCTTCGCCGGAAAAGTATTTATTGATAAAATCCGGGTGGTAGCCCATTGCTTCCAGCCGCTCACCCTGGGGTTTCCATGCCTGATACAGGCCGGACAGCCAATCTGCGTAAGCATTTAGGAGCGGAAAATTGCCCCCCATCCGTTCAGAGGATTTCGTATAGGGCCAGAGCTGCCCCATCTGATCCATCCAGCTTTTCCAGAATTTAGTGCTGTTTTCCTGCGTCTTAGTAAGATCAAGGTTGGAAAAGTAGGGGTCAGGAGCTCCGGACATTTCTCCGAAAGCGCTCATCCATTTTCGGGCGACTTCCCCCTGTGCCTCTGTCCAATGCCAGTAAAATTCCATCATACTTTTTGGCCAATCAGTGGGGGAATCAGTTGATGCTTTCTTGTCCTTTTTTCCTGTAGCCCGGGATTTCTTTTCTTCCTTGACGGGTTGAAACATTTTCCTGGAAAACGCCAACCACTGATCCAGCATTTCCCGCTGGACCTCCCACATTTTTTGATACTCCCGGTTCATAATCAATTGTTTTTGGTAGATAAATCGGTTGCCACTAACAAAACCTTTCTGCCGGTTGCTACCCAACAGTACCTCTAGTTATCTCTTTCTTTGCTACCATGCACTGATATTGGTCAGGAAAGGGAGGTGATTTTGGTCATGGGGGAGAGTGTTTGTTGCCAGAGAAAGCCTTTGTTTGGCAAACAAACAACAGTCACCCCTATCCCGTTATTATTCCTTCTTGCCCTCCCAACTAAAATTCCAGGTAATGGATGGAATAACCGGAAACAAAGACACCTTATAGGCCGTGGCCTGGGCAGTGCCTGCCGC
>JAGQXQ010000057.1:6193-11416 GCA_020436535.1 Phaeodactylibacter sp.
AAAGCCCAGCTGGACTTGAACCGCTTTTCCGAATCCGGTTTGGGAGTGTAGGTTGCCGAGAGGTCCATACGGTGATAATCCTGCAGGCGAGCGCTGTTGCGCGGGCCATATTGAGTGACCGGAAAGCGGTCGATGAAGTAAAGGCTTTGCACCGGAGTAAAGGCATTGCCGGAGCCGAAGACGAAGACGCCGCTCAGCTCCCACTTGCGGCTGAGCTGCCAATTGGCCACTACCGACAAGTCGTGACGGCGGTCGTATACAGCAGGAAATACCCGGCCGTTGTTGATATCAGGAAAAATGCGTTCGGTGCGCGACAAGGTATAGCCCAACCAGCCGGTGAGCCGGCCCTTCCGTTTTTGCAAAAACAGTTCCACCCCGTAGGCCCGGCCCTTTCCGAAGACGAACTCTGTCTCCAGGTCATTGGCAACATTGTCGACGTAGTTTTCCCGGTAATCGATCTGGTTGCGCAGGTCTTTGTAGTACACTTCCAGAGAGCTTTCCAGCATATTATCGGCGAAATTTCGGAAATACCCCAGGGCGTACTGCAGGCCGATCTGCGGTTTAACCAATTCCGAACTGGGCACCCACACATCGGCGGGCAGGGTGCTGGTGGAATTGCTGACCAGGTGCAGGTACTGGTTGGCAAGGGTTATGCCGCCCTTCACGGAAGAATGGGCCGACAGATTCCAGGTGAGGCTCAGGCGGGGCTCCATGCCCAGGTAAGTCTTTACGGGTTCTCCCTCGGTATAAACCGTCGAATCTATTTTGGAAACGTAAGGGCCGACCTGGGTAAAAGCCGACAAACGCAGCCCGGTATTGAGACTCAGGCGGCGGCCCAGGCTAAAGTCATCGAGCAGGTATACTGCCGATTCGTGAGCATAGCGGGGCTCAAAATCGTTGGTGAAGATTTGCTCTCCGTTGGTGGCTGTGGCCACATTGGGCGTCAACTTGTGGTAAGTGTAGTTTACCCCAAATTTCACCTTATGCCCGGCGCCGGGAAACCAATCGAAATCTACCTTACCATTCCAGTCCCGCACGCCGGAAAACAGGCCGATACGAAACTCGCCCTGTCCCCCGTCAAAACTAAAATCATAATCATTGTAAATAGCGGAGACGTTCATAAAGAGTTTGCTGCTGAACAGGTGATTCCACCTCAGGGTAGCCGTGGCGTTGCCGTAGGGCAGGTCGAAGTAAAAGTCCCGGAAGTTGCCCCGGAATTTCAGCACATCCCGCCCAAAATAAGTGCTGAAGTAGAGGCGGTCTTCATCACTGAACCGGTAGTTGAGTTTAGCGTTGAGGTCGTAAAAATAGTAATTGGTACCCTCGAAGTTGGTTCCTTTCAGGAAGGGCTGCGCCAGGTCGAGGGCATAGGTACGCCGCGCTGACAGCATGAAAGAACTGCGGTCCCGGACGATAGGGCCCTGCACGGTCAGGCGGGAGGCAATCGCCCCGATGCCTCCTTCCACGGAATAATAGCGGTTGTTGCCCTCCTTCATCTGTATGTCCACCACCGAAGAAAGCCGGCCCCCGTACTGGGCGGGCATCCCTCCTTTGATGAGGGTGGTGTTTTTGATCGCATCGGCGTTAAAAACCGAAAAGAAGCCCAGCAGGTGGCCGGAATTGTAGACCACCGCTTCGTCCAGCAATACCAGGTTCTGGTCCGGGCCGCCCCCCCGCACGTAGAAACCGGAAGTACCTTCGCCGGCGGAGAGCACGCCCGGTAGCAGCTGGATGGCCTTGAGTACGTCCACCTCCCCCATCAGAGCGGGCAGTTTTTTGACGTTGTCCATGGCCAGCCCTACGGTGCCCATCTGGGTACTGCGCACGTTTTCGTCTTTCTCCCTGGCCGTCACCACCACCTCCTCAAGCTGCAGGCTTTCCTCCTCCAGCGCTATGTTGAGTCGTACATCCTTATCCAGGACGACGGAGGCTTTTTTCGGCTCATAGCCCAGATAGGTAAAAACCAGTTCATATACGCCAGCGGGCAACTGCAGCGAGTAAAATCCATAAGCATTGGACGTCGTACCCTGCCCGCCCGGTTTTTGTAGCAGAATATTTGCCCCCACCAGAGTCTCTCCGCTGGCCGCATCGCGCAGGTAGCCGCTGAGAGTGTGTTTTTCCTGCGCAACGAGTAAAATAGGGCTCAGCATTATCAGGATCAGTAGTATCTTTTTCATCGGTTTTTTTTCGTTGTCACAGTACAACGCTGGAGAAGGAAATTGGTTAAAAAATGGGGGGGATTTAGCTGAGGAGGGGCATAATTCAAATAGCCGTAAATTGGCCCCAAAGGCGAAAAAGGACCGCCACATACGGGCTAAACTCGCAGCCCGTCCAGGCATAGCCGGGCAAGAGACTCAATTAAGCCCAACCCTCACCCCGGCCTCACCCTCCACCCTTTCTGCTTCAAATACCGCAATACCCCCTTCCCCCCCGCCAGGTGGCCGGCGCCGATGGCGCAGAAAATGCGGTGCTCTGCTGCCAGCTCGGCGATGCGATCCGCCATGATCCGATTGCGGCGGTACAGCAGGAGTTGCCGCAAGCCAGAGGCGCTGCGCCGCGCCGACCGGTACAATTTCGCAATATCCCCCTCCTGATAGATCTCTGTCATGCGCAGCAACTGTCGGCGGTGGCGGCTGATGTGCTGCCCCATGGCTACCAGGGCCTGCACCTGGTATTCAAGGGGGATCTGTTGCAAAATGGCGAGCTGTTCGTGGTAGGATTCGATGCCGACGATGGGTTTGCCCAGGTTTTTGGCGTACTTCCAGAGGTGTTCATCCAGCGAGACGGGCATGTCCTGGGAAAGGATGCGCTCATTGATGATATTGGACACCAGCATGGGAGAAAAATGCTGGAGGTTGATGAGGTCCAGGCCGGCCACTTTCCGGAATATCCGGCGGATCTTCTGAAATTTTTTCTCGGGGATAAGCTGGGTAAGCGTCATCCCATCCGGCAGGCGGACGAGAGCGGGGTCCATACCCACCGGCGCCTCACCCAGGTCGAACTCCAGCGCCATCAAGTCACATTCGGCAATCTTCTCATAGGCCTGCTCCCGGAAGGTGAACGCCCTTTGGTCCTGAACGTGCATGGTGCCGAAGATGTAGGAAGGCCCCGGCGAACTATCCCGCCGGATCTCCCATAATAAAGTTCTTTTTTTATCCTTCATAGGAGTTGCCTTTTCGGGATCAGGCAGGACATGAAGACGGGGGTTAACCCGGCTTCATTGTTCTGTTACTATAGGCCACTCGAAAGTAGCCCGTCCAAAACGCAAAGCCGCTGCCGGGAACGAACCTGCAGCGGCTGAAGCCAGGTAATGATATTTACTCGTTTTGCTATTCGTACTTATAAGGCAGCACTTTAGAATCCTTAACAGTAGAAAGGGTCATCAGGGTCTTCAGGCGTTCGATCTCATCGATCTGAGAGAGGGTCTTAAACAACAGCTGCTCGTAGGTAGGGATGTCCTTACAAACGATCTTGATCAGAAAATCCGCCTCGCCGGTGATGATATAACATTCTGTAATCTCCTCGATCTCCTTGATCTTTTCCAGAAAGTGATTCAGGGCATTTTCCTTCTGCCAGGCCAGAGACACCAACACGAAGGTCTTGACATTCAGCCCAATAGACTGCGGGTTGACCTTGGCATGGTAGCTTTCAATGACAGTAGAATTTTCCAGCTTTTTCACCCTTTCCAGCGTAGGTGCTGGAGAGAGCCCAATCCTTTTGGAAAGATCCAGGTTAGTAATTTTACTGTTCTGCTGAAGGATTTTAAGGATCTTGAGGTCGATCTTGTCTAATTTGTCCGGCATTGTCCGTTTCGTTATGCTTTTTATAGAATAAAAAACCGCTGTAAGATATTGACTAAAAAAATAAAATACAAAACATTAGGGGGTTAAACCTATCTAAATTTTTTTATTTCCCGTTTTCGTGAAATTTTTTGCAACAAAATTTCGAAAAAGGAGGAAATACCGGAAGCGCCGGTTGGCGCTTCCGGTAAGGCCAATGTTTTCTTACCCATTATGGGAAGATCCCCAAAGAGAGATAATCACTGCTAATCTTATTGATGGCGCTGACGAAAGCGGCGGTGCGGAGGTCCTCCACCTTGCGTTTGCGCTTCATGACTTCGCGAATCTGATTGTAGGAAGAGATCATCGTTTCCTCCAGCCCCGAACGGACCAGGTCGATCTCTTCCGCCCCACGGCCGATCATTTGTCGTTCCCGGTCACTGATGCTATGGCCGGTCAGGCGTTCCACCAACTCGATCAGGTTTTGATAGGTTTGCTGGTTAAACCGCTTATCCATACGGCCGAAGCGCATGTGGGATAGGTTTTTCAACCATTCGAAATAAGAGACCGTCACGCCGCCGGCATTGAGGTACACATCGGGAATGATAAGTTTGCCCGCCTCCAAAAGGAGCTCTTCGCCCATGGAGGTAATGGGGCCGTTGGCCGCCTCGGCGATGATCTTTGCTTTGATCTTATGAGCATTCTCCGTGGTGATCTGATTTTCCAGTGCCGCCGGAACCAGGATATCACATTCCATTTCCAGGACTGCTTTGCGGTTCTCCTTATCGAGGACGGTAGCGCCCGGATAGCCGACGATGGAGCCCGTTTCCTTTCTAAACTTCAGAAGGTCGTGAATATCGATCCCGTCTTTTTTGTAAATAGCGCCTTCTACCTCCCCAACGCCTACGATCTTCACACCTCCCTCATCCTGAGAGATGGTGGCGGTATACGACCCTACGTTTCCGAGGCCCTGGATCACCATGGTCTTGCCTTCAAGGCCCGTCTCCAGGCCCAGTTTTTTCATATCTTCTTTATAGCTGCAGGCTTCGCGGATACCATAAAATACACCCCGCCCGGTGGCTTCCGTCCTGCCGCGAATACCGTGCTGGTTCACCGGCTTGCCGGTGACACAACCGGCGGCGTCGATATCATCGCCATTGAAGGTGCGGTAGGTGTCATAGATCCAGGCCATTTCGCGGGAGCCGGTCCCATAGTCCGGCGCCGGAACATCCACAGAAGGGCCGATCATATTTCGGCGGACAAGTTCTGAGGTGTAACGGCGGGTAATCTTTTCGATCTGCGACGGCGTAAACTCCCAGGGATTGATCTTTACGCCTCCCTTGGCGCCGCCAAAGGGAACATCGACGATGGCGCACTTGTAGGTCATCAGGGTGGCAAGTGCCATCACCTCTTCCCGGTTGACGTGGTTGCTGAAGCGGATTCC
>JAGQXQ010000057.1:11473-13689 GCA_020436535.1 Phaeodactylibacter sp.
ACCCGGTACTCATTCCCAACCTTCACCGGAAAGTGAACCTGATAAATGGCGTTGCAGACTTTGATCTGTTCCAACAGGCCAGGGTGAAGGCCCGTATGGCGAGCTGCTTTATCAAAGTAATTTTGTACACTTTGATAAAAGCTGGTTTGTGACTTTGGTTCGAGATTAATCATTATCGTTAATTTGATTCTCTAATTTGGTTAGTTTTCTATCCAGATAAATTAAAAAAAGAACAATACCAATGAAGATGGTCACGATGACTGCAACCACCACATAGATCTTCCCAGTGCTGCGCATAAAATCAGCTTCTTCTCCCTGCCCGAATAAAAGAGCGGAAACCAACAGGAAGGCCACGGTACAAAGGGCGTTTTTTTTCATCAGATCTCTATGTTTTTCCAATAGGACAGCACGCCAACTTATTCATCATAAGAGAGGCGTTTTTGGATAGGCTAAAGTCGCTCTATTTTTTTACTCCGCCAAATATTGTTTTGCCTTTTATTCTAACACCTAAAATGTTGGCTGTACAGACAAAAGAAAAGAGCTGCCACTTCAGTGACAGCTCTTTTTTTCAGGCCTTTGGGCTCCGTCGGCTCGATTACACGTTAACCGTTTCGAAATGTTTTACCCGGACGATCCATCCGTGGGTATCTTCGATCTTTCCGGACCGGCGGCCATCGATCTCTTTTTTGGCCATTTCGCCCAGTTTCCGTTGTTCAACCGGCGGTAGTTCCATCACCTTATCGCCGACCGCTATTTTGGATACATGAGCGACGACCGCCGCTGTACCGGTACCGAAAGCTTCCTGCAGCTTGCCGGCAGCGTGCGCTTCTATTAATTCATCTACCGAAATATTCCTTTCTTCCACCGGGTATCCTTTTTCCCGGAAAATGGTCAGGATACTGTCGCGGGTAATACCAGGCAGGATACCTCCATTCAGGCTGGGGGTGACCACCGTACCGTCAATGACGAAGAAGATATTCATGGTGCCTACTTCCTGGACATATTTGAATTCGTTGGCGTCGAGCCACATCACCTGGTCATAGCCCTTTGCGTTGGCTTTTCTGGCGGGAAGCAGCGAAGCAGCGTAATTGCCCGCCACCTTGGCTTCGCCCGTGCCGCCGTTTACGGCGCAGCGGACATACTCCTGTTCGGCGATCAAACTCACCGGCTTGGGGTAATACGGGCCTACCGGCCCGGTGAAAATGATAAAGCGATAGTTCTCCGAAGGCTTCACACCAATGAATTCATCATTGGCAAACATATAAGGGCGGATATACAAGGCGCTGCCTTCCTGAGGCGGGATCCAGTCACTGTCGAGGTCCACTAACCGGTGCAGGCCTTCGAGGAAGAGGCTTTCCGGAACATCCGGCATGCACATGCGGCGGGCAGAGTTGTTAAAGCGTTTGGCATGCATCTCCGGACGGAAAAAAAGCGGCTTGCCGTCGAAGCTCTTCGATGCTTTCATACCTTCGAAAATAGCCTGCCCATAGTGCAGGGCCATCGCCGCCGGATGAATGCCGAAACGGCCGAAGGGCTCAATCCGCAGATCCTCCCATTCCCCATTGCGATACTCGGCAACGAACATGTGGTCGGAAAAAACACGCCCGAAGGGAATGTTGTTAAAATCCACATCAGAAAGGTGAGAATTTTGGGTTTTTGTGATCTTGATGTTATATTTCATTGGTAAGAATTTTATGCGAAATTAAGTATTTTTATACAAAAATTCTATTTTTGCATCGTTTTTACCAGTGCTGCAAAACATAATTTCAAACACCTCGACAAAAGCCATATTTTGATTTGAAACCAAATTTATTAGATTTCTATTTATTCCCTCTTTCGGACTGGCGGCAACTTAATGATCGGCTCTCCGGTAATAATGCCCGCCATGTGCTCATCGTACTGGAACATCAGGAAAGCGATTCGGAGCTCACTGATTTTTTAGGGAAAATATTATCCGCGGTAAAACTAAACCTTCAGGAAGATACCTTTCTACTTAAATTAACAAAAGGAGAAAATATTAGTTTTTCCAATTTCTCTCAAGTTCAGCCCGTTCGGCACGTCCTGCTGTTCGGCATCGCTCCCCGTCAGTTAGGGCTACATTTTTCGCTCCCCCTGAATCAACCGATACGATTTGGAGATACCGTTTTTCTTTTTACTTACCCCATCCTGGATATTTTTGAAGAGCGGAAGGCCGAATCCCGGCCTAAAGCCGGCGC
>JAGQXQ010000358.1:0-24013 GCA_020436535.1 Phaeodactylibacter sp.
TATGGGGTTGCTCAGACGCTTACAGAAATTCATCCTCTTCGTATTCTACCGGATGATGCCCTTCAAAGATGGTGTATACTTTCTTTTTACGGAAAATTTTCTCTCCACTATTGTCTTTTGCTGGTAGCTGCTGCGTTGCAAAGAAAATATTGTAATCCTGTTTCCGGGGGCATAGTGGCCCAGTGTTGGGGTCATCATTCCACTTTTGGACAAACAACACAGATGTTTTAGTGCCTGTGTGTGGTTTAAATGTGTTACCATGCAAGCCCACTACTGCTAAAATCCGGCATCGCTCCACAATAAAGTCCCTGATATTTTTGTCAGTAGCATTATTGAGGCGCCCTTGCGGGAGAACAATAGCCATTCGTCCTCCTGGTTTGAGAAAATCAAGGTTCCGCTCAATGAAAAGAATATCCCGTCCAACTTTGTCGTAATGTCCTTTAGGATTTCCATCGCTATCGTATTTCTGGGAAATATCGTAGCTATTGATGATTTGTCCATCTTTTATATCTCCGGCGAAAGGAGGGTTAGCCATCACAATTTCAAAGTTGAAATTACGGTCATCGCCTTTTTTTGCACGCAGTTCTTTAAGCCTATCGAAACCGTCCCCATAGATTTTATTCCAGCTGCGTTCCTTTACTACATTCTCCCAACGTTTATAGTCAATAGTGTTAAGTTGCAGGACATTTGTATGCCCATCTCCTGCAATGAGATTCAGCAGGCGCCCAACACGGACAGTGCGGCGGTCAAAATCAATGGCAAAAACCTTTTCCCGGACATAGCGCTTTTGTTCTTTAGTTAACTCTTGCGCTGTGAGTAGGTTGGCTTCGTTCGGGCGGAGCCTTTTCCAAACATGAAAAATGGCATGCATGGTAAAGCCACAACTTCCCGCAGCAGTGTCAATAAGGAATTCTTCAGGTCTTGGATTAAGCATCTTGACGCACATGTCAATGACATAGCGGGGAGTGAAGTACTGCCCTTTGTTACCCTTATTATTTTTATTGACGAGATATTCAAAGGCATCATCCACCACGTCAAGATTAGAATTGAATAATTTGACTTCTTGCAGGTAGGAAACAACAGTGTTTAAATGGGAGGGAGAAAGCTCAATGGAAGTACGCTCCGGGAAAATACCTTGCCACTTCTCCATTGCATCATTGAAAAGCTCTTGGATATTCTGTTTAGCTGCCTCATCTAAATCTGTTTTCCGAAATCGGAGTTGTTTGAGGCGGTTATTGATGTGATCTCTCACCCTTTTATTCTCTGGCTTTTCAAGCTCATAAACGTCTTTAATTCCTTCTTGGTCAAGGAAGTCGTCGATACGTTGAAAGTCGCCACGGCGTTCCCATTCACTGTAGAGTTTAGCAAAAATAAGTTTGAAGCTTTCTTCAAATACATCTACACCTGCATTAGCCAAGACCTCATCTTCAAATTCGAGGATCACATCTTTAAGCGGTTTTTCACGTAACTTGTCATTGAGGATAAGCTCCAGCATCGTAAATTTCTGGTCAAGAAATTCACTGATGGACTCCCCAAACTCAGGAATACCAATTAGTTTGTCAAAAAAGTTTGGCTTTTTAAGATAGTAGAACTCAATCAACTTCCCATTCGTCCAAATGCCCAATGGAGCACCAGTTGCGGTGCAATAGCTTTTGAGTTGCGATTTCCCATCACTTTGCTTTGGCTTTTTCAACTCAACAATGATGTAGGGAGAATCGGAACGTTCTTGATGGAAAACCACAATATCTGCACGGGTACGTCGAGAGCCGATGGAAACTGGATGCTCAACAGTTATGAACTTAGCTGGATAATGATATTCATTCATCAGCCGCATTAAGAAAAGCTGACGAACGACTTCTTCAGGTGTAAGGCGGATAGGTTTCTGTCGGATAATGCATTCGATGTAGGGTGTCGTTTTGCCACTTTTGCTTATCCGGACCTCGATTTTCTCGTCCAGGCTCTCAATATATTCTTCGGGAAATTGGATGCTCTGGTAATTAGAATCTTTCAGGATTTCTGCAATATTCATCCGTCGTTTTTTTCTTGTTTGTGTTGATTGTCGATCAAGTCGACAGGCTCATAGAGCGCTCAAATATAGTGGAGTGGTAGCCTAATGCCCCAAACACTATAGCGTAAAGCTAAGGAGAATTTACTCTACCCTCACTTTTCTATATCGTAAATACTTGTAAAGGGTGCTTCTTGCTATATTTAGATGCTTGCATATTTCAGTTACAGACAAATTGCCTTGTTTATAAAGGGTTTCCGCGACCATCGCCTTGTCTTGGGCTTCTTTGGATAAACCCTTTGGCCGCCCACCTTTCCTCCCTCTAGCTCTTGCCGCCTCCAGCCCAGCTTTTGTCCTTTCCCTAATAATGTCCCTCTCAAATTCCGCCAAGGAAGCAAACAAATGAAAGGTTAGCTTTCCCTGTGGGGTAGTGGTATCAATGGCATCATTGAGTGATTTAAGCCCTGCCCCTTTGTCCTGGATTTCATTGACCAGGTTAACCAGGTCGCGGAGCGATCTGCCCATGCGGTCCAGTTTCCAGGTGACGATGATATCCCCTTCCCGGAGCTGGTCGATCATCTTCCGGAGTTCAGGTCGGTCGGCTTTGGCGCCACTAATTTTTTCCTGAAAGATCTGCTTGCAACCTTCCTTCTCCAGTGCGTCTATCTGGAGGGAAAGATTCTGCTCTTTGGTGCTTACTCTGGCGTATCCAATTTTCATAGCTGTACTGTAAAAGGGTTATGGAGGCAAAATAACATACTTAGTTTTGGTATACTAGTTTTTTATACGGAATATGAAGGGGAAAGTTCTTCGAGGAAGGTTTGGCGAGAGCACTAGTTGAAAACGGCCGTTAAATCGAACTGTTGTCCAACCGTGAGTACAGACATGAGGAGATCCTACTACTTAATACTATTTGTTTTTTTCTTCCCTTTCCAGCTTATCCAACTTTTCTAACAATGAAACCATACCCTTTGTATAGGGGTGGTTTCCCCCCAGAGCATGCTGAAAAACCTCCAAAGCCTGTTCATACATCTTTCTGGCTTCGGCATATTCTTTCAGATCCTGTAAAACCGTCCCTAAATTCCCGTACTTAAGGGCGGTAGTAGGATGTTGGGCCCCAAAATTTTGTTCATCCGATCGCACGGCTTTTTCGAGCATTTCCCTGGCGGCCTGGTAGTCGCCTATGTCCTTGAGGACAATGGCTAGGTTGGAATACCTCAGTGCGGTGTTAGGATGCCCAAGCCCAAAATTTTGTTCATCCGATCGCACAGCTTTTTCGAGCAATACTCTGGCGCTCTGGTGATCGTCTAAGGCATAGAGGACGGCGGCCAGGTTGGAGTAACTCTTGGTTGTTGAAGGATGTTGGGGTCCAAAATTTTGTTCATCCGATTGCGCGGCTTTTTCGAACAATTCCCTGGCGGTCTGGTAGTCGCCTAAGTCCTGGAGTACGGTGGCCAGATTGGAGTAACTCTTGGCTGTTGAAGGATGCTGGGGCCCAAAATTTTGTTCATCCGATTGCACGGCTTTTTCGAGTAATTCCTTGGCGCCTTGGTGATCGCCTAAGGCATAGAGGACGGTAGCCAAGTTAGAGTACCTCACAGTAGTGGTAGGATGTTGGGGCCCGAAATTTTGTTTATCCGATTGCACGGCTTTTTCGAGCAATACCTTGGCGCCCTGGTAATCGCCTAAGTCCTGGAGTACGGTGGCCAGATTGGAGTAACTCCTGGCTGTTGAAGGATGTTGGGGTCCAAAATTTTGTTCATCCAATTGCACGACTTTTTCGAGTAATTCCCTGGCACCTTGGTAGTCACCTAAGTCCTGGAGTATAGTGGCCAGGTTGGAGTACCTTAGAGCGGTGTTAGGATGCCCGGGCCCGAAATTTTGTTCATCCGATCGTACGGCTTTTTCGAGCAATTCCCTGGCGCTTTGGTAGTCTCCTAAGTTCTTGAGGACAATGGCTAGGTTGTTTTGTAAGATGCTCTTTTCTTTTAGCTCCGCTCCCCCCAAGGACCCCAGCAGCGTCAGGCCGAATGGCGCCCATGGGAATTTATCAATGGGGCTGTCTTTCGTTTGGTCTATGGAGAGCTTATCAATAAAAGATTTTACCAAAGGAGCCAGCTGCTCCGGCTCAGCCGGATGGGCTTTGTTGACAACCACCTCGATCAGGCGGTGCAGCCCGAAGTGATTTTTTCGGGGTTGGGTGAGCCATCCCAGCTTATATAATTCCTGAATATGGTTGACAAAGGCAGTGGCTTCTTCTTTTTCCACGCCGAACCATTCCATCAGGTCCTTCACCGGATATCCCTCCACAGCCGACGGCAGGGTCGCTATCCGCTGTAGAACGAGCATTAACTCCGGGCGGGCGGCAATGCCCGACAAGTCAAAAGCGCTCAGCAAGTGGCGGTAGAGCCGGGTTTCGCCTCCGGCGTGTTCCAGTTCCACCACCGTTTGCAGGATCTCTTCATCAATCTGCTTATTATCCAAGAATTCGCCCAGTTCCTCCACGCTATCCAGTTGCCAGTGGGTATCTAGTATTTTAGCGAACAGTTCGATGCTCAGGGTGTGGCGTTCCAGCTTTTCCAGGAAGGCATCTAGAGCCTTTTCCTCCTGCGGCTTGCTGCAGTCCTTCCGGAAGAGCACCTTGGATGCAGTGGGATCCAGCCTGCCCAGTTCCATTAGTTCGAAGGCGCCCACCACCTGCCGGGAGGTGAGCAGCACATGCCAGTGCGGGCCGTGCGGCAGGCTGTCCTTGACATCGCGGACGGACTGCGTAGCGTTGTCCACCACCAGGAGGTTCAGCCCGTCGTCATAGTTTTGCAGGGCGAGCATCGCCTGGGCGAAAATGTCGGCGGCGTCCAGTCCGCTTACATGCTCCATGCCCAGGCTTTTCAGCAGGGGAGCGTTGGAGGCGATGTCCTTCACCAGGTCCTCCTTTTGTTCAACCCAGATCAGCCTGTCGTATTCCTCAGCATAGTTGTTGATATACAGCTTTGCCAGGGTCGTTTTGCCGATGCCTCCAATGCCGTTCATCAATAGCACTTTGTTGGTGCTTTGCAAGCGTTGCAGGAGCCTTTCCAGTTCCTCCGCTCGCCCTACGACGTCCTTGTTGTCGATAGGCGGGATGGTGGTGAGGCGCTTCATCCGATGCGGGCGGCTCTGCCGACGGGCTTCCTCCCAGTAGCCGCCCGTCCGGTGGTGCTCTTGGTTTTCCCGGTACAACTCCTCAAAGTGCCTTTTGAAGTACAGGGCAGGAATGATCAGCGCATCGCCCTCCTTCAGCCAGTAGGTGACGCCCAGCAGCCTGCCGCTCTCCACGTTCAGGACGGGCGTGCCGCTGCTGCCCTGCTTTACGATATCACGCGACACCCTCAGTACATCCCAGCCATTGTGGCGGGCCTCCTCCTGCAGCACAGGCACCAATCCCCCACCCTCCGGATAGTTGATGTTGTATGACCAGCCCCAGAGGCGGTC
Organism: Phaeodactylibacter sp.; assembly: GCA_020436535.1. Taxonomy (GTDB): domain Bacteria; phylum Bacteroidota; class Bacteroidia; order Chitinophagales; family Saprospiraceae; genus JACJXW01. Next base: position 5,477 of record JAGQXQ010000358.1, read on the forward strand.
GCCCTCTCTGCTGGCGGCGGCTTCTAGGTTGATGCACCTGTTAGCGATAGTAGTGCCCAGGTGGACTACCAGCAGGTCAAGTTCCTCATGCTGTTGGAATTTGCCATCGAGATAAAACTTGCCCTCATAGCCTTCAATTTGGAATTGAGTAGTCACTGCTTTACCCTGTTTCAAGAAAACATGGCGACAGGTGGCCAGCTTATCCGGCGCCACGAAGAAGCCCGTACCGAGGAATTTACCCCCAGGGCTGTTCAGCAGCTTCACCGTGCAGCTCTTCACCAGTTGCTTGAGGGGTACCCGTTCGATGAGCCCGGATGCCATAGCCTATTCCTTTTTTGCCTTACTAAAATCCCACTCCAGGGTAAATTTGATGCCGCCCTTACCACTTACATTGCAGATCTTGGAAAGGATGTCGCCGCCCTGCTTTTCCAGTTCCACGGAAAACTCCACGGAAGCCTTATCCGGCTTAGCGTTGGTCAGAGTGGCTTTGATGTCTTTCGCAAGGCTGGAGACGGCTTTGAACGCCCGCTTGGCGGAGACCTCCATCTCCTGGACCGAAACGGCCCCGTCCTCTTCGATGCCGCTGATTTCCATCAGTATGACGGTGCCGTCGGAGAGCTGTACTTTTTGAGATTGGGGTTTGGGGTTGTCTTCCATCGTTTTTAACCTTTTTAGCTAAAATTAGAGAAAAATAACCACTACCCCCTTCTGGATTTTAAATTTCTTTATTAGCTGCTTTCTCCCTACTCCTGCTATTCGACCTTCTTTCCTTATCTTTACATATCCCCTTTTTCCTAAATCGGAAAAAACCTGAAAATGGACGACGCCACTATAGCCTTTCTCTGCCTCATCGGGCTCCTGACAATCCTTGCTGTAGCTGCCATTTACTTTTACAAATGGTGGATCAACCGGCTGCATACCCGGGAGCGGTTCGCCTTTTTCAGTGTGCGGGCCTTTGTGGCTTTTATGCTCTCGGCTATCTCACTTCTGCTCGCCCCCAATCAAATACTGGAAGTATTGATAGGTGGCTTCAACGAAGCCTTTGGTTACAACATTCCGTATACCGAGCCGGAAGATATGATTTGGAGGTCAATCTTCATCCTAATTTGTTCCGCAATGCTTTTATTGCTCATTACCTCTATGCACCACAACTGGAGTGGCTTCCGCAGTACCAGGCAGGTAGATCTCAGGGAAACGGGGCGAAGCGTCAATGTTTGGAATGATTTCCAATATTACCGGAAACACCGGGAGGAAATTGAGGTCTACAAGAACAAGGAAAAAACTACACCCGAGGTTTTCTCTTCCTATGAACCCGACACCCGGCCCTGGCATACCAAAGCCGCCAACCTGTTCAACCTCTTGGACCAACAGTACAACATCAAGGAAGCACACTGGTATGGAGAATACCAATGCTATTTGTCTTACTATGGGCAGGACAATGAAAAACTGGGCATCTTGTGCCTGGAAGAACCACCTGGGGGCGAGCGGATCGATACCTTTGTCGACTTCATCAAAAGCAGGAGTGGGCCATTCCATAAGCTTATCATAGCAATAACTGGGGAAGGAGAGAAAAGTGTTTTTGAACAAAGAGGATATACCATAGAACTCCGCTATGAATCTGAAATGCTCGACAACCTTATCCCCTTGCCGAGGTACCAAGATTATATCAGCAATTATTTCAACCAGGATACCCTGGAAAACAGCAGTCTCAAATTGTCCGATATATATGTGCCTTTAGGCGGCCATTCCGTAGTAGTTGAAAAAGGTAAACTCAATCCAGGGCAATCCATCGAATCAGCAGAGAAGCATATACTGGAATGGGCTAAAGACCAGCGACCCACCAGCACCGAACACCTGGCTATCCTTGGGGATTACGGACAGGGAAAAACGGTACTCATGCACAAGATCGTCAAAGAGATGCTGGAGCACCCAGAAGAATACATGCGTATCCCCATTTTGATAGAACTGCGGGGCCTCAGCCCCCGAAACGACGACGAGCTTGCCATCTTCGGACGCTGGGCCAACCGTTTCCAGGCTAAAGCGGAAGCCCTTTGGGAGTTACACCGGGCTGGAAAGTTGTTCATCATACTGGACGGCTTCGATGAAATGGACCTGGTGGGTGATACAGAACTGCTCTTCAACCATTTCACCCAGTTGTGGACACTGGCCCGAGTTCCCAACTCCCAGGTGATCATTGCCGGCCGCCCCAACCTTTTCGCCGATGATGAAGAAAGGAGGATGGCGCTGGGCATCCAGGAACCACGGATACACTTGCCCTACGCCAAAGCCATTTACCTGGATAAACTGACGCCTGTCCAAATAGAGAGCGCATTGCGAGAAGTACAACCGGCTACAAAAGCAGGCATCCTCGAAGCCCTTGACCATGCCGTTGAAAACAGCAGCTTTAGAGAACTGATCGGGCGCCCTTCCACCCTGTATCAACTGAGCACGGTTTGGGATAGCGAACTGGACAAACAGAAAGACCGCCTCAATTCCGCTATGGTCATCAACAGCTTCCTCCATAAAGCCTATGACCGGCAAGAAAAAAAGGCTTCAACCGTACTGACATCCAATGAACGCCATTACTTTATGATGGGTATTGCGGTTGCCATGATGATGGATAATGAGTATTCCAATCAGATCAAGCACAAAAGCCTCAAGCGCTGGGTAGAGCAACTCTGGGATCATTACCCTATGAAGCTACCACCCTATAAAGATTCTATGCAAGGCAACAAGGCTTTGGATTACCTGCCCAACCGCCTCCTGGAAAATCCCGAACCGGTGGATACTATTCTCAAAGATGTCCGGGTAGGTGGTGTGTTGGTACAGGATATCTCCGGCAGGGATGCCTTTAAATTTGCCCATAAATCCTACCTGGAATTGTTGGTCAGTGCTTTCTTCAGCAGCTATGTCCTCCAAAGCGAAAATGACCGCCCTCTGCTTATGATGGCCAATGCAATCACTAAAGCCACCGGTTTTAACCAGGGGAAATTGAAAACTTCACCCGACGTAGAACAATTTACGGCAGAGTTGATCGCGGCACAAATTGAGCTGGTGGATGCTAATGATAACCCTTTGCCAGTAGCTGAAAATCCGACGCAGTATTCAAAGAGTCTCTATAAAATGCTCATCTTGAATAATTATCCGATCCGTGGCCATTTCCCAAACCTGACTGGATGGTTAAGTATGCACCCCGATCAAACCCAATTCTTGACAATTGGTCTTTTGTCATTTCTAGCCCTTATTTGCTTTTTTTCTATCCAAAGTGAAGGATGGCGTATAGGAATCACAATAGCAAATGGAATGCTTTGCTGGTGGTGGGCTGGAAAATTATTGAAATATTGGTATAAAAAGGGTTCTGTGGAAAAGGTTAGATTTCCAGGTTTTTTATTGAAGGCACGCTTATATCAGAACACTTGCCATTTAATGAAATGCCCTGTTGAAAGGTTATCCGATAAGTTGAGTCTTGTTGTACAAAATACTCATAAAAAGGAAAGGTATACAAATTTCGCTTTAGCGAATTTGGCAGTTTCTATTTCTTGTGCAGGTGTAATAGCCTTTATATCTGCCTTCGTAATCGCAAGCCAAAGTACAATTGTAGGCATATTCCCATTCTTAGGCACTGGTATTGTCATAGGTCTTATTGCAAGTATTGGTACAGGTGCACGTTTAGGTATTAGCGAAAGTATCGACGGACTTATGATTGCAGTATCGGGCATAATTACATTCTCAGTTTTAACGGTAATATGGATCTACATTGTGATGATAAAGGGAACTATTAACGCATTCTCTGGATCATTGCCTTTAGCAAGTTTGAGTATAGGTTATGGTGTATTAATTATAGCAATCATACTAGGAACCACAATTTCAATCACAATGACAGCCAAAGCGTCGATTTGGAGAATCTGGAATTCCTACAGAGGAACTTTTATGGCTTTAATTGAAAAACCATAGCTGCTAAAACAAATGTGAAATCCAAAATTTAGCTTAGATGCAATCCAAGAAAAAATCGGGCTATTAGATTCACCCCTCAAACGCCGCCAACTGCAACGCCCCACCCAACTCCGAAAACGCTGGTCGCTGAAAACCACCAAAAAACTTCTCCCCAGCCTTTTCCTTCAGTTTGGTGCCCAGGATGAATAGAAGCAGAGAATCAAAGTCGGAGAACTGCTCCTCTACGGTATGATCCGAGTTGATATGCTCGACCAGCTGGTCTAATACGCGCCATTGCTCCCGGTCAAACCGGAAGGCCACTTTCCGGGCTTCTATGAACAAATCCTCCGCCTGCCCTTCCAGCAGGTCTTTTAGCAAGTCGAATATATCTATTCGTTCCGGATCAGGGCCCAGCTCATTCCGGACATCCGCAAATATTTCGCTGAGGATTAAGGCATCTTCCTCCGCTAATTCATCACGATAATCAGAGGAACATTCTTGTTGAGGTTTCCCCTCTATACTTTCATCCAGCTCCATTGCCAGATTTTCATAGAGCAATACCAGGTAAGGCGTGTTCGGCTCATCCCGTTCAGCTCCTATCGAAGTCTGATGAGCTTTGCTCACCAGGCAGTTCAGCTCTTCCGCAACCAGAGGAGGAAACAACTCGGCAAGGTCCAGTGGCTGTTCACCAGTCTCGTAATATTCCTCATTGGGGTCGTACTCTTCCACCTCCCGGGATTCGAGCATTTCTTCCAGTAGATCGGCCATCGTGGCGCGCAGTTCTTCTTTGTTCATGCCTGATTTGTTTTTAAGGCGTTCAATGATGATTTGTGAAACATTAAGGCCCCGGCTGTCTGCTTCCGCTCTGATGTCTTCGTAGAGTGGTTCAGGCACCCGAGCGCCCAGGCTTATTTTATTTCCCATGATTGTTGATTTTTTTAGGCAAGGTATCGTCATCAAAAATCTGCTCCAAGGATGGACGATGAAAAAACGGCAAGATTACTATAGGGTAAATGAGTGGGATTTTGAGACGGCAAATCAACCTTCCAGCAACGGCAGGCTGTTGAAGACCTCCTCTTCCAGAAAATTCAGCATGTCGGAAGTACAATACTGTTTGGTGAAACCAATAGCCATTTGTTTTTTCCGGAAGAAATCATGTTTGCAGGCATCGCTACAAAACAAAGCATTATGAGATTTGAGCCGGTCAATCTTCTTGCAGTTCCGGCACACTACTTCGTAGACCCACCGTCTTCCTCTTTTGCTGTTATTATGGTTGTACTTTGGATTGTGTACTCTACGCGCTTTTTGGGAGGACTTCAGCGACTCAATCACTTCAATGAGATTCTTTATACCCTCCATCATTTCTTTGTCCATGGTTATTGTATTGTCTTTCAAAAAAGGCGTTTACTGTAATCAGGCGTAAACGCTGAAAAGTAAACTGTAAGCAGCCGTTTACAGGGGAGGACAGAGGCTGCTTACAGTTGTTTACACCGGCTGTTTACAGCCTGGCAAAGGAATTGACTTCGTTTACCAACAGTGAAACACGTGCCTGTTCATACTCTTGGACGTAAGCGTCAAATTCTCTGATCTGAGCATTAGTGAATTCACCGTTTTCTGTTAACCAGCTCCAATGCCGGCCTTTGATCATTTCCTCTATTGTGGGAAGATCGATGTGGTTATCATAGAGCCATTGCCAAAGGTCCGCAAGAGCCTCGGTTGTCTGCGCTTCAGCCTGGAGGCTTTTCAGTTGCTTCAAATAAGGATTCATGTTTACAGAATTTGTGGATAAATAATCAGCCCTTTAGCCGTTCACGGACATCCTGAAGAGTTGCAATCCATTCATTGAGCATACTGATAACCATTCCCCTGGCTTCCTCTTCCGAAGCTTCCAGGTAATCGTCGTTATCATACTCCGTTTCGGCTTCGTCGATTTCGCCGTTGTGTCCGCATGCAATGTTCATGATCTTAACTTTTGCGGCTTTCGGCCTGGTTAATCAAATCGATGTAGTGCTCCACCCACTTTTGATTGTTATCGATTGCCTGAAGTGTACGTGACGGTACTTCCTTTCCGGATCGCTCCAACTTTATCTTCTTTTGTGTGTGTGAACCCAGACGTTTTTTGTATTCCTTCAACCGTTGTTTCAGGTGTCGTAGGTCTGGCGTTTCATAAGCTGTTTTTCGTGTGTGCGGCTCATTTTTTCGTGCGTTATAAAGGCCACACGACAGATCTTCATTCTCTGCTGGTTTGCTGTCTGGTTTAAAGCCGATCTGTCTGCGTTTGGGCCTTATGTAAATCACGTTCTCTCCCTCCTGCTCTCCGGGTTCGCGTTCGATCTTCAACGTGACGGATATGTTCGCCAGCTCGGCGGGGTCATACAGCTCTGAAGGGGAAGCGGGGAGTGGGGCCGCCGGCGTCTTGTCGGCGAATGCGGATATCCTGCTCCGGATGGCATACTGCCATCTGTCCCGTAAAGCAGCCCAGGCTTCCACAAAGGCAGGTGGATTTACATCATACTGGGACAGCTCTACCGTCTCCTCGATACCGCTGCCCTTCCGGTGGATGCGATCCAGGATGACAGAGGCACAAAAGACCAGCAAAGCGATAATGGTGAAGTAGGCAAGGCCATAACCGTAAGTGGAGACCGTCGAGCTCCGTTCATCCCTGGCGACTTGGTTGATGGCGAGAATACTATCCTGGGCGGCGGTATGGCGCTGCCCTGCCAGCTCGACGGCGCTGCGGTAGGAACGGCGAGCAGTAGCCAGTTCCTCTGCTTTGCTGCTTTCAAGTCCGGCAATAGTAGATGCTTTGGTGGCTTCCAGGTCCGCGATCTTTTGCCGGGCTACGTCTTTTGCTGAGGCAAAGCTCTGGCCACTTCGGCGCTCACGGTTATAGAGATTGCTCAACTCCCGCTTTGCTGCGGAGATCTGCCCGTTGAAGGCGGCGCCCTGGGCTTCCATTTGAGCGGCATAGCGCTGGGCAATGGCGGCGCTGTCTGATGACCAGGTGGCGGACTGCTGGGCGATGGCGGAAGCGTGGAGACTATCTACAGCGCCGGTGCTTTGCTGCTCTGCTTCTGGCGTCACCTGGGCGACGATCTCCCGGGAGTTGTTGAAAGACAATACTCCGGAAGCAGCTAAAAGTACCACCGTCATAATCCAGATGGCAATGCTCATGGCCAGATGTAGCCCCTGAAATCTGCGATAGAGAATTGCATCAACCGTGTGTGGTGCTAATACGCGAAGCCCGACTTCAATCACAGCAGTGCCAATGATGGCGATGGTAGCAGCGGCATACATAGCCATGGACGGGAAAATTGGTTCCAGAGAGGCGTAGGCAGCAGCGTAAATGCCGCCAATCTCAGTTAGTCCGGAAACGACCTGGGCTCCCCCCTTACTGCGCCGGATGGCGACCGCCAGTTGAGCGTAGGTTGCGAAAAAACCGCTATCTTGCGGTAAACTTCTGATTTGTTTCATGTGACGAATCAGTTTGTGGCCCGCCCAGGGTGCATCCTGGGTGGGCCCGGTTATTAATTGGGTTTAGATTTCATCAACTCACGTTCCCTCCATCTTTTTCCTGTAAAAACAGTGGACTAACCGGGCTAAGTGGACTAAAGCCTCATAAGATGCACATAAAGAGATAGTTAGCTTAGTCCACTCATCGGGTAATCATTATCCACTTAGTCCACTGCTTACATTCAAGCTTCTGAATGTCAATATAGCACTGGACTAGGCCGGGCTAAAAAGTATTTTTTCAAATTTCTGATTTTCAGCTATTTGTCTTTTCTACTGGACTAGAGTGGGCTAGGAGTGGACTAACATAAATCATTGATTAACAAAGGCTTTGGCTCTAGTTTTCTATTTTAGCCCAGTGTCTTCAGAATTTTGCTGTAAAAAATCTAAATCGAGGAGTTCGTGTTTAAATTTTAGACAGCGCCTTTGCCTGCCAACTCCTCCTTTTTCCATTGTTACCCTTGTCTTCAGCCGCTTCTCTCCTCCCTTTGGCCTTTCAAAGTAGGGCTGCATAGCCAGATAGCTCTCTAGTGTCGTTTGATCAAGGGAATTGATATTCTGCTTCTGAGCTTGTTCGTAATAAATCGGGAATACGCTCTCCATGTGGATGTACAAATGTTCTTCCTTAATCACATAGTGAGTACCTCGGAAAATACTCTTGCCTTCAAATGCGTCAAAGACTTGCCAGAACTGGTTGACCTCGCTGGTTTTTGTCATTTGGGCATGCTGTGATTTGATTTTATCACGAATGATCTGGTATATCTCCTTGTATTCAAATGGGAAAGACAGCAAACTTGAAATTGCTTTAAATGGAGCCAGGAGAGCAGCGACATTGGCCAAAGTACGTTCGTCCATGTAGTTGGTATCCGGATCTCGTCGAAGATGACCATAAATTTTAGCGTATTGGCGGGAAAATTCCTTGGATATATTATCCCGGTGTTGCAGGATTTCCAAAAGAACGTTTCCCAATCCCCCAGTGATCATCTCCTCCAACTCATTGAAGGCTGCTCGCTCTTGTTCGTCAAATTTCGTCTTGCTAAAGGTGAGCATGATCACCCGACTAAACAGGGCATTCTCTTTGGTTGGCATCTCTTGGCCTCCAAGTATTACGGCAGAATTGACCAGGGTGGCGTGAGTCCGGTTATCATTGCTGCTTTGGGCTCTTTCGTACCCTATTCCATCGTATACATTTTTAAGCATCCCGATCAACTGTCGGTCGATCTTGTTTTTGTACTCTTCAAAGGCTTCCAACCCGTTTTTGATTTGGGCTAATTTCCGGGCAAAGCCTTTGGAACTGGAGGCGCTCTCCAAACCTATAGCATCATTGGGCCCATAGTTGCCAAAGAGGCGTTTCATGGCCTGCCTAAAGGTGGTCTTACCGGTGCCTTTCGGTCCAAACAGGAAGAGTAAAGGGAAACAATTCGCGTGGGCAAATACGATATCCCGGAAAGCTGCCGCAACTACGAAGCAGACGCCAATTTTGGCATTGTCGCCAAAGACCTTCACTAGTTGTAGCGCCCATGCCTTAAAGGTGGTGTTGCCGTTCTCGAAGATGAATTTCCGTTCATTGTGATATTCTCGTTCAGCATCTTCATTAACAATACTGAATGCTGGAAGGTAATATTTATGCTCCCCAATATTCACGATGCCATACTCATTGGCTTGGTAGAAATCTTGCCCGTCGAATACGCCATTTGCAAATGCGTAATAACCTGTTTCCGGCTGGTAGCCCAATACCGTGATCTCTTCGGCAGTCTCTTCATGTTCATATAGATATTCCTTTATGATGCTGAACTGCGAACTGGTGAAGGCTGGGACATAATTGCCCTTGCCTTCAACAATTGCCGAAAATTCACGTGGGCTAGTCAGGGCTTTTACCGGACAGCAGATAACCACCTTTTCCCCTTTAACATTAATGAGTTCCATTACCCTCTTTGGAGCTTTACTGTCTCTTAGCAGATATCTCGAATTGATAATGAAATTCGTTACAGGTTCTCTGCCCTTTTTCGAGCTTGGGCATATATACCGCCCTTCTTTAATGCCCAAACTACTTTCACTCGATGGGGGAGGTAATTTTTTGTCCTGAATTTTTGTCGGCGGAATTATCCGAATTCTACGGTGGTCCTGGCTTTCTGCTTTAAGGACCATCATTCCAGCTTTCCCCCGTGCCTCTTCTTCTACAGCTTCAAATTGATCCATGATGCTCATCTTAATCGCATATTCCATCTTACTCATGGCGCTGGTTTGTTGCAGTGGCCTGGTTCAGGCGCTCCTGAAGTTTTACAATCATTTCCGTCCAAATCTTTTCCCTTTCATCTGCTTCTTCCCACATCTGTCTGAAGATGACAAGGTCTTTTTTGAGCTCTGAATTTTCCCGCAAAAGACAGACAATATCACCGGAGAAATAGTGGTAAAGAGTTGAAGTATGGCGAATGTAGCCTTTGGCCAATTCGTCCATTGCAAAGAAGGCACGATACGCAACACGAATGATTTTATTAAGCCTCCCCAACCGTTGTCTAGTGCAGGATGGAGGTTCTTTCCCATTCAAGTTTGAAATGATCTGGTCTTTCTTCCTTTCTATCGGGTGAACAGCTTGCTGGAGAAATTCTTGACTATATTTATCGAACAAATGCTGCCAAGTGGATAGCAACCAGTCGGTTTCAGTTCGAATCCTAAATGGATTCTCTTTTCTATTTTGTTCAGTTTGAATTTTCATGACTTTTTATCATTTTAGTTAATAAAATTGCCAGCCTTGAAAGGTTGACATTTTTCCGAGCTAAGCATAAGCCATGTTGTTTCAGAACTCTCTGGACCTTCTGTTTCGGCCTCAGTATTGATTTTTTGATAATCATCGTCTTACGGATTTTTTCGGTGAAGGCGGAAATATGACCGGACTCTTTCCAGCCGAGACCAGTTCGCCTTTGTCGATGAAAATCAAATAATGAGGTGACGCTCATATATCGATGAGTTTGTAGAATTAATGAGCGCCCTAGGCGAGATTGGATTGAATGGTTGAAGAAAAACCATTAATTTGCACCACGAAACCGCTAAATTCCGAAAGGTGCTCCGCTCTGGGGCGCCTTTTTTATTTCCAAAATAGTTCTGATTCTTATTCCTCTTGCGATTCAAGGGCTTGAAGGAGCTCGCTGTGTTTGCAGTAAAGCTTTCGGCCAAGGCGATAAACTTTAATCACGCGCTCCTTCCTGAGTCTGTCAAAGGTGTTCCTCGAGATATCAAGGATTTTCATGACTTGCTTCGCTGTCAGGATTTCACCCGTTTTTGCATCATGTCTAATCATAATTCAAAATTTTAATCATTAAATTTTCCGCTTATCAGCAGTTCACTTCCAGCTTCTTTAACTCTCCAAAAGTATGTATAAAATACTATTAAGTCAACTTTGAACACACATTGCGGATAAAAAAATTACGGTCTTGCTGCAAGAATTTGATTGTCAATCACATCAGTGAGTATAGCGGCTTTGGGTAAGTTGTCTATAAAATTGGATAAAAGCCTCATATTATTATCCACTTGACTTTTACTAAGAAGATTTTCTCGCACTTTGTCGCTATTGATTAGTTGTCTGGCGAATTGGTTATATGCCTCTTTATCCCCCTCATTGTACCAGGAATAGACAGTAGTCGATTTAAGGCGGAAAGCGTCAAAAGCACAAAAGGAGGCAAAGGACTTTATCATCATTTGAAGGGATTCGGACAATTGATCCTTTAAACCAATAGACAGGGCAGTAGCTGCAAAATACTTGTCAGCGAGATTGGCATTTTTTACAACCTCATATTGACCTGGTGGAAGAAGAATTTTCAGTTCATTGTCGAGTAAGCTTGAAGTGGATTCATGAAGTAAGGCTAGCACTTTTTCGAAATGGTATTCCATTTCTTCTCCGATCCCCTCAAAAGTGAACTTATCTTTTTGCTTGTGGTACCTCCTCCGTATTACTTCTCTTAGAATTGCTTCCTGCTTGACTATCCGTATTTCCGTTGAATTCAAGTTGCCAGTTTCTTTCCTGTCCAAAAATTCTGATAAAGCTGGCTCATCCCAATACAGCGTATCTATACCTGGAATGGAGAGCTTGACATTTGTTTGCTTCCGGTAAAACGTTATCCTGATATAGACCGGATATTTATCTGAGCCGTCTTTACCCTTTTGAGGAATTAACCTATGGTTCAAAAAATACTTGAGGCTTATTTTCTTTTCTCTGGCCATTTACCTTTGTTTAATCCCACTGCACATCATCCAAGGCACGGTCGACCATTCCCCGGTTTAGATGCGCGTAGATCATTGTTTCTCTGATATTGGAGTGCTGCATGAGCTCTTTCAAAATGTGGACATCCACTTTGCCAGCCATGATGGCGCCAAAAGTGTGTCGCCCAGTATGGCTGGCAATCTCCTCTTGCACCCGCTTGCGGACGGGCAGCTGCCTGGCGATCTTCTTCAACTGCTTGACATAGGCATTCCGGCAGGTATAATAAAAAAGGGGGCCATCAATTAGGTAGAAAGATTTGAACCGGCGCTGTATAATCCTTTCCGGTCGGCTCTCCCCACCTTTGGGATGGGGGAATAGCTTCCGGAGGTTTTGTCGGTAGGGCTTGTCCGTTTTCTGGGCGGTTAGGAACAGCTCCATGCCGTTTGGAGTCTCCAGGATGTGTTCGTCCTTGATTCTCGATATGTCACTGAAACGAAGTCCGGTGTAGCAGCTAAAGAGGAAAAAATCAAGAACGGCGGGGTAGTGGTCCTTCTTCGATGTATCAAACTCTTCAAAAAATCCCAACTCGTATTCAGTGAGGTACAGCTTGTCCGTTTGAACTGGCCGTACTTTCACTTCCTTACATGGGTTGCTGGAAATTCGGTTATGTCTGACAGCCAGCAGGATATATTTCCGCAGGTATTTATAGTGCTTGTGGACGGTATTTTGTACCAGCCCGGCACTGTACAGCGTCTTCACAAAGTCATCAATGAAGGCTGGGGTGAGGTCGGAAAAATAGATGGGGTTCCGGAATGCCTGGAGCTTTCGAAAGGTGTTCACCTGGTCACGGTGGCTGCTCGCGGCGATCCGGCCTCGTTCTTTATCCAATTGCTCCTGGAAGAAGTCGGTGAATGTTTCGGATTTGCTTCCCGTCCGTATATACTCCTTTAGCCGGTCTATCGAAACCTGGCCATCCCGTCGCATAACGTCGTGTTCAAAACGCTCCATCTTGGTGAGCATATCCTGGACTGTCTTGTTCAGCGCAAATTGATTCGGGTGATGTACAATACGCTTGTACTTCTTATGCCATTGGTGAGGAGTAATATAGATTCCAGTTTGGAAATAAATAGGTGAGCACCCATTTAAGTAGGCACGGATTAGTACAGCAGCAGTGCCGTCTGCACGAAGTTCGCCTCTCTTGTCTCCATCGTAGACCACGGCGTAGGTAAGGGTTTGCATTTTTTTCGCTTTTTGTGACATGGCAAAATCAAGAAAATGAAGCTGAAATGATCCTGCTGTAAAATAAGCGGAAAAAAATGCGTAAAATTAGTAGTGAACTAAGGGGAATTACTGAAACACAACGCTCTTCATTTCCTTCGAAATGCCCCATAAACAGGGCGTTGTGGGGTATAAATGAGTCTTATTGAAACATAATAAGCGGTCCGGACGGGACTCGAACCCGCGACCCCGTGCGTGACAGGCACGTATTCTAACCAACTGAACTACCGGACCGTATCCGCCTTGCCTTAGCGAAGGCGGACCCAATGATTTCTCATCAGCGAGTGCAAATGTATGATCATTTTTAAAATGATGCAACCCCCAACCGTAAAAAAATAAAAAAAGTTTTGATGCCTTTAGGGAACCCCATGCTTATTGCTAATTTTGTAGTCCTGTTTGTAAAAGCCATTGGCTCCAGCAGGCAGGAACAACCCCAGGAACCGATAACGTGGTAGCATTGGTGTGGTCGGGTTATCAGTTGTCAAATTGTTGGTTAAAGAAAACAGGCAGAAAGCCTGTCATTAGTAACTAATAACTGACAACCAGTAACTTGAGCCCTCCACAAGCCCCCACAAACCTTACTAGTGAAAATCCCGTTCTTTTTCCGGCCACCGTCGGAGAGGGTAGGGCTAAAACCTTAAAGGTTATGGTTTTCCTGGATTTTGAACAACCTCTTGAAAGTTTATACGAACAACTGGAGAAGATCCAGCAGGTTGGTGAAGAGGGTGATGTAGACGTTTCTGAGATGATCCGTGAATTGGATGTCAAGATCAGAAACAAACGCAAAGAGATCTACAGTAACCTCACCGGCTGGCAGAAGGTACAGTTGTCTCGCCACCCCGAGCGCCCGTATACGCTCTATTACATCAATCAGATGTGCCGTAAGTTCACCGAGCTGCACGGCGACCGCTACTACAGTGATGACAAAGCCATTGTCGGCGGGCTGGGCTCGCTCGACGGGCAGACCGTCGTCATCCTGGGGCATCAGAAGGGCGTCAACACCAAGATGCGGCAGTACCGCAATTTTGGTATGGCCAACCCGGAAGGCTACCGCAAAGCCCTGCGCCTGATGAAGCTGGCCGAACGCTTTGGCTATCCTGTAGTTTCACTGATCGATACGCCCGGCGCCTTCCCCGGACTGGAAGCCGAAGAGCGCGGCCAGGCGGAGGCCATCGCCCGCAACCTGTTCGAAATGGCACAGCTGAGGGTGCCGATCATTTGCGCAGTGATTGGTGAAGGCGCTTCCGGCGGCGCCATCGGCATTGGCCTGGGAGACCGGGTGTACATGCTGGAAAATACCTGGTACTCGGTGATCTCGCCGGAATCCTGCTCTTCTATCCTCTGGCGAAGCTGGGACTATAAAGAACAGGCGGCTGAAGCGCTCAAGCTGACCGCGGATCATATGTTCGATTTCAACCTGATCGACGGCATCATCAAAGAGCCGCTCGGGGGGGCGCATACCGCTCCCGAAGAAATGGCTAAACTCCTGAAACGGCAGATCAAGAAGGCCATCGCCGAAGTACAGGAACTGACGGTCGATGAAATGATCGACGCCCGGATCAATAAGTACGCCAGCATGGGCGTTTATGATGTGGAAGCTGTGGAAGAGAATAAGGGGCAGTAAAGAAGGGGTGTTGTTGATTGTTGTTCGTTAATCGTTTTGCTATCAACAGAAGACAAAAAACTATGAGTTTCATACAAAATATGCGAATGTGGGGCTACCGGCGGAGCCTGAAGCAACAGCTTCGCAAACGGCCGGAACCCAAAGGTAAAGGAGAGGTCAATCTCAATAATGCCAAGACCATCGGCATCCTTTTTGATGCTACCGAGCTTTCCGTTCGGGACACGATCCTCCACTACGTAGAAGATCTCCGCAAACGTGGTAAGCGAAGCATCAAACTTCTTGGCTACTTTGACGACCCTACCGATAGCGAGAACTATTCTTTTGATTATTATAACCGCAAGCAGGTAGATTGGGCCTTTCGCCCCCAGGGCGAACCTGTACAGAATTTTATCAGGCAGGATTTCGACCTGCTCATGAATATCAATACCGTTTCCCTGATTCATACTGAGTACATCGCGGCCCTCTCTCACGCCAAATTAAGAGTTGGCCCCTTTACGGAACATACGTACAGCTACGACCTGATGATCGACCTCAGCCCCCAATCTGGCCTGAGGCAATTCATCGAGCAGGTGGAAACCCTGCTTGGCAAAACCAATACCAAACATGAGGCAGCCCCCGTTTAGCGGCGCCGGCGTAGCCCTGGTGACCCCTTTCAAAGAGAATAAGGCCATTGATTATTCCGCCCTGGAAAAGCTGATCGAATTTGTGATCGAAGGGGGGATTGATTTTATCGTTTCCCTGGGCACTACCGGCGAAGCCATCACACTCAGCTCCCAGGAGTGCAGGCAGGTGCTGGATTTTACCATTAAAGTCGTCAACGGCCGGCTCCCGATTGTGGCCGGCCTGTTTGGCAGCAACTATACGGAAAAGCTGGTCAACAGCTTGAAGTCCTATGACTTCGATGGCATCGACGCCGTCATGTCGAGCAGCCCGGCTTATAGCAAACCTTCTCAGGAAGGGATCTATCAGCACTATATGGCAGCCGCCGAAGCCAGTCCTGTTCCAATCATCATCTACAACGTTCCCGGGCGGACGAGCTCCAACGTCTCAGCAGCCACCACCCTGCGCCTGGCCCACGCCAGCGACAAATTCATTGCCGTCAAGGAGGCTTCGGGCGATCTGGTGCAGGCCATGAAAATCCTCAAAGACAAACCCGGACACCTCCAGGTATGGTCTGGCGACGATCCTCTGACCCTGCCTCTGATCTCCTGTGGCGCCACCGGTGTCATCTCCGTTATCGCCAATGCCTACCCCCGGCTTTTCTCCGACATGGTGCGCGTCGCCAGAGCCGGCGATTTTGGGAAAGCCCGCCAGCTCAATGATGAACTGCTCGACATCCACCCCTGGCTCTACGTCGACGGCAACCCCCCCGGCATCAAAGCAGCCATGGAAATCCTGGGCCTATGCCGCCAGGATCTGCGCATTCCGCTTACCCCAGTGACGGAGGCAACCTACCAGCGGCTGAAAAAGGAAATAGAAAAAGTGGGTAGTTTGGTGGACTGATCGCCGGCTCTTGTTGTTTTAGTTTATGCGATTGTCATCACAATTTTAAAAAAAAACTATACCTGCCTTGCTCCTAAGAGTTGATGCGTTGGGGTAGCGTGGTGGCAAAAATGAGCTATTTTCAACCACACGAAGGCTTTTTGAGGGAGCATCCGTACGGACGTGACTAAAAAAAGGCACAGTGTGGGAAGAAAAGAGCCATTTTTTACCCATGATAGCCCCAACGCATCAACTCTATTATAGCAATGCGAAACTGCCGGATCATGAAACTCCGTCCGTTCCTCTTGTGGCTTTTTTTCTGGGCCGCCCCGGCGCTTGGCCCGGCCCAGAGCACATCGCTGCGTTTCGAACAGCTATCTATTGAGGACGGCCTGCCCAACCCTTCCGTTATCGACATCCTCCAGGGCCGGCAGGGCTTTATGTGGTTCGGCACGGCCAACGGCATTGTCCGCTACGATGGGTACGATATGGAGTATTTCTACCCGGCCGCAGTAGGGCGCGACAATCTGCCGGAGCGCGACCTGCCCCGTCTTTATGAGGATAAAGGCGGCAATATCTGGCTGGGACTGGCCAATCAGCAAGCCCGGCTTTTCCGGTATGATCCAACCTCCGGCCGTTTTATCCCCTACTTGTTCGGCCCTACAAAAAAAGAGCAACCTATCCAGGTTCCAGTTTCTTCGATCCTGGAAGATAAACTGGGCCGCCTGCTGGTGGGCACCTGGGGTGGAGGACTCTATGCGGCCGATATCCAAAAAGAAAAAGAAGGCGTCGCTCCGGATAAACTTCCGTATAAACATTTCCAACATGTCCCGGAAGATTCCACTTCCCTCTCCAATAATGTCATCTCCAGGGATATGGTAGCAGACGGCGAAGGGAACGTATGGCTCCCCACCGATGATGGCCTTTGTAAGTTTTCTCCCGGTGTGGATCGCTTTAAATCCTTCCGCTTTTCTTCTGAAAATACTCCGGCGGCCAATGAAATTTCGGCTTTGTATTTAGAACAACCCCATACACTCTGGGTGGGCACGGTAGTCCACGGCTTACTTAAATTTGACCTGGAGACGGAAACCTTTATCCAGCAATACCAGCATCAACCCGGCGCCCCCTCCAGCCTGGCTCACAATTCTGTGTCCAAAATTTTAAAAGCAAAAGATGGAAAATTATGGCTGAATATCATCGAATCCAATTCCTGGAACTCCATTAATTTATTGAATCCCCTTAACGGTCAATTCACCCCCATTACCGGCTATTCCGGAACTCCGAATTCCAGCCATTTCCCTCCGGTTAATACCATGATCACCGACTACTCCGGCAACATCTGGGTGGCTTGCTGGCAAGAGGGCGTTTATAAATACAATGCCGGCAAGGGAGCTTTCCATTTCCTCCAACCGGAATTCTTCCAAAAAAACGGACGCAGGGATGGCCGTATTTCCTTGCCGTGTGAAGACAATAAAGGCAATCTTTGGATTGGTACAAACAGAATGGGGCTGATACGCTGGAACCGGGCCGATAACTCCTTTGACCACTATGTCCATCAGCCGGGCAACCCGAATAGCCTAAGCAGCAATAATGTCCACAGTATTGCCGCGGGCGCCAACGATTACCTCTGGCTAGGCACAGACACCGGAGTGGAAAAGTTTGATCCGGAGGCCGGCGTTTTCAGGCACTACTCGCCTTTTTCCGAAACACCGTCTAGTGTCTCGGTTGAGACAACCCGAAGTGGGGAGGTTTGGGCCTTATCTTTTTTTAAACAGGCCTGCCGCATGAGAAGCCCGGAAAATGGAGCATTCACCTGTTTCCCGGCTGATTCAGGTACCGGCCGGATGTTGGGAAGTGCGGTAGCCTTTGAAGAAGACAATCTGGGTAATCTGTACTTCGGGCTCAACCAGTATGGTTTTCTGCGGTTCGATCCGCAAACGGAAATCTATGAGCATTTTCTTCCGGAATACGGCGTTCATGATATTCATTTCGACCGGTACGGCAACTGCTGGCTGGCTACCCACAGTGGAGGGTTGAAGTTATTCGACTGGCAACAAAAGCGCCTGGTTCACCTTCCGGAGGAAGAACAGTCCAGGATCGGTATTGCCCGCGGAATACTGGAGGACGATCATGGCTTCCTGTGGATGAAAACGCCCACCGGAATCGTGCAGTTCGATCCTCGGGAACGGCGGGTGAAACGACACTTCGGCTCCTCCAATTGGCTGGATGCGGATGAGCTGTGGTATGGCCAGGGAACCGCCGTTAAGACTTCCACCGGCGAAATGTTCTATTCCAGCCCCAACGGCCTGTTGTACTTCCATCCCGATAGCTTGCGTATTGATTCTACCCCACCCAAGTTGGTGCTCACGGAGTTCCGCCTGTTCAATGAGAAAGTAGAACCAGGGCCGGACAGCCCGTTGAAGCAGGCTATTTCACTGGCTAAATCCGTCACCTTGCCGTACTGGCAAAATGACCTCACATTGGCCTTTGCGGCTTTGCACTATAAGTCGCC
>JAGQXQ010000358.1:24143-24967 GCA_020436535.1 Phaeodactylibacter sp.
ATGGAGCAAGGGCCAGGAGTTGCTGCGGATCACTATCCGCTCGCCCTGGTTCTGGAACGGTTGGTCGATAACCGTCTATATTCTCTTATTGATAGGCGCCGTTTTCGCCCTTTATGCGTACCTGCTGAACCGGCGCCTGGCAGCTGCCGAAACCCAGCGCATTCTGGAAATGAGCCAGTTTAAATCCCGCTTTTATACCAACATCACCCACGAGTTCCGCACGCCACTCACCCTCATCCTCGGCGCTTCGGAAAAGTTGGGCGATAAGCCTGGTAAAGAACTGGAGCAAAGCCAGCGCCTGATCCAACGGCAGGGCCGCCACCTGCTGAACCTGATCAACCAGTTGCTCAGCTTGTCGAAACTGGAATCCAATAGTTTGCCCTTACAGGAGATCCAGGCTGATATCATCCCCTTTATCAAAGGCGTGGCCGCCTCGTTCGATTCAACTGCTGCCAGGAGAGGGCTGCAACTGGAGCTGCAATTTGATACGGATAGCCTCCTCATGGACTTCGACCCCGAAAAAGTGCAGGCCATACTGGCCAACCTGCTTTCCAACGCCCTGAAATTTACGCCAGAGGGTGGGAGGGTGCAGTTGAAAGTTGAAACCAAGCCGGAAGCCGGAAAGCGGAAGCCGGAAAGCGGAAGCCGACAGTCGGCAAAAAAATCCCACTTCCGGCTTCGCACTTCCGACTTTCTCCAGATTTCCGTCTGCGACACTGGCGTTGGCATCTCTCCTGTCCAGTTGCCCCATATTTTTGACCGCTTCTATCAGGTAGACACATCTTCTATCCGGGAAGGGGAAGGTACGGGTATCGGCCTTGCGC
>JAGQXQ010000359.1:0-23749 GCA_020436535.1 Phaeodactylibacter sp.
AAAAAATTGACACTTTTCGCTATCAAATCCGGCCTCCAAACATACTCTACACTGGCCCTTAATACACGATTCACCTGCGGCCCAATGCCTCTACCTACTACTAGCGGGCTTTTGCTTATTCACTCCGCAACGCCTCCACCGGATTGCCCAGCGCCGCCCTCAAACTATGATAACTAATCGTCAGAAAGGCGATCCCGATGGCCAGGGCGCCGGCTAGAGCGAAGGCCCACCAGGACAGGGTAGTGCGGTAGGCGAAACCGTCCAGCCATTGTTTCATAGCATACCAGGCCATCGGTGTAGCAATGGCAATAGCGATGGCTACAAGCTTCAGGAAATCCCGGGACAGCAAGCCAAGGATACTGAGTACTGAAGCTCCCAGCACCTTCCTGATGCCGATCTCCTTGGTGCGCTGCTCGACGGTAAAGGCAGCCAGCGCCAACAGGCCCAGGCAGGCGATGAGAATGGCCAGCAAGCTAAACAGGCCGAATACTTTGCGCGCAGCCATTTCCTTGCCGTAGAGTTCCGCCCAATCGCGGTCCAGAAAGGCATACTGGAAGGGTAATTCCGGCTGCAGCTCTTTCCACAACTGCTCCACCCGCTGCAGGGTAGCCAGCACGTTGCCGGCCTCCAGTCGGGCGGTGATCAGGTTGTCCACTTCTGGCATGAAGTTCTGTTGGTTATTGATTAGAAAAAGGGGAGAAATAGGGTGGTGGAGGGATTGGAAATGGAAATCTTCCACCACGCCAACGATAGTGTATCCTGTACTTTCACCTTCTGTGTTGTTGAGGAAATTGTCGGGGCTGATGAGCCTGGTACCCACCGGCTCAGCCAGTTCCATCTCCCGGGCGGCCGCTTCATTAATCACGATCGAGAGGCTATCAGCAAAGGCTTCGGCAAAGCTGCGGCCGGCCACCAGCTTCATACTCATACATTCAACATAACCCTCATCGACGATCAGCCCGCTGCCGGTAGTCATCTCCCGGGCGCCGGGCGGCTGAAAAGAAACCCCGAAATACTGCTGCCCGGGCTGCGAACTGCACCCGCTGACGGCGGCAATACCTGGCAATTTCTTCAGCGCTTCCTTCATGGTCTCATTTTCCTGCGCCGTCAGGTTATCGGCGCCCTTCAGGGAAATAACCTGCTCCTTGTCGAACCCCAGGTCCTTGTTTTGGGTGAAGGCCAACTGCCGGTACACCACGATCGTACAGGCGATCAAAAAAACAGAAATGCTGAACTGAAAGGATACCAGGGCATTACGCAGGCCTGCCCCCTTTGACTGTTGCATGATCTTTCCCCTCAGTACCTCCACCGGCCGGAAAGCCGAAAGGGCCAGGGCCGGGTATATGCCAGACAACAAACCGGTGGCCACTGCCGTGCCCGTCAGCGTGAGGAGGAACGGCCAGTTGTACAGGCGCTCTAGAGGCAGCGCCTTGCCGGCAATCTCATTGAACTGTCCCAGCGCCAGCAAGTTGATGCCGTAGGCCAGCAGCCCGCTGATCAGCCCGATGAGCAGGGCTTCGGTGAAAAATTGAAGCGCAATGGCCCTGCGGCTGGATCCCAGTGTTTTTCGCACGCCCACCTCTTTGGCCCGGCTGGCGGATCGGGCAGTGGACAGGTTCATGAAATTAATACTGGCAATCACCAGGATGAGCAGGGCGATCACGGTAAAAAAGTATACCTGTAGCCGGGAGCCGGGAGGCTTGATCTCGGCTTCGAGTTTAGAATCCAGATAAATATCGGCCAGGGGTTGCAGGAAATACCGGTAGCCATTGCCCTGCTGCTGATATTCTTCGTAGTTGACCCCGTACTGATTAAGTACTTGTCCGGAAGCATATTTCACCACCATCTGCGGGAATTTGCGTTCCAACTGCTCCGGCGCAGCGCCGGGCCGCAGCAGCAGATAGGTATAGGCGGAAAAGTTGATGAAATTGGGGTTGTCCTCACCGGCGAGCATATCCAGGGTAGGGGAGGAGACCAGGAGGCTGAAACGAAGGTGAGAGTTCTCCGGCACATTGGCGCATACTCCGGTCACTTCCAGCCCCTGTTCGGCCTGCGGCTGATCCAGGATCTGCCCTACCGGGTCCTGCTCTCCGAAATACTTGCGTGCCAACCTTTCCGTCAGTACTACAGTATTGAGCTTCGCCAATGCTGTACGGGCATTTCCTTTAAGCAGAGGAATGCTGAATAGCTCAAAAAAGGTGGAATCAGCCCACATCGCCTGGCCTTCCTTAAAAACCTCGTCTCCTCTTTTGACGACCAAACCAAACTCCTCAAAGAAAAAGAGCCGGCACACTTCCTCGACCTCCGGAAATTCTTTCTTCATCACTTCCCCGTACCCGGCTGGAATGATGGCATACTGCCGCGACCGGCCCGGGTATTTGCGCTCCAACGCCATCCGGTATACCCGGCGGCCCTTCTCCTGCCACTGGTCATAACTCAGTTCGTCCTGCACATACAGCATGATGAACATGAAACAGGCCAGCCCAACTGCCAACCCCAGTATATTGACCAACGCATAACTGCGGTTGCGCAACAGGTTGCGCCATGCCATTTTGAGATAGTTTTGCCACATGGGTTCAGTTTTAGGTATAAATGTTTCAATGCAGCTCCCGATCGGAGCTGCTTTTTACGTTGACATACACTTTTACAAGATCATTCGTACCTCAACGCTTCCACCGGATCCGACAGGGCCGCCTTCACACTCTGTACACTTACAGTGAGGAAGGCGATCAATAAGGCCAAAACGCCGGCCAGCACGAATACCCACCAGCCAATATTGATCCGGAAGGCGAAGTTTTGCAGCCATTCGTTCATCACGTACCAGGCCAGCGGGCTGGCGATGAGCAGAGCCAGCAGAACCAGCTTTAGGAAATCTTTTGACAGCAGCCCCACAATGCCTGTCACCGACGCGCCCAGTACCTTGCGGATACCGATCTCCTTGGTGCGTTGGATCACGTTGTAGGACGACAGCCCAAAGAGCCCCAGCGCCGCTACCAAGATGGCCAGCAGGGCAAAGAAGCCAAAAACCTTTCCGAACAGCAGGTCGGCCTGATACTGTTTGTCAAAAAAATCATTGAGGAAGAAGTGGCTGAAGGGGTCGTCCGGGAAATGAGCATTCCAGCTTTTCTGCACGGCCGCAATGGTAGCCGGCAGGTTGCCGCCGGCCTGTTCTATTTTAACGGAATAATAGCCTCTGGCTTCCGGGCGGAACAGGAAGATAAGCGGCTCGATCGGCTTTTGCAGGCCCAGGTGATGGAAGTCTTTCGTTATACCAACAACCGTCAAGGTATCGCCACCCCGCGTTACCCGTTCGTTGAGGGCCGCTTCCGGCGAAGGAAAGCCCAATAGGGCTGCCGCCGTCTCGTTGAGCAGGCATCCATGCTCCTCCTCCCCGCGTTCCTGCGAAAAATTTCGGCCCGATACCAGTGACAGGCTGTAAGCTTCCAGAAATTCCTCATCTATCCCCTGGGTGTAAATGGTGGAAGAAGAGGCTTCCTGTCCATCCCGGCGCATCCACTGCACTCCGTTGGTCCAGTAGATCTCATCACCAGGTACATAGGCAGAGGCAGTGATACTCTTCACACCCGGTATGCCCAGGATATCATTCTTAAAAGGTTGGTATTGCCCTCCGTACAAGGAATCCAGGACCGCATTGGGCCCTTCCAGCACCAGAGTCTGTTCAATGTCCACACCTATATTCTGCTGCCGCATGTACTGCACCTGCTGGAATACCACGGCTGTTCCCACTACCAGCGCAATCGACGCCGCGAACTGGAAAACGATCAATCCCTTCCTCAGCAGCATCCCTTCGGTTGCATTTTTCAACTGCCCGCGCAGCACAGCCAGTGGGCGGAAGCCCGATAACACAAAGGCAGGGTACAAACCAGCCAGTAGGGTTCCCACCGTGAAAATACCTGCCGCGATCAGCCAAAACTGTGGATTGCTGGCCAGGCTGAAAGACAGCTGCTGCCCCAGCAGGTTGCTGAACAGTGGCAAGGCCAATTGCATCAGGGCCAGCGCCAGTACAAAAGCAGAGAGGTTCAGGATAAAACTTTCCAGCAGGAACTGCCCGATCAGTTGCCGGCGCCCGGCGCCCAGCACTTTGCGCATACCCACCTCTCTGGCCCGCTCCAGCGATCGCGCTGTGGCCAGGTTGATGTAGTTGACCCAGGCGATGAGCAAAATGAAGAAAGCCGACAGGAACAATACCGATACCGCCCAACCGCTGCCGTTCACCTCGGCTTCCTGGTTGACGTTGGAGTGCAGATGAATATCTCTCAAGGAAAGGATATCGATGGCGTTCACCGTATTCGACCCGCCGCGCTCCCGGCGAGGGGCATTGATGTGTTTGTCGACAAATGCCGGTAGCTTCGCCCGGAATTGTTCTGCCCGGGTATCGGGATGCAACTCCAGGTAGGTATAAAAATCATACCAGCCCCAGTTGGTTTCGGTGGCATTGGTGGTGTCGCCCCATACCTGTTGAATGAATTTGCCCAGGGTCCGGTAGGAAACCAGATAATCGAGGATGAGATGAGAGTTAGTGGGGTAGTCCTCAAAGACGCCACTGACCTCGTAGGATTGGAACAGGCTCGGGTCTTTGACCACCAGCTGCTTTCCCAGCACATCCGTCCGGCCAAAATACTTGCGCGCCATGGTCTCCGAAAGCAGTATCTTATCGGGCCCGTCCAGTGCGGTGGCGGGGTCGCCGCTCAACAATTTCAGCCCGAACATTTCCAGGAATGGTGGATCAGCGTAATAGCCCTTTCGCTCCGAGAACTTGGTGTTGTTCTCCGGGTTGGTGATCACCATTTCGGCATCGTGGAGGCGGCAGGCGTTCACCACCTCTGCCATTTCCGACTTCAGGGTAGGGGCGAAAGCCGGAAAGACAGTGGCCGACTGATAAGCCAGTATCCCGTTCTGATAACTGTCGAGCCGCAGCCGGTAGATGTTGTCGGCTTTGGGGTGGAAGTCATCATAGCTCCACTCCCGAGCTACATATTGCAGGATGAGCAGGCAGCTAGTGATGCCAATGGCCAGCCCCATAATATTGAGCAATGAATATCCTTTTCTTTTGAATGCCTGTCGCCAGGCCATCTTGAGGTAGTTTCTCCACATGAGTGTTGATTGTGTATCAGTGTAGATTGTATACCAGTTTTGCTGCGTATCAGTGTAGGGAGAGAAGGGAGCCCGAACTCATCGGCCCACTTTCTGAAACACTGATACACCACCGTCCTGATACACTTTAATTATTCGCTCCGCAGCGCTTTTGCCGGGTTCCCCATCGCCACCCGCATACTCTGCACACTCACCGTCAGGAAAGCCACCAGTAGCGCTAGTATTGCCGCCAGGCCCAGTACCCACCATTCTATACTGATGCGGTAGGCAAAATTCTGAAGCCAGCGGTGCATGGCATACCAGGCCAGAGGCAGGGCGATAAACAAAGCCAGAGCCACCAGTTTGAGAAAATCTTTGGACAAAAGCCCTACCAGATTGGGCACCGAAGCGCCCAGTATTTTCCGGATGCCAATCTCTTTGGTTCTCTGTTCGGCGGTGAAGGCCGCCAGGCCGAACAAGCCCAGGCAGGCGACCAGAAGCGCGAGTAGGGTAAAGGCGGCAATGGCCCGGCTAAGCGTACGCTCACCGGCGGCCAACTGAGCAAAGTTGTCATCGAGAAAAAAGTACCGGAGGGGTTCGTCGGGAGAAAAGCGCCGCCAGGTATCCTGCAAGACAGCCAGAAAGCCGGCCATGTCTCGCCCCCGAAGCTTGAGCGCCAGGCGGCTGCCGGAAGGCGTGTATGTCATTACCACCGGTTCGACCTGATGCTTGAGCGACTGGAAATTAAAATCGTGTACGACTCCAACGACCCGTTGTCCTTTGTTGATCTCTGCTCCGAGGGGGTCGTCCAGCCCGAGGGCGCGGACGGCCGCTTCGTTGATGATGGCCGAACTGCTGTCCGATGCAATGTCTCTGGAAAAATTCCGTCCCTCCAATATCTTCATGCCCAGTGCGGGGATGACATCTGCATCGGCCGGAAAGGTCTGAATGGTAAGCGCCTCGGCCATTTCCGGTGTTTGGTACGTATACATCCAGACACTACCATCGGTAGGAATGCGGCCACTGAACGCCGTGCGTTCCACCTGGCTTTGCTGTTCGAGTTCCTGGCGGAATGCTTCCGCCTGCCCCCCCAGTTTACTGGCGTTCTCTATCACCAGCACGCCTTCGAGCTCAAAGCCCTTGTCTTTTTCCTGCATATATTTCAATTGCTGAAATACGATCAGACTGGAGGCGATCAGGCCGATGGCTATGGTAAACTGGCCGACGACCAACCCTCCTCTGAGTGCTTTATTGCCCCCTAGCGCCATCTTTCCTTTGAGAATGTCAACCGGACGAAACCGCGTCAGATAAAAGGCGGGGTATAATCCCGATAGCAGGCCTACCGCCAGCGTAAATAATAGGAGCGCGCCCAGATAAGGGCCATTGGAAAAAGCATCCGTCAATAAAGGCGTCCAGCTACTGCCGCTAAAAACCGCAGTCAGGGTGTGGGCCAGGAAAAAGGCCAAAACCAGGGCAGCCAGGCTGTTCACTATCGATTCGCCTATAAACTGTCGCACCAGGGCTCGCCGGGGCGCCCCCAGCGTCTTTTTTACCCCCACCTCTTTGGCTCGAATAGAGGTGCGGGCCGTGGTCAGATTGATATAATTAACCCCGGCGATCAGGATGATGAACAGGCCGATCAGGCCCAGCGCATATACCTGGGTGAGGTTGCCTCCCGGGGAAACCTCAAACTTGTATTCGGAATGCAAATAAATATCCCTTAGGGGCTGCACAAAAAACTGAACCGCCTGGTTACTGGCCGCCCATTGGCTATAAGACTCCTCTGTCTGGCTGGCCGGCCAGGCGTAATTTTCCAGGACGGCCTGTAGCCCCTTTTCCAGATCCTCCCGGCTGCCTTGTTTTTTCAGCCGCACATAATTGTACAAGGAAACATTGGTCCAGCTTTGTTTTTCTTCCTGTGGCGGTTCCAGGGGTAGCCACATGGCTGCCGCCAGGTGGGTTTTATCCATTTCTTCAACGACCCCGCTTATGGTGTAGTTCTTTCTTTCCTTGCCTATGGCGACTGTCTGCCCAACAGCACTTTTTTCTCCAAAATATTTGCGGGCCAGCCGCCCGGAAAGCACTACCTCGTCTGGTGACCGCAATACCTGATCCGGGCTTCCTTCCAGAAAACGATGGGGAAAGATCTCGAAAAAATTGGTGTCAATAAAAAGGTATTGAGGCTCCTGGTAAACGGTATTACCGATTTTCACCGGTGTTTCCTGGAAACCGCGCTCAAAGCGGGTTGATTGTTCAATATCCGGGCATTCATGAGGCAGGTAATCCAGTAGTTGCTGCTGACTCTTGGCAAAGCCGCCCATACGGTAGAAATCCGTAGCGATGCGATAAACGCGCTCCCCTCCAGGAAACTGACGGTCAAAAGTCAACTCCCGGTAGGCATAGAGGAGCAATATGAAGGAAGCAGCCAGGCCAACGGCCAGGCCCGCCAGGTTCAGAAAAGCGTAACCCGGATACTTGCGAAAGTTGCGTAGTGCTGTTATTAAGAATGGTGGTGTCATGTTAGATCAGTTGTTTGTCGGTGTTGCAGTGTATCAGTGAGCAGGCCGGGGTAATGAAAAATGGATCCTGTCTCAAAACTTGCCTGGAGGATTGATCTGATACACTATTCACTGACCGTCTGGCCAGGCGGTAAAATACACTGATACACTTTATTCACTCGTTCCTCAAGGCTTCAACCGGATTGGCCAGTGCCGCCCTTACACTCTGCAGGCTAATCGTGATAAAAGCGATGAGCAGAGCTACCGTGGCCGCCAACCCGAAGGCCCACCAGGGGTGGCTGATGCGGTAGGCAAATTCCTGCAGCCAGTAATGCATAGCCAGCCAGGCCAGAGGGAGTCCTACCAAAAATGCCAAAGCGATTACCCGGAGAAAATCGCGGGTAACCAGGGAAACGATACCGCTAATGCTGGCGCCCAGCACTTTCCGGATGCCGATCTCCTTGGTGCGTTGCTTCAGGGTATAGGCCACCATAACGAAAAGGCCAAGGCAGGCGATGAGGATGGCTACGGCCGAAAAGAAACCCAGCAGGCGGCTGCGCAGGATGTCTTCTTCGTAAAAACGGTGGAATTGGTCGGTCAGGACGGTATATTCCAGCGGATTGTCTTTATCGAACCGGTTGTTGATCTCTTTCAGCGCCCCCAGCGTCCCTGTCCAGTCGGAAGTAGTAATGCGCAGGGAGTAGTAGTCTATGTTGTGTACGGGGTTATTCCAGAACCCGATCACCATGGGGCGAATGCGCTGGTGGATATCTTCAAAGTGGAAATCCTTGACTACGGCCGCTACCTGCAGCCGCCGAGCCTCCGGCAGCGGGTTATCGTCTCCTCCCCAGTTGACGCTGCTAACTTCCAGCCACTGCCCGACGGGATTGTCCAGTCCGAAAGCTGCTACTGCAGTCTCATTCAGCATAATGAGAGTGCTGTCGCTTGGTTTGCCGCTGAAATTCTGCCCTTCCAGCAGATCAATCTGGTAAGTAGCCAGGAAATCCTCATCGGCGCCGACGAAGATCATTTCTTTATTTTGATTGGGTTTTTCTTCCTGCCTGCGGATAGAAATAAAGGGGAAGTACTTCCACTCGCCCGGCACCCGGGAGGATACACTGACGGCCTGTACTTCCGGCAGCTGTGCGAACTCCTGCTTGATGGCTTCAAACTGGCTGCGCAGGGCGCTGCTGTTGATGTCAACCGTTACGATACCCTCCATATCAAAGCCCAGGGCCTTGTTTTGCATAAAGTGCAATTGCCGGTAAAAGACAAAAGTGCAGGCGATGAGGCCTACCGCTGCCGCAAACTGCAGAAAGGTGACCGCCTGGTGAACGCTCCAGCCCTTGCCGGCTAATGCCCGCTCCCCTCTGAGGGCGCGCACTGGCCGCCAGCGGCTGACCAACCAACTGGGGTAACCCACGGCGAGTAGTACGATTGCCAGGGCTGTGATGGAGAGCAAAGCTGCCGCCCCCCAATTGAGGGCCTCCCAGTTCAGCGCCTTGCCCAGCAACGCCTCGGTATAGGGCAGGGTGAGCTGGAGGGCGCCCACGGCAAGCAACAGCGCCAGGCCGATGGAAGCCAGGCTTTCAGTAACGACCTGCCCTATCAGGTGGAGGCGGCCTGCGCCGACTACTTTACGCACGCCCATCTCCTGGGTGCGCGACAAGAAAGAGACATTGAGCAAGCCGGTAAAATTAAAGGCGGCTATCAGCAATAACACTATCGCCAGCCAGGAAAAAACCCGGAGGTAAAAGGCGCTGCCCTTCCCTTTGTTGATCTCCCCTTCTACTGCCTGAGGGTGCAGGTGGATATCCGCTACCGGCTGCAGGGTGAAAGTGCTGCTAAAATCTTCCTCTATGGGCCAGTGTTCTTCCGCCAGCCGGGTGATCTTTTGGGCGATGGCCTCCGGGTCGCCGTCTTCCCGAATTTTGAAGTAGGTAACGAACGTATTTCTGTGCCAGTTGGTGGACACGAAGTCGTTCCACCAGTTAAAGGTAGCTGCGGCCGTTGCAGAGGGAATCATTACTTTCCCATCCAGGTGCGTATTGAGCGGGAAGTCTTCCATGACGGCTAAAACCTCCCCTTCCCGGTCATTGGCAGTTAACTTCTGCCCGGCTGCTTGCTGGCTGCCAAAATATTTTTCCGCTAGGTTCTCAGGTAAAAGGAAAGCATTGGTGGAGGAAAAAAGGGAGGAAGTGCTTCCTTCCAGCAAGGAAAAATTAAAGACTTCAAAAAAATTGGAGTCTATGACTGAAATGGGTTCGTAATGCCGGTTGGCAGGGTCGTTGCCTACTGTCATTCGTCCCAGAGGCAGAATCTGTGTAACTCGCTCCACTTCCGGAAACTGCTCTGCAACCGTGAGCCCCACCTGCGGGCCGGTAGTTGCTACCGTCCGCTCCACGCCTTCGCCTTCATGTATGTGTTGCAACAGCCGGAACACCCGCCCGTGGCTCCGGTCGTAGTTATTTTCGGTGCTGATGTAAAAGCCGAGCAGCAAGAAACAGTAAAAACCCAACCCCAGCCCCAGGATATTGATGCCGGACAAGAGCCGTTGTTTGTTCAGGTTCCGTAAAGCGATCTTGAGGTAGTTGAAAAGCATAGGCAACAATTTTAATTTCTACTCTCCCTTCAGTTCCTCCGCCGGGTTCACCATGGCGGTCCGTACAGACTGCACACTGACGGAGAGGAAGGCGGCTCCCAGTGCGAGCAAGGCGGCCAGAGCAAACATCCACCATTGTATTTCGACGTGGTAGGTGAAATTTTGCAACCATTGGTGCATCAGGTACCAGCCTACCGGCATAGCGGCGAGAAACGACCAAACGACGAGCTTCAGAAAACTGCCGGAAAGCAGGCTGATAATACTCGTCATCGACGCCCCCAACACCTTGCGGATGCTCACCTCCCTGGACCGCTGTAGTATGCTATAGGAAGAAACACCGAACAGAGCCAGGCAGGCCAGCAGGATGGCCAGCCAGGAAAAGGTAGTGGCCAGTTTGGCCGTCTGCCATTCACTGGCGTACATCCGTCCAAATTCTTCATCGAGGAAATGGTAGGTAAAGGGCCGGTGCGGCGCCAGTTGCGTCCACTTGCTTTCCATATATTGTAATGCGCCGGGAATATCCCGCCCATCCAGCTTTGCCATCAGCGCATTGCCCCAGGACGTGGGAAATACAACGAGATTGCCGATCGGCTCGTGAAGCGAAGCAAAATGGAAATCTTTCATCACACCTTTTATCTGTACGCGGCGGCCGTTAAAGGAAACAAATTGCCGCAGGGCTTGCTCCGGCGCCCAGCCGAAAGCCCGGGCCTGAGATTCATTGATGAGAATGGATAGGGTAGAGGTGGTGTCGCCACCCGAACCCAGGCGAGCCGCTATTTCAATATCCGCCTTGCTGATGCCGCTGCCGGCCGCCAGCTCGATATCAACCGTTTCCAGAAAGAACTCGTCGGCGGGCAGGGCAGTGACCATCTTCGCGTGTTCTCCATTCACAGACCGGCTGATGTCATAGCCGCCTTTGATATGAACGGGCGTTTCGTACACCAGGCTAAGCGACTGTATACCTTTCTGGCCCACTAATTCTGACCTCAAGGCATCCAGTTTTTCGACTACCTGCTGGTCGGTCCTAAGGGTAAGGACGTGGCTTTTGTTATAACCCAGTTTTTTTTCCTTTATGTACTGCATCTGCCCCTGTAACACCAGGGTGGAAATGACCAGGATGACCGAAATCGCAAACTGAAAAACGATCAGCGACTTTCGCAGCCAGTTGCCGGAGGAGGAGTGCTTGTAAGCTCCTTTCAGTACCCGAAATGGTTCGAAGCCCGAAAGTACGGTGGCCGGATAGGCTCCCGCCAGAAGGCTGGTAAAAAGCCCGAACAGGAAAAGCCCGCCGGTAAATGCGGGTTCGAGCAATACATCCGCGCTCAGTTGCCGGCCGAAAAGGCTATTGAAAAAAGGTAACAATACCGGTACGAGTCCTACGCTAGCTATCAGAGCCAGGCCGGTCAAAACCACCGACTCCAGCAGGTGCTGCCAGAATAATTGCCCGCGGCTGGCCCCCAGCACTTTCTGAACGCCTATTTCTTTGGCCCTTTCGGTACTGACAGCAGTAGCCAGATTGATATATGAGGAAGTACTGATCAACAGAATGAACAAACCGATAGCGGACAGGATATAAATGTAGCGGATGTCTCCATTGGGCTCAAAATTTCCCGGAACCGGAGAGTACAGGTGAACATCCAGCAAGGGTTCGAGACGATAGGACAAATAGTTTTCCCCTTCCGATCCCGTCTCATTGGCGTGCCGGCGCATGTATTCGGGTATCTTCGCCTCTAGCCCGGGCCTGCTTTCGCCGCTGTAGAGCAGCAGATAGGTGGCATAGTTGGCATTCCACCAGGTAAGCCGCTCCGCTCTGGCATCTCTGAGGCTGACAAAAGACCCGATGAAATCCGGCTTCAGCTGAGAAGCGGAAGGTGGATCCTGCATAATCCCCGATACGGTATAATTTTTATTCGTTCCGACGCGGAGGACTTTCCCTATCGGGTCTTCGCCACCAAAGTATTTTTTGGCCATCCGCTCGGTCAGGACTATCTGATCGGGCGCACGAAGTACTTCGCTGGGTTCGCCCTGGAGCAGAGGGAACGTAAACAACTCAAAAAAGGTGCTGTCAGCGTAATAAAAATGAGGCTCCTCAAAGATCTGGCCCCGGAATTTGACCACCTGGTTGTATTCAATAACCCTGCATGCATTAGCTACCTCAGCGAAATCCTCTTTAAAAGCGGGCGCCACTTTGTTGCCGGTTACATTGACTATTCCGGACTCTCCCGCCATGCCGTATTCCATCACCACCCGCACCAGCCGGTCCCCTTTCTCGTGAAAAGCATCATAATTCAGCTCCTGCTGAATATAGAGCATGATCATCAGGCAAGAGGTGATGCCGACGATGAAACCAGCGAGTTTGATCGTTGTATTGAGCTTGTTTTTCCACAGGCTCCTGAGAGCTAGCTTGATTTGTGATTTCCACATGTGCAGGGGTTGATGAGGGTGACTTCAAATTAGTTATTCCAGCTCCAGGAGAACGAAGTAATGGGCTACCCCAATAACGTTATAACCGGTGGATAGATAACAGGCGGCAGAACACCCTCCGACTCCCGGATCAACGAATCCCGATTTCTACAACATCTGCTTAGCCACCATGCTCTCCGTGACGACCTGCCCGTCGAGCAGGCGGATGATGCGGTTGCCAAACTCGGCGCAGTATTGGGAGTGAGTCACCATGATGATGGTGGCCCCTTCGTTGTTGAGGTGCACCAGGTTTTTCATCACGTCGTCCCCGTTGGCGCTATCCAGGTTTCCCGTAGGTTCATCGGCCAGGATCAGCTTTGGGTTGTTGACGATGGCGCGGGCTACGGCTACCCGCTGCTGCTGGCCACCGGACAATTGCTGCGGGAAGTGGTTGCGGCGGTGCATCATATTCATCTTATCGAGCACCTCGTCCACCCGCTTCTTGCGGTCGCTGCTGCTCACTTTGGTGTAGATCAGCGGCAACTCCACGTTTTCAAATACCGTCAGTTCATCGATCAGGTTAAAGCTCTGAAAGATAAAGCCGATATTGTTTTTGCGCAGCTGCGAACGTTGGCGTTCCGAGAATTTCGACACCTCATTATCGAGGAAGTGATATTCTCCACCGGACGGATTGTCGATCAGGCCGAGAATATTCAAAAGGGTAGACTTACCACATCCCGAGGGGCCCATAATGGAGACAAACTCTCCTGCTTTGATCTCAACACTCACTTCATTGAGCGCGGTGGTCTCTACCTCCTCAGTGCGGTAGACTTTCATCAATTTGTTGGTCTGAATCATTTTTTTTTGCTTTTCCGGTTGTTGGTTGTCTGTTGTTGGTTCTTGTTCAACGATCAGCAAACAACCCTAAACAATTGACTGCAAAGCCGACAAGCCATTACATAAAGCCTGCCAGTAGCCATCGAATCAAGGTTTCAATAATATTCAGGATCATAACAGTTGGGTTATTATTTTAAAACCAGTTCTTCCTTATCGCCAAAGTTGTCATAGCTGGAGACGATGACCACATCTCCTTCCTCGAGGCCTTCGAGCACTTCATAGTAGTTGGGGTTCTGGCGGCCTACGCGGATATCGCGTTTGCGGGCCATCCCGGATTTGGGATCGATCACATAAACCCAGTTGCCGCCGGTAGCCTGGTAAAAGCCCCCCTTTTCCAGGAGCATTGCCTGTGTATCATCGCTGAGTGAGAGCTTCAGGGAGATAGTCTGCCCCCGCTTGATATTGGAGGGGCGGTCGCCGATGAAGATCAGGTCGGCTTCGAACGTACCATTGGCCACTTCCGGATAAATCCGGCGGATCCTAAGGGTGTAGGTCTGGCCTTCCATTACGAAAGTACCCTCCTGCTCGGGGAAAATACGGGAAATATAGTATTCATCAATACGAGCGCGGATCTTATAGTCATCGAGAATGTCGATCTGTGCGATTCGGTCGCCCCGGTTGATCAACTGCCCGATCTCCGAATCCATACCGGATAGCTGGCCGCTGATAGGGGCGCGAACGGTCAGGTGGTCCAGGCTATTCTTGGCAATTGCCAGGTTGCGATGCATCAGGTCCAGTGAATTTTCCATTTGGTTCTCTTGCATCAGTTGAAAGAGCGAATCCTTTGCGATGGTCTGGTCGAGCAGTATCCGGCGTCGCAACAGGTGCTCATACTCATCCTGGGTCTCCTCGAAGTCCACCTGTGAGATCACACTGTCACTGTAAAGTGATTTATTGCGGGCGGTGCGCTTTTCCAGCTGGTCGATTCTGTACGCTACATCGAGGGCCTGCTCTTTGATGCTCAAGCTCTGCTG
Organism: Phaeodactylibacter sp.; assembly: GCA_020436535.1. Classification (GTDB taxonomy): domain Bacteria; phylum Bacteroidota; class Bacteroidia; order Chitinophagales; family Saprospiraceae; genus JACJXW01. The sequence goes on from JAGQXQ010000359.1 coordinate 14,469, forward strand.
ATCCATCAGAATACTGGTATTGCGAATGGTGTTGATTTGGGTGATGATCTGTGCTTCCTGGTTGAGCACGTTCAGCTGAAGCTCCAGGTTGGAAAGGCGGATCAGGTCTTCGCCCTGGCTGACCATGGCGCCATTTTCGATAAAGATCTCTTCTACTCTGCCACTTTCAATGGCGTCCAGGTAAACCGTCGAGATGGGTTCCACGACGCCAAATAAGGTGATAAATTCTTTAAAAACGCCGGTATCGACCGTATCGGTCAGTAGCCGTTCACTCTGTACATTGAGGCGCGATGTGCCCGCCTCCTTATAAATGGTGGAAAACAGGAAGCCTACCACAACCACTGCGATGGTGTAGAGCCCTATGCGTTTTACCGTCCATGTTTTCTTTTCTATTTTTTTGTCCATTTTTGCCTCTTTGATGCTCGTCTTTCTCTGTATTGTTTCAGTTCATGGCCGCCTTGTGAAAGGAAGATAAATTTCAATGGTTTCAAAAACAATCGGGTGAACACAAGGCGGCCCTGGAACTGAAAGTGGATTAGTACGTTTTTCAAAAAACAGTCTGGTGATTTCTTACATCTATTATTCAGGCAAGCGCCATGCCAAAAAATGTATGGCGTTGGTAATCAGCCTGTTGCAGGTGATCCGGTCTTTGCCCCCCTCCTGAATTGCTCTGTTTTTGTACGCCTTCGCACACTATGTGTCCGAAAATGAACACAACGTACGCAACTTTAGCAGGTGATTTATTATCTTTAGTACCGATACACTGATACACTGATACACTGATACACTGATACACTGATACACCGATACACCGATACCCTGATAAGCCCAACACCCGGAAACATCACCTATGAAAAAACAATCTGCCAATATTCTGATCGTCGATGATGAAGAGGACATCCTCCTGAGCCTGGAGTTTTTTCTTTCTCAGCATTTCGAGGAAGTAAAGACGGAATCCAACCCTTTTCAGCTGCCCAGGCTGTTGCGCAACAATCAGTACGACCTGGTCATCCTGGACATGAACTTCAAGAAAGGAGACACCAGCGGCAAGGATGGGATGATGTGGTTAAATAAGGTTTTGGAACTGGACCCCGCGGCCAACGTGATCATGATAACGGCCTACGCCGATGTGAAGACAGCCGTGGAAGCGGTCAAGGCCGGAGCGATTGATTTCATCGAAAAACCATGGCGCAACGAGAAGCTGCTCACTACCATTTTGTCGGCGTTAAAGCTCAGCCGTTCGCGCCGTCAGGTAAAAAAGTTGGAGCAAAAGCAGCAGGCCCTCAGCAGTAATATCGATCAGCAGTTTGGGGAGATCATTGGAAATTCGGATGGTATAAAGCAGGTATTCACGTTGATCAGTAAGGTGGCCAAAACCGACGCCAATGTACTGATCCTCGGGGAGAACGGCACTGGCAAGGAGCTTGTGGCCCGGGCCATTCACCGTCAGTCACCCCGCTCCCGGGAAGTATTCATTACAGTAGATCTGGGCGCCATCCCGGATAGCCTCTTCGAGAGTGAGCTCTTTGGGCATAAGAAAGGTGCTTTTACCGATGCCGGAGAAGACCGCAGCGGGCGATTCGAGCTGGCGTCCGGCGGCACGCTCTTCCTCGATGAGATCGGCAACCTGTCCCAGCCATTGCAGGCCAAACTGCTCTCCGCTCTTCAGAGCCGCCACATCCGCCGTATCGGCTCTAACGATCCCATTCCTATTGACATCCGGCTGATCTGTGCAACCAATATGCCGCTCTATGATATGGTTAAAGAGAACGCCTTTCGCCAGGACCTGCTCTATCGCATCAATACCGTAGAGATCAAGCTGCCGCCTCTGCGGGACCGCCGGGAAGATATCCCCATTCTGGCCGAACACTTCCTCAACGTATACCATCGCAAGTACCAGAAACCGGGGCTACGCATCGGCAGTTCGGCGATGAAGGAGCTACAGGCTTACTCCTGGCCCGGCAATATCCGGGAGTTGCGCCATGCGGTGGAACGCGCCGTCATTCTCAGTGAAGGCCCTCAACTCGACATCAGCGATTTCATCCTTCATCCTTCAGATGCTTTCGACAATGGCGGCCCTTCCCAGCCACAGGAAGAACTCAACAACTATAACCTGAGCGATATCGAAGCCTGGGCGATCCGCAAAGCCCTTACCAAACATGCCGGCAATATATCCCGCGCTGCAGATGAGTTGGGGCTGACCCGGGCGGCCCTGTACCGGCGGATGGCAAAGTATGATCTGTAAAATGAAAAATATGAAATGTAAAAAGGGGCTTCGGCAGGGTTCCTTTGTTACGGCCTCACATCTTTTTATCCATGATTTCAAAATTTGTTTATAAACCTTTCATTAGAAATACCTGGGACTTCATCATTGTGGCCCTTACCGCTATTCTTGCCATCTACCTTCCTCTCAAATTGGCGTTGGGAGAACAACTGACTTTTTATACCGGCCTGGAGATTGCACTGACCCTGTTTTTTGTAATCGATCTTTACTGGCTCCTCCTGCAGTCCCGGAAGGATGAATTGGCCCCGTATTTTGCAGGCAATCGTAACCGGCCTCTTTGTTTTCAGCCCTGGTTCATTCTGAATCTGTTGGCCGCCATACCCTTTGTGTGTTTTGCCTCCCGGTTTTTTGGGGTTTTCCGCCTGTTCAAGCTGGCGCGGGCCAGCAAAATACTGGAGAGCTGGCGCCTCAAAAACCTGCAGTTCTCGAACCGGCTGGTGCTGATCTACCTGATCATTGCCATCATCATTATCATCCATTGGATCTCCTGTGGCTGGATGGTCATTCACCGGGCCAATGAACGACTTGCCGATGATGTCAGCCGGTACATCGACGCACTGTACTGGAGCGTCACCACCATTACTACCGTCGGCTACGGAGACATCACCCCCATCACCCGCATCGAAAAGATATACGCCATCTTTGCCATGCTGATGGGGTTGGGGTTCTATGGTTTCCTGATCGGAAACATAACCCGGCTCCTTTCCAAAAAAGATCCCGCCCGGGAGCATTACCTCGACAATATGGAGAAATTGTCGGTAGCCGTAAAATACCGTTCCTTACCGCCCAGCCTGCAACGCCGTATCCACGATTATTATTCTTACAAATGGCGGAAACGGTTGGGGTTTGACGAATCTGATTTTCTGGACGGCCTGCCAAACTCTCTGAAAATGCAGGTAGCCCTTTATTTTAAAAAAGACATTCTGGAACGCATCCCCATGTTCAGCCAGGCCAGCAAGGAATTTATCGAATCCATTGCCCTTTTCTTAAACCCTGTTGTCTTTACTCCCGGGGATTACATTTTCCGCGCCGGGGAGATCGGAGAAGAAATGTACTTTATCATCCAGGGCCGGGTCAAAGTAGTCACAGCCGATGGAAAGACGGTACTGTCTATACTATCTGATGGCGATTGTTTCGGAGAAGTAGCCTTGTTCCTCAACATGCCCCGTACGGCCACCGTTATTGCCGAAGATTACTGCGACCTGTACGCCCTTTCAAAAAATACTTTCAAGGAAGTGACCTCCCGGTATCCCGGCTTTGCCCAAAAAATCGAATCTATTGCCCTGGCGCGGGAGCGGAACCGGCCGGAAGAAAGGTAAAGGGGTGTTTCATGGGGCGTGGGATTCCCTTTTGCGCCCCCCCTGGGTTTATCTCAAACTGGACACAGCCAGGGGGGGATGGCTCCTTGGGCCTTGCCGGGGGTGATATCAGCTTGGGAGCATGAGCAGGTTTATAAGCCCTTTGAGTGCGCCCATGATACTGTACTGGTTCTCATTTTGGGGCTTGGGCACTAGCCTGGCCCCAATGAGTCATAAACCGGGAGGGTGCATTTAGTATCGCGCCTTTTCATGGTTTCCTTCCTGAGCCCCGTATTCAAACTCTTCTCCTTCGTTTTTGTTAAAAACTTCTTGAAACAAAACTATACCGATGAGCCAGCGAATACTGTTTACTCTAGCACTTATTATTTCTTTTTCCCTGCTTTCCGCCCAGGAGGGAAAAAAAGCAATTACCCAGGAGGATATCGCCGCCTGGAATCAGATCGAAGCCCCCCGGCTTTCACCCGACGGCCGTTGGGTGAGTTATGTATTGCAGCCCAATGAGGGCGATCCCACGCTAGTATTATACGATGCGCACCAAAAAAAGGATATACTCTTCGAACGGGCCAGTGACGCCCGGCTCAGTGCCGACAGCCGGTATCTAACTTTTCTCATCCGTCCATCTGAAGATAGCCTCAAGGCCCAACGCCGCCGAAAAGTGGAAGACGAAGAGCTGCCCAAGGACACGCTGGCCATCTATCGGCTGGAGGACGGACAGCTCCGCAAAATACCGAGGGTAAAAGCCTTCACCCTGCCTGAAAAATGGGACGGCTGGCTGGCCTATCATCAGGAGCCAATGCCGGCAGATACCACCTTGCCCGACTCCGTTAAGGTGAAAAAAGAAAATGAGGAAAACGGGAGCTTGCTGGTCCTCCACAACCTGGAAAGCGGACGGGAAGACTCCATTCCCTATACCCATTCCTACATTGCTGCCGAGGAGGGGCCGCGCTTTTTAATCTACAGCACGGGAAATGACGCCGGCTTTGAGGCGGGGGCCTACCTGTTCGATGGCGCAGCCGGTAAACTACAGCCGTTAATTACCGGCAAAGGCACTTATGCCGGATTGGCCCTGGATAAAAAAGGCCGACAGGCTGCTTTCCTGGCGTATCGGGATACCCTTCAGCCTCAGGCTGTTCCCTATACCTTATATCACTGGCAGGACGGGCAGTCGGCGCCCAACCTGGTTGCCGACTCCAGTTTTGCCTTCCTTCCTGCCGGCTGGATGCTAAGTGAACACGGAAAAACTGAATTTTCCGAAGATGGAGACAAATTGTACTTCGGTATAGCCCCTCCGCCTGTTTTACAGGATACCACCTTGCTGGAAGAAGAAATTGTCAATGTGGAAGTATGGACCTACCAGGACTCCCGCCTTTATACCCAGGAAGAGGAGGAACTGGAGGAAGAGCAAAAGCGAGCTTTTACCTGTGTATATCATCTCGACGATAAAAGGATCGTGGCCCTGGGCAGCGAAGAATTCCCGGAGATACAAACCGGCAACGAAGGGAAAGCCGATATCGCCCTGGCCTACAACCCTAACCCTTATTTCCGGGAGGCATCCTGGGAGGGCTTCCCGGTATGCAAAGACCTTTATCTTATCAATCTCCGCACCGGCAAACCAAAGCTGATCGCCGAGAAAATATGTGGAGACCCTGCTTTATCGCCGGAAGCTCGGTTCGTTTATTGGTACAGCCACCCGGATTCCGCCTGGTATGCGTATTCTGTAGAAAAGGGGCAAACCAGGCAGTTGGCGCAGAAAGTAAAAGCGTCCTTCTTCGATGAGCTCAACGACCGGCCTATGCACCCTTCCCCCTATGGTATTGCCGGGTGGACGACTGGCGACGATTTCATCATGATCTACGACCGGTATGACGTCTGGCTGGTTGATCCCAGCGGAGGGCTCGCCCCCAATAATCTGACTTCAGGCCGGCCATTCCAAAAGCGGCACCGCTACATCCAGCTCGACCCGGAAGAACGGGCTATAGAGGAGACCAAGCCTATGCTCTTCCATACTTTTGATGAAACAACCAAGGCCTCTGGTTATGCCTGGTTCGACATTCATACGGGAGTACTAGACCAGGTGCAAGAAGGCCCCTTTGCCTATGAACGTAAGATCCTGAAGGCAAAAGACGCCGGCGCCTACCTGTTTACCCGCGAAAGCTATAAGGAATTTCCGGACCTCCGGTACAGCAATAGCCACCTGAAGTCTTTTGAAAAGATCAGCAATGCCAACCCGCAGCAATCTGAATTCCGCTGGGGCACGATCGAACCTTTCCAATGGACGGGCGCCCAGGGCCAGCAGATGGAGGGCCTGGTCATCAAACCAGAAGATTTTGACTCCAGTCGGCAGTACCCTGCCATTACCTACTTCTACGAGCGCTATGCGGGCCGGCTGCACCAACACTGGACGCCCCGCTACCCCCGTTCCATCATCAATTTTCCCTACTACGCCAGCCGCGGCTATGTGATCTTTATCCCGGACATCCACTACAAGGTGGGGTACCCTGGGGAGAGTGCTTTGGAAGCGGTCACCACCGGGCTATCCGCATTACTCGACAAGGGTTTCATCGACCGGGAGCGCATCGGCGTGCAGGGCCACAGTTGGGGCGGCTACCAGTCAGCCTACCTTATCACCCGGACCAACCTGTTCCGCTGCGCCGAGTCGGGCGCGCCGGTGGTCAATATGACCTCGGCCTATGGCGGCATCCGCTGGGGGTCAGGGTTGAGTCGCATGTTCCAGTACGAGCGCACCCAGAGCCGCATTGGCGGTACGTTATGGGAAAAACCGTTGCGGTACATCGAAAACTCTCCCTTATTCTACGCCGACCGGATTGAAACGCCCGTCCTCATTCTGCACAATGACGACGACGGCGCCGTGCCCTGGCACCAGGGCATCGAGTTCTTCGTAGCGCTGCGCCGCCTGGGCAAGCCCGCCTGGCTGCTTAACTACAATGGCGATCCCCATGGAGTAAAGGAAGCGCAAAACAAAAAAGACTTCCAGCGGCGCATGCAGCAGTTCTTCGACTACTATCTGCTGGACGCCCCGATGCCGAAGTGGATGAAGAGCGGTGTTCCGCCTATGGAGAAGGGGATCAGGCAGGGGTTTGAAGCGGGGGAGTGAGTTAGAAAGCCGGGTGATGAGGAAATTTGGAGCGTTCATCTGTCACCCGTCTCTTCGCACCATATACAACTGCCACGAATAATAGAGATTTTGATACAGGATATAAAAAATGGGCCCCATTGCCGCCATAGGATGAATGAAGGTAAGCGCCAGCCAGATGCCGAACATGGTGTTTTTCCGGCCCAGTGCCATGCCAGTTTCGATGGTTTTATCCGGGCGGCCGAGCCATTCTCCGAATCGGAACTGGAAGAGGCATAAAGCAGCAATCGCCAGGGCTATTTCCATTACTTTCCAATGGGTATCGCGCCCGGTTTGGGATATGAAAGCAGAAGCAGCGGCGGAGGCAATGAAGACATTAGACAAAAAAAGAAGGAAAGAAATCCCGGAAAAACGCTGTATCCAGGCGATTGCAGCAGGGCTGAACTTGCGAAGGGCATAGCTCAGCCCCAGGGGAATAAAGATCAGGCTCAACACCGGGCCCGCCACTTCCAGCACGGCAACGGAGGCTTCTCTACCAGCCACCCAGGGCAATGTCAGAGGCAGTATCAGGGCCACTATTGGGCTGGTGAGCAGCACGGCGGTGGTAACAAAAGCCACTTCCCGGTGCAGGAATCCCGTAATAGCAGGCGCAACTGCCGCTGTTGGCGCCGCAGCGGTGGCAAAAAGCGCCAATGCCAGGACGGGGTCAAAAGGCGTAATAGCCAGGACTAGTACCAACGGGAAAATGATATTGACAGCCAGGACCTTGGTGTGCCCCCATTCCAGCAGGCTTCGCGAAAAGCGAACGGTGAGGAACGCCAGGAAGAGCATGGCCATAAGGTTATACCGGATGACAAAGGAAAACTGCCCGGCCCCGGGAAGGAGTATACCTAGCCCGATAGCCGTTAATATTGTAATACTACGCCACACGGCTTACTTGTGATCTAAAGGATCTCTTGGGGGAGGACGGCCCGACGACAAATGCGGAAATCGGAAGGCGGAAATCGGAAGGCAGTCCTAAATTGGAATTAGAGGCCTGTTTTCCGATTTCCCCTTTTGCATTTACAACCTTAAATTGGGGGCTGTCCAAAGTCAAGATTTCTTATCAGTGATTAAAAAAAACTTTGTAGGAGAGGGGGAATTTATTCCAATCCCTTAAGGATCTTTTGTTGACGGTTGCTGAAGTTCAATGCTTCGAAGAGCGTCAGGGACAGGGCTTCTTCCAGGTTGCCGTAAGCTTTGTCATAATCTTTCTGGCTGCGGCGTATCACCTCCAGCGCCTCTTCGCGTCCGTAGGTGTCGGTTATTTCGCACTTGGGTTCTTCTCCGGGCAACTGCTTGTAGGTGAGGAAGTAATGCTTCAGCCGGTTGATAATATTGGGAGGGATATTGCTGATGTCTTTCCAATTACCGAAAACTTCATCTTTTTCCAATACGGCGATAATCTTATCATCAGCCTCTCCGCCATCGATCATTCGAAAGCCACCGATGGGAATTGCCCGAACGATAATATTACCGTGAGTGACTTCTCGTTCGGTCAGTACGCAAATATCCAGGGGGTCATCATCCCCGACGATACTTTCCCTGCCCGTCTTTTCCCGGCAATAAGCCGCTACTTCTTCTTTGCAATAGGTTTGAGGTATAAAGCCGTACAAAGCGGGTACAATATTGGAAAATTTCTGAGGGCGGTCGATCTTCAGGTATCCGGTCACCTTGTCTACTTCATACTTAACAGTATCAGAAGGAATGACTTCGATAAAAGTAGTAACCACTTCGGGGGCTTCCTTCCCGATCGGTATGCCGTGCCACGGGTGGGAGGTATACCGAAGGCCTATCATTTTCCATAACTTATCGAAAGCTTCCTGGCTCATGTTTTTCTGTATTAGTAAAAGCTGAATCTATGCCTTGTGAAATTTAATAACGAATCAGCTCAAAGTTAACAGAAAAGCATAAACAATACCAAGCCCTACTTCGGCAATAGGGGGTTGACCGGAAATTCTCCCCGTCAGAAAAGACAAAGAAGGTAATAAAAGACTCATCCCACTACCTTATCGTTAAGTAGTAGGTTCAAATCATGATCATTCAAAAAAAAACGGCCTGCGAACTACTTTCTCTAATCTTCCTCTTCTACGTCCACTTCAATGTGAGACCAACGGATTCCCTTTTCAATTTTGTAGGCACAATTTTCGCTTACACCGAATTTACGGGCGATGATCTTGCGCTTGGTTTTACCCCGCAAGAGCATTTTTTTCATTAAACGCACCTGCGTTTCCGTGAGTTTGTAGTTCTTTGTTCGAGCTGGCCGGCCTTTGTGGTGCGGGTTCTTTTTTTGGTATTCCTTCCAGTCTTCTTCGGTAGCCCAACGAAGGTTATTAACCATATTGTTGGATTTATCGTAGTCGATGTGCAGGATGTACTCTTGCTCAGCAGAGGCTTTATCCAGGAAGTTTTCAGCGACAAACCGGTGAATGTAGACGATACCGGTAGAGTTGTCCTTTAATTTCTGGTTAAGCATGATGAGCCCGCCTCTGGCTTTTGCTCCTTTCAGCAATCGTTCCCGATTGGTGAGTTTGTCTACACTTTT
>JAGQXQ010000359.1:23757-23927 GCA_020436535.1 Phaeodactylibacter sp.
ATCCTACCAAAATTTGAAATATGGTAGTCGCAATTTTTTGTAGGTTTTCCGAAATCCACTTTTTTCCACTGCTCGTTCCAAAAAACCTTAACAGTTTGATTTTGCATAACGCTCTCTATATTCTATTCAAATCCAGGCATACCTTTCCACCTTCAGGGTAGGCCTGAATT
>JAGQXQ010000360.1 GCA_020436535.1 Phaeodactylibacter sp.
TAATCTAAATAGGTCCGACTACTTACTTGTAATTGACTCATTAATTACCGCCCCCATAACTCCTCCTAACTTCCTGATAATTCCGTTCCCAGCCGGCCACGCTCCAGGTAAGCTCCCGGGATTTTTTGATGAGGTCCAGGCCAAGTCCGAGCAGAGTAGCCTCAAAACCAGCGAGGTTGAACTCGGTGTTGGTGCCGTTATACAAATCAGCCGGGTTACCGTTCACCTTGTGAGCGCTGGCGGCAATGAATAGCCTGTACCCCCCCATATTTTTCACGATGGGATTGCGTTCTATTTCGCGGTTCATAGCCTCCATATCGGGGCCGGCGCCGTCCATCTTTTTTTTGTAAAAATCTTCGTACTGCTGTTGCACCCGGCGGTACTTTTCTTCCACCGGCCTGTAAAAATCATCCATGGCCTGGTGATCGGGTTGCAGGAGATCGTTTCCGAAAGCCCGCTGCGCTGTTTCCGCCAAAGAAGCCGCCAAACCCAGCGCTTCTTCGATGTAAGCGGGTATGTCGGTGGACCCGACCAGGGAGTTCGCGATCGGCTGTTGAGCGAATGCCGGAAGCGCAAGCAAGAACAGGGCGCTAATGGCCAGCATGTAAACGGGGGATTCGATGTTATTCTTCATGGTTGATAAATGAGTTTGTTTTAAAAGGTTTTCAGCCTCCGAAAGGGAAGCGCTATGATTGGACAAGCGGGCGGGCCTCTGCGTTACAATCAATTGAAAGGGCGAGCAGAAATAAGCCGGAAAAAAGATGCTTTTCAACGCCGGATTTTTGCCGGCCGTAGAATGACAAATACGCTTCGTCTATTACCAGGACAGAACCATAGAGAAAGTCCGATAACACCCATTTTTTTTTTACCTTTCTAAATAAACCAAACCTTATCAACATGATGAAAGCAACATCCATCACCTTACTGCTCCTCTTTTTCATCGCCGCCCTATCGCCTCTTTCCGCTCAGGAAACGCGTTTCTTCGTTCCCCGCGAGATCCAACAGGCCTATGAAAATGGGACTCGCTCCATGGACGGCAAACCGGGGCCCAACTACTGGCAGAACACAGTGGATTACACCATCGCAGTGGAAGTAGTCCCTGAAGAAAAGAAAATTACCGGTACGGAAACGGCCGTTTATTACAACAATAGCCCTGATGTGCTCGACCGTTTGGTCGTGCGCCTGTACCACGACGTATTCAGAAAGGCCAACCCCCGGGCTTACCGGGTGCAACCGGATGACCTTACCGAAGGCGTGGAGGTCACCCGCCTGGCCATCAACGGCCGGGAATACAGCCTGGAGCCGCGGCAGGGCATCTCCAAAAACGGGACGAATACAACCATCCGCCTGAAAGAAAGCCTTCAGCCCGGCGCCAAACTCACACTGGAGATAGACTGGGCGCAGTACATTCCAAAAACTACCGTTCGGACCGGCGCCTATGACAGCACCTCCTTTTTCATCGCCTACTGGTACCCTCAGATCGCTGTCTACGACGATGTGTTCGGATGGGATAACCTCGCCTATGATTTCAGCACTGAATTCTACAACAACCTGGGCAATTACGATGTGACAATCACTGCACCGAAAAACTTCACCGTGTTGTCGACGGGCGTGTTGCAAAATGCCAAAGAAGTACTACCGGCCGAGGTATTCGAGCGTTATCAGCAGGCGAAGAACGCTGTGGAAACGGTTTCCATCATCGGGCCGGAAGACCTGAAGGGCGGCTATGAAAACCAATCCGGGGGCTGGCATTACAAGGCCAATGAGGTGTCGGACTTTGCCTTCTGTCTGAGCGACCACTACTGCTGGGACGCTGCGGCTCAAAAAGTGGACGGCAGGAACGTGTTCATCAACAGTTTCTACGCTGCCGAAAATGCGGAAAACTGCCAGCAAGTAACTGCCAATCAGCAGAAAACCATGAAGCACTTCTCTGAAGACGTTCCTGGCATCCCCTACCCTTATCCGGAATTCACCACTTTCATTGCCGAGGGCGGCGGCGGAATGGAATACCCCATGATGGCCAACAACGGCAATCCCGGACTGGGCGTCACTGTACACGAAATGTTCCATACCTATTTTCCAATGTATGTGCGCGTCAACGAAAAACGCTTTGCCTGGATGGACGAGGGCTGGGCAAATTACGTAACCGATGTGGTCATCGTCCGCTACTTCCAAGAAAAGAAAGGCTTCGATTTTGGTAGTGCATCCACCCAGGTACAAGGAACGATGGGGACCCTCAGCGACCTGCCGTTGATCACTTCCACCCAATTTATGGATCCCAGTAATTATGGGTACGCATCTTATCCCCTGCCTGCCTTTGTCTACGCGATGCTGCACCACCACCTGGGTGAGGAGACATTCCTGAAGTGCTTCCGCGAATACATCCGGCGCTGGGCGCAGAAGTCGCCTACGCCCTACGACTTTTTCTATACTTTCGAAAATGTCTCGGGCCAGGACCTGGCATGGCTGTGGGAGCCCTGGTTCTTCTCTTTCGGTTCCGCGGATGTGAGCATTGAATCTTTCAAAAAAGGCAAGCTGACGATCCGAAAGGAAGCCGTCCGCCCTGTCCCTCTCACCGTTGAGATAGAATACGAAGATGGGACGGCCGAAAAAATGGACGCCAAGGCCTCGATATGGGAAAAAGGCAATACCTACGAACTGGCCATTCCCAACCACAAATCCGTAAAAGCCATCGCCGTCAATACCGGCCTGCCCGATGAAAATCCACTGGACAATTACTACCCTTCTCTTTCCAAGCGTTATGCTGACTTTTCTGTTCCGGAAGGCCTTACGGGCAGTTATCTTTTCAACGAATTCCCCGTTACAGCTGAAGTCAGCCCCAAAGACGGCTTATTATTTATGGAGGTCCCTGCGGCAGGTTACCAGTTTTATCTGGTTCCCAAAAGCGACACAGAATTCACCAGCCTGGATGGGGCGATAAAACTTCAGTTCCAAACTGAAGACGGAAAGGTCACCGGCATGAATGCCGAAACGCCGGATATGAAGCTAACGGCCAATAAGCAGTAGAATTGTTCTGCCGTTGAAACGAAGCGGCCCCAAAGGAGTCGCTTCGTTTCAACGACAATCACCTCGCTGTGCTTTCCTTAGAATAACTTCCCCATTTGATGCGGCCCTTTACCGGTGTGATGTTTCTGTCGCTACCCTGCTGAAGGCAATGCCACTGGCCCACTGTACGTCGTCTCCCAAAAACCCTTCTCACTTGTTAATCCTGACATTCCTGTCTACCTTTAGCCTCCAACGCCAGACTGGCAAAAACACAAAAACGAGAACCACATGGGCCGAATCGCCTACTATCTGCTTATCAAACCCCTGTCCCTCCTACCACTGAGGGTTTCTTTTTTGCTATCCGACCTTCTTTTCTTCGCCTTGTATTACCTAACCCGGTACCGGCGCAAGGTAGTTTTCGCCAACCTACGCAACTCTTTTCCGGAAAAGAGCCCGAAAGAAATAGAAGCCATTGCCCGGAAATTCTACAGCCACATGTGCGACCTGATGCTGGAGTTCATCCGCATCTTCAGCATTTCTGAAAAGGAGCTGGTCCGACGATGCAAGATCCGGAATCCGGAGCTACTGGAGCAGATCTACCGGGAAGGAAAAAGCGTTATCATTGCCGCCGGCCACTACAACAACTGGGAACTGGCGGCAGTGGCATTCGACCTGCAGGCCTCACACCAGGCGGTTGGCATTTACAAGCCGCTTGGCAACGCCTACCTGGACGACAAGCTCCGGCAGTCCCGCGGCCGCTTTGGTATGGAACTGGTTTCCAAGGATAAAACCAAGGCGTTCTTCACCGAAAATACGAACCGGCTCACCGCCCCCCTACTGGCCACCGACCAGTCTCCCTCCAATAATATCAATGTATACTGGACGCCGTTTCTCAACCAGGACACCGCAGTGCTCTTCGGTGCGGAGAAATACGCCAGGGCGTACCAGTATCCGGTTGTTTTCGGGCATATCTACAAGATAAAGCGCGGTTTTTACGAGATGGAATTTGAGATGGTGGAAAAAAATCCGGCTGCTTCCCCTCATGGGAAAATCACGGAAAAGAATACCCGCATCCTGGAAAAGGACATCCAGCAAGCGCCCCAGTATTGGTTATGGACGCATAAGCGGTGGAAGCGGATACGGCCGGCAGGGCCGACTTCATCGACTATCTGAAAGCCATCGGTGAATTGGTAATTTCACAAATTACCATTACTTTTAATGCATTAAGAAACATAACTCCGGCTATGGAGACCACATCAAAAGCAAATATTGATTGGGATATTATTATTCAAACCATCCGCGAGGAAAAATGCATTCTCTGCCTGGGGCCCGAGATTTTCACCGACGCTGATGGGAGAAAGCTGGAAGATCAGCTGGCTACCGAATTCGATATTCCGAATAATCCGGATATCCGGAATTATTATCCGCAGGACGGGTTGTTCCTCTTCCCTACCGAGGAAAGCAAAACGCGCTTTTATTACAAGCTGAAGCGGTTCTTTGACGGAAATTTCCCCAGGACGGAAAATCTGCTGGAAAAGATTGCCCGCATTCCCTTCCACCTTATCATCAGCCTGACGCCTGACAACCTGCTGTGCCGGGTTGCTGAACACCAGGGCCTGCCCTGTAAACAGGATTTCTACTGGAAAAACCGCAGCCCGGTAAGCAGCGCCAAAATGCCGGGCCGGCAAGCCCCTCTGGTGTACAATATGTTTGGCAGCATCCATGAACGGGATTCCCTGGTGCTGACTTACCAGGACTTGTTCGACTATTTTGATTCCATACTAGGCGCCCGCAGTATGCCTACCGAACTGAAAAAGATCATCAGCGAAACGGATAATTTTATTTTTCTGGGCATTCAGTTTGAGCGCTGGTACATGCAGCTATTGCTGCGCATCCTCTCCAAGTACAACGATAAAGACAGCTTCCTGCGGTATGCCTCCAGTTTGAGTGTAAACGAGCAGATCGCCGTTTTTTGTAAAGAGCAGTTCCGCATCACTTTCGTGCAGGAAAACATCCATGAATTCATTGGCCAGTTGTTGGAGGAATGCCAGAAGGAAGGCCTGGAACGGCAAGCCGGCGCCCAGCCGTCCTCTGTCCTGAAGGGCATTCGCACCCTCATAGGAAAAGCCGACACCGACAATGCCATCCGCAAGCTCAAGGAGTTTCTGGAGCAGTGCGGAGAGCCTGCCGAAGAGTTGTGCGATGAGGCGATCTTGTTGGCCGAGCGCAACAACCGTTTGCAGCGGCGTATTCGCAACGGCTCTATCGACGAACGGGACGCCGAGGTGAAACGCAATCAGATGACGGAAGCTATGCTCGGCATTATCCGCCGGGCGGAAAATTTCGAGTAGCTGGTATGAAGAAGCACTACAGATATCCCGGAGCACACCCTTTCCGCACCGACCAGCAACACTTATTTTTCGGGCGGGAGCAGGATATTCGTTCTTTCTACCAATTTCTTCAGTTGGAGAAACTGGTAGTCCTTTATTCCCGTTCGGGGCGGGGCAAAAGTTCTATGCTGAACGCAGGCGTCATTCCATTGATTTTGGAGAAAGGGGAATGGGAGCCCATTACTGTACGCTTTGGCGCCTTTTCTGACGCCAAGGAGGAAGGGCCCCTACAGGAAGCCATCGATAGTGTCAAAAAAGGCCAACCGCAGGATTCCTTCCTGTTCCGGTTGATGCCGGAGGAAAGGTCGCTTTGGGCGCATCTAAAAAACCGGCATCTCAACCAACCGGATAAAAAGGGGTTCATTCTCATCTTCGACCAATTTGAAGAGTTGTTTACCTATTCCGCTTCTGCCATCGGGGAATTTAAACAGGGCCTGTCGGAAGCCTTGTATACTTCACTTCCACAACGCTTTATCGGACTCGTAGAAGCGCAGTTATCCGGGGGGAAAGCCATTCTTTCTCCTCCGGAAATGGAAGCCCTGCACCAACCATTCGCGCTGAAAACAGTACTGGCCATCCGATCCGACCGCATGCACCGGCTCAATGAGCTGGCGGATTACCTACCGGATATCCTGAGTCACAATTTCGAACTGGGGGCCCTGAGCCGGGAAGCGGCGGAAGACGCCATTATCAACCCCGCTTACCAGAAAGACGCTGCTTATCTCTCTCCTCCCTTCGACTATCGGGACGAGGCCCTTGAAAAGATACTGGCTTACCTCACCAAAGACAATAGCCAGGAGATTGAGTCCTTCCAGCTTCAGCTGCTCTGCCAGTCGCTGGAGCGCAAGGTAATCCGGGAAAGCCTACCCTATATTGAGCAGAGTCACATTTCGAACCTGGAAAACCTATACGAAAATTATTATGAGAACCAGATCAGATCACTGGAAAGCCTGGCTGAGCAGATGGCTGCCCGCCGTCTGATCGAGGAAGGCCTTATTTTCGAAGAAGAGGAACGGCGCCTGATCCTTTACGAAGGGCAGGTTTACAAAAACTACGACGTTTCTCCTGAACTGCTGGCTAAACTCGTGGACACCCACCTCATTCGGGCGGAACCCAGCCTTCGCGGCGGTTTTGTGTATGAACTGAGCCATGATACCCTGGTAGCGCCTATCCTGGGCGCCAAGAAGAAGCGTCTGGAAGAAGAACGGCTTCGGGCCGAGCGCGCGGCCCAGGCTGAACGGGAAAAAGAATTGGCTCGGGAGCGAAAAAGGCGACAGTTGGCAACGGTATTGGCCATTGTCGGTTTTCTCCTGTTTGGCATAGCCCTCCTTGCCTCCGTGGTGGCTGTCAATAAAACCCGGCAGGCCCGGGAAGCAGAGCAAGTAGCCGAGGAAAACCTGGATCGGTTCCTGGCCGCTCAGGCTGAAAAAGACCGGCTCCGGGTACGGCAACTTACGCAGGACGCCGAAACCTACGCCGGCGCCTATGAATACGAACTGGCCATCGAAAAGCTGGAAGAAGCGTTAGCGATTGATTCCACCAGTGAGGGCATTCGATCCAAAATTGAACTGTATGAAAAGCGCATTCAACAATAAGCCATTTCGGCTGCTACTCCTATTACTCGGCCTGATGGCACTGGCGCCCGCTTCCTATGGCCAGGAGGAGGGGCCGG
>JAGQXQ010000361.1 GCA_020436535.1 Phaeodactylibacter sp.
CTCATCATGGCCGAAAGCGGGATCTGCACCGATGACCCCCAGCGCCGCATTCAGGCGATTAAGGATTACCTTAAGGTTTGCCACCGTGCGATACAGGAGGGTGTAGTCCTAAAGGGCTTCATCCACTGGAGCACCTGGGATAATTTCGAGTGGAACCTTGGCCCAACCTACCGCTTCGGCCTGGTACGGGTCGACCTGAAGACGATGGAACGAGAGATGACTAAGGCAGGAACGTTTTTTGCCAAGGTGGCGGAAGAGAATGCGGTGAGTGTTTAAGAGGAGGGGCATGGCTATATGGCCCGGGCGCTAAAGCACAACCATTTATCAATACAACCATCAGATGAAGTACTACTTTTCACTTCTTTTATTCACCTGCGTCCACTTCCTTCCCGCCCAGAACGGCGCCCCCCCCACTGCCGGCGCCCGGGGGGTAGCCATGGGATACACCGGCGTCACCTATACCGACATCAACAGCATTTTCTCCAATCAGGCCGGGCTGGCGAATCTGGAAAGCCTGGCGGTAACCGGCTATGGCGAGCAGCGTTTCCTGGTGAGCGAGATCCGGTCTGTTGCGATGGGGGCAGCCTTGCCCACAGCTTCCGGCACATTTGGGCTGTCGCTCCATTATTTCGGATTTGAACAATACAACGAACAGCGAATCGGCCTCGCTTACGGGCGCCGATTGCTGGACAAACTTTCCATCGGCGCTCAGTTTCTGATGTTGAATACCCGTATTCCGGAATACGGCAACAAAGCCGTTTTCACCTTTGAAGCAGGGGTCTTGGCAGAACTATTACCGCAACTCAACCTGGGCATTCACCTGTTTAGCCCTGCCCGCATTCAGTTGGCGGAAGAAGAGAACCTGCCCACCGTCCTCAAGCTGGGCCTGAGCTATCTTCCTTCCAACAAGCTAAGCCTGCTGGCCGAACTGGAAAAGGACATCGATTTCGCGGCCCGCGCAAAATTCGGGCTGGAGTATCAGATTATCGAGCCACTTTTTCTCCGGCTCGGCGTTGCTACCCAGCCTACCACCTTGAGCTTTGGATTGGGATTCGCACTGGCCAGTGGCCTGCGTATAGATATCGCCTCAAGCTACCATCAGGTATTGGGCTTCACGCCCGCTGCCGGGATAACTTTCAATAAATAACCTTTCATGAACATTCTTTTCGTCGCTGCAACGCCTTTCGAAATTCAACCTTTGCTTGACTATTTGAAAAAAAAATTTGTTCCCAGTGGCCATTTCACTTTCCAGAAGGGTGAAATTGAAGTCTCTGTACTGATCACCGGTGCGGGCTTACCGATGATGGCCTACGGTATGGGCAAAATACTGGCAAGTAAAGAAGTGCACCTGGCGGTCAACGCCGGTATCGCCGGGGCTTTCAACCGCAAGCTCAACATTGGCGATGTCGTGCAGGTAGCTAGTGAACGATTCGGCGACCTGGGCGTGCAGGAGGCCGACGGCCGCTTTACAGATGTTCATGAACTGGGCCTCATCGAGGGGAATCAACGCCCGTTTAAGGATGGCCAACTCCTCAATGAAGCGGCCGGGCAGTTCAGCTTCCTGCCCACCGCACACGGGCTGAGCGTCAACAAAGTCCATGGCTATCTGTCTGATATCGAGGCCATCCGCACCAAATACCCCGACGCAGAGGTGGAAAGTATGGAAGGGGCCGCCTTTTTCTACGCCTGCCTGTTGGAGAACATCTCCTTTCTGGAGATTCGATCCATTTCCAATTACGTGGAAGCCCGAAATCGGGAAAATTGGGATATTCCACTGGCGATTGAGCAATTGAATGGAGTGTTAGTGGAGTTGGTGGGGTCGTTTTTTGGTTGAAACTGGTATGATTGGGCACTCATTCAGCGCCCCATTCCCCTCGAACCATTCGTTTTTTACCGCTCAGATCCCGCTTTAACTCAACCGCCTTAAAGTCCTGGTTGCGAAGCAGTTCCGCTACTTCACCTGCATTAAACTCATTGGCTTCGAAAAAGAGCCAACCCTTCGGCTGAAGATACCTTCGGGCAAAGCGGACGATCGTTCGGTAAAAGATCAGGGGGTCGTCGTCGTCTACAAATAAAGCAAGTTGTGGCTCGTAACGCTTTACATTTTCCGGCATCAGAGCTGCTTCCCGCTGAGGTATATAGGGTGGGTTACTGACAATAACGTCGAACCGCACCAGCCTGGGCCATTGTGCTTCCTTTAAAATGTCAAGCTCTTGAAAAAGTACCTCAACCTTATTCAACCGGGCGTTTTCTGTTGCCAATTCCAGCGCTTCCCGGCTAATATCCACAGCCGATACTTCCCAATCCGGCCGTTGTTTCTTTAGGGTAATGGGAATACAGCCGCTGCCGGTTCCGATGTCCAGCACCTTCAATGCCTTCTTTTCCATCGTTTCCAGCATCCAGTGCACCAGTTCCTCCGTCTCCTGCCGGGGGATCAACACGGGCGGCCCCACCTTGAATTTGAAGCCATAGAAATCCGCTACACCCAGGATGTATTGCACTGGCTCATGGGTAAGCAGGCGAGTGGTAATTTGCAGTAATTGTTGTTCCTGTTCCGCGGAAAGGGCGTCCTGCCGTTTCAGGTTGTGAATACCGAAGGCGTCTTCAAATACGATGCGCGTGATGCTTTTCGCTTCGCCGGAGCCATAGAGTTTTTCCAGAGCGTCGATGAGTTGGATGCATGCCTGGTGGATAGTCAAGAGTTGTAGTTTAGTTTTCTGGTATATTGTTAGCTGGCCGTTGTTAGTTGCTGTTTGTTGCCTGTCAATGAGTTACATCGAAGCGCAGCCAACAACCGATAACGGCCCAACGCTAGACGGATAACCGCTTTTAAAAACGACCCTTGACTTTCAGGGGTCAACGTTCGAACGCTCAGCCGAACGGGATTTTCGAACGGCGAACACCGAGAAGTAGCCGGCCCAATTAAGACAAGCGTCCTTTAAAGTCTTCATAACCGAAAACCCGCAGGACTTCCAGGGTGTCATCCTCCCGCCAGATACAAATACTGGGGTGTTTGACTCCATTGAAGGTACTCGTTTTCACCATGGTGTAATGGATCATGTCTTTGAAGATAACCTGGCCTCCTACTTGGAGTTCTTCTTCGAAAGAATAAGCCTCCATGTAATCGCCAGCCAGGCAGCTGACACCGCCAATGCGGTAGGTAGGCTTATCGGGCTGAGGATCAGTAGCTCCCATAATTCGCGGGCGATACGGCATCTCCAGCGTGTCCGGCATGTGAGCCGTGAAAGACACATCGACGATGGCGGTCTTAATGCTCCGGTTGTCAGTAATATCCAGGACTGTGGAAACCAAATCTCCTGTTTCCCAGGCAATGGCGCTACCCGGCTCCAGAATAACCTCCAGGCCATATTGTTTCCGAAAATTTTTCAGGAGTCCAATGAGATGATCGATATCGTACCCTTTTCGGGTCATCAGGTGGCCGCCACCGAAGTTCACCCACTTCAACTGCGGGAAAAAGCGGCCGAAATGTTTTTCAAAAGCAACCAGCACCTTTTCCAGGTCGTAAGAAGAAGACTCGCAGAGGGTGTGGAAATGCAGCCCTTCGATGCCCGCCGGCAGCCCGGCGGCCAGGTTGTCCGGTGCTTCGCCCAGGCGGGACCCCTTAGCCGCGGGGTTGTAGAGGTCTACCTCCACTTCGGAGTACTCCGGGTTGACCCGCAGGCCGGGCGATATTTTGCGGCCGTCATCCGTCAGCTTATCCTTATACAAATGATACTGCCCTAAGGAATTGAAGGTAATATGACTGCTGTAACGTTTGATCTCTTCGAACTCGGAAGCGAGGTAGGCGGGCGAATAAGTGTGCGCCCGTACGCCCATCTCTTCGAAGATGAGCCGCGCTTCGTGCAGCGAGCTTGCCGTAGCGCCTTTCAGGTAGTTAGCCACCGTTGGGAATACCTTCCACATGGCAAAGCCCTTCAGGGCAAGTATGATGGATACCCCCGCCCGCTCCTGCACGCCCCGAATCAATTCCAGGTTTTGGCGCAGCAGTTTTTCTTCCAGCACGAAAGCCGGAGATGGAATTTTTTGATACTCAATCATAAATCATAACTGAACTTATACCCCTTAAAACATTCAATCCATCTCCAAATCCACATCAAACTTTTCCTCCCAGGGTAGGCCCATGGGGCCGAGCTGGCCCAGAAAAGGATCCGGGTTAAACTCTTCCACGTTGAAAACGCCCTGCCCCGCCCACTTGCCGGTGAGCATCATCATAGCGCCCAGCGCAGCCGGCACGCCGGTAGTATAGGACACCCCCTGAGCGCCGGTCTCCTTATAGGCCGCTTCGTGGCTGCAATTGTTCCAGATATAAAAAGTACGTTCTTTTCCATCTTTGATACCGCGAATGCGGCAGCCGATGGAAGTCTGGCCGGTGTAATTCTCGCCCAGGCCGCCGGGGTCGGGTAACACCGCTTTGAGAAACTCCAGAGGGATGATATCCACGCCTTTATATTTGACCGCATCGATGCGCGCCATACCGATATTCTGGATCACTCGCAGATGGGTAAGGTATTCCTCACCGAAGGTCATCCAAAAGCGAGCGCGCTTAAGGGTAGGGAAGTTCTTCACCAGCGACTCCAGCTCTTCGTGGTAGATTACAAAGGAATTTTTGGGGCCGATCTCCGGATAAGTCAACATCTTGCTGATCTCGTGGGGCTCTGTTTCCACCCATTTCCCATTTTCATAATAGCGCCCTTTCTGGGTGACTTCCCGGATATTGATCTCAGGGTTGAAGTTGGTCGCAAAGGCCTTGCCATGGTCGCCGGCATTACAATCGACGATATCCAGGTAGTGGATCTCATCGAAATGGTGTTTGGCGGCGTGGGCAGTAAAAATGCTGGTTACCCCCGGGTCGAAGCCGCAACCCAGCA
Source organism: Phaeodactylibacter sp. (assembly GCA_020436535.1). GTDB lineage: Bacteria > Bacteroidota > Bacteroidia > Chitinophagales > Saprospiraceae > JACJXW01. The sequence goes on from JAGQXQ010000361.1 coordinate 4,890, forward strand.
CGGCCAATAAGTCCTTCTCTCTGAATTTGTCCTGATAAGCCCATTGCCAGCTGTACTCGAACTTTGCCTCATCCTTAGGCTCATAGTTGGCCGTATCGAGGTAGTGCACACCGGTCTCCAGGCAGGCGTCCATAATGGTGAGGTCCTGGTACGGCAGCGCCACATGGATGACCATCTTTGGCTGTATTTTGCGGATCAGCTGCACCAGCTCGGGCACATTGTCGGCGTCTACTTTTGCGGTTTGTATTTTGGAATGGCCGGTATCTCTTTTGACATCAGCGACGATGGCGTCGCATTTAGATTGGGTCCGGCTGGCCAATACGATTTCAGAAAAGACTTCCGGGTGCTGGGCGCATTTATAAGTTACTACCCGCCCTACTCCACCGGCGCCGATGATCAGGACTTTTGACATAATATCGATTTAGTTTTATTTCACGCAAATGTAATTATTTTGAAGCGGCTTTTTCAACGGCTCGCCAACTCCTTGCGCACAAATTCAACATTCTCCCGATGGGGCCCGGCCAGGCCTCTTTTATTGCCGTAGCGTTCCCAAAGTTGCGCCTCCGGGAAAGGCGCTCCGGACTGAAGGGCCGCCCGGAGGTTATGGATATATTCCAGTGATTCCGTGTAGCGTTTCACCATTTCCGCTTTTTGAGTCGTGGCGTCGCCGTGGCCAGGGATGAGCAAAGCCGGATCATCTTCCCGGATGATGCCCAGCGCCTTTTGCAAGGTCTGCTCGTAAGCGTAGTTGCTATCGTAAATGAAAGGAAATTCAATATTGCTAAGATAATCGCCGGCGATCCACGCGCCGGTATGTTCCAACAGGGCGAACAGGCTATCGGCGGTATGCCCGGGCGTCAGAAAAAACCGCAGGCGGGCCTGCTCCAGCTCGACTGTCTGCTCATCTTCGAAGATCTCGATATCTACCGTGGGGTAACCCAGGGGATAATCCCGCCGGATGTAGTACTCCTCATCAAACTGCCGAATCTGCTCCAGGCATTTTTCCTTCTGCGGATTATTCGCAAAAGCAGCAGAAGCGATCACCGTTGCTTCCGGAAAGGCCTGCCAGCCCAGAATATGGTCGTAGTCGGAATGGGTAAAAAGCAGGTACAAAGACCTTCCCCCACGAATAGCCTGCACAAACTGACGGATACGGCTGACTTCCCGCGGCAGCCAGTTGGGGTCAACGATAAGTACGAAACCCTTGGTTTGAATAACCGTACTGGTAGTGCGGTAAAGCGCGCTTTCAAAAACGGTGATATGGGGCGTTCTGTATTGTATCATCATAGCAGTTTTTTAGCTCAATCCCGTTCCTATTACAAAGCTCAGTATCAGCACAGTTGAATAGGCCAGATACCACCGCATATTGGTATACTGTCCTATGCCGATACCAAATTTCCGGTAGAGGTACCAACAAAGCAGCACCTTTTCCAAAGAATGAGCCGCCACGGTGCCGATGGCGATGCCCGCCATGCCGAAAAACGGCGCCAGGGCAAAGCTGAGCGACACGTTAAAAGCTAGTTCGAGCAGAGAGAAATAGAAGATCATACGGTTGGCGTTCAGCCCGACGAGTATGGTGCGGGAGAAGATGAGGCGACTCACCATGACCAGCAGAAAGATGTTGAATATGAGGACACTGGCGCTGAAATCTTCATTGAAGACCAGGGGGAAAACCCACTTGCTGGTGAGCGCCAGCAGAATAGATAAAGGGAACAGGAGATGAAAAAGCTTCAGTGACTTCTCCCTGATGGCAGACAGGGCGCCATCCAGGTTAGCCGCCACCTCGGGCAGCATAGCGGAACCGAAGGCATTGGTAAGCGCCAGTGCCAGCGGAAGCTCCCGGGCGCCGTAGCGAAAGATGGCAAAGGCCTGCTCGTCGCCCCCGTACTGAAAGTTCACCAGCCAGTTATCAAAAGACTGATTGAAGCTGCCCATCAGGCTGTAAAGTATGAGCGGGACGGAGAGGGAGGCCCAATACATGGCCATTTTCAAGTCCGGTTTAAAAGCGCCCCACCGAACCAGCAGAAGGATCAGCCAGGCATACTTTAAAAAACCCAGCAACAGAAGCGCATAGAAACTCCACAACAGGCCGAAGCCCAGAAAAACAGGCCCCAGGACTGCCAGTACCTGCAGGCCAAACGCAAACAGCCCAAAATGGAGAATGGCCTTCGGCTTTTGCAGCACCAGGTAAAAATTTTCCACCAGGTAGGAAGGTACGTTGAGCCACAGGAAAACGGCAAAAAGCTCATAAAAAGGCAGCTCCGGCTGGCCGGTCAGGACGAGCAGAACGCCTGCCTTTCCCCAAAGCATCAGGGCGAGCACTACCGAACTGCTCAGTAGAAACAATAAATAGGCATTGAACAGGAAAGCCGGGCGCTCCTCCTCAGGAAGCTGAGGATAGTGCGCCAGAAAACCCTGCATCAGGCCCGTTACCCAAAAGGTGCTCAGCGTAAATCCGATGTACAGCAGCATCTCATAGACGCCGATCTCTTTGGTGGACAGAGCGCTCTTGGCCAACAGGATCGCAATGAGAATGGTACTCCCCTGCCGCAGCAGGTGAAAGGCCTGCAGGGCCCGGATATTACTGCTGTAAAAAGGTCGGAGGAGCCTCAGTGCTTATTTTGTTTTTTTGATTTTTTCTTGCTCAGAAAAGACGACCCCATACTGTTCCATCTCGTCCAGTACCGGTTCATATACTTCGGGCATGACCGGAATATTGACGCCTGTCGACGTGATCTTGCCTTCCATCACCAGCTTGACGAAGATGCCCATAGGCAACCCCACCAGTTTGGACATAGCGGTATGTTGAGCGTCCTCGCCTTTCATTACCAGGGTGGAGACCGCCTCTTTCTGCACTCCTCCCACTTCGTATTCAAACTCGTGCTGCATGATGATCATATCCTTATCATTAGGCTTGAGTTTCCACTTTTCGAGCAGCAGGCTTTCCAGGATCAAAGCAGGCGTTGCATTGGGAATGCGCACCCTTTTCTTCCGGAATAAGCCGAGCCATTCCAGTTTTTTCATCACCACGGAATCAATTTCTTCTCCAATCAGCCTGGCAATACGGTCTTTTACCGAACCTCCATTATCCTCAGGGCTAAGATATCCTTCCATGAGCTCGTGATAGGTGAGCTTATCGGAATCGACAATGGGGTAACCACCGTCGGTCAGGCCAATCCTGACCAGGGCATTCCAGGCTTCGCAGAATCCTTTGGTACGGATCGTCCCCCGGAGGATGTTGGGAATACCGGCCAGGCCGTAAACCTCCCGGTACAGGAGGGAATCCCGGTTGGCGTAAGCATCGTATTCTCCCATTCCAGGCACCTGAATGGAGCGGTATTCTTCGAAAAGCCGGTTGTAGGGAATAAACTTGAACTTGCCGTTTTCCAGGTACTGGGCGGTGCCCTGCCCGGAGAGCACTACATTTCTCGGATTCCAGGTAAATTTATAGTTCCAGGGGTTGTCATCACTCTCCGGAGCCAGCAAGCCTCCGGTATAGGAACGAAAAGCGGTGATTTTGCCGCCCTGCGCCTTAATCCGGGCGATCTGCCGCATAGCCGACATGTGGTCGATCCCGGGGTCCAGGCCCATTTCTCCCATAAAGATCAGTTCCCGGTCACGGGCTTCATCACCCAGCCGATACATCTCCTGGGAGACATAAGAAGCGGTGATCAGGTGTTTTTTCAGCTTGATACAGTCGTGCGCTACCTCCAGGTGAAGATGAGCCGGCAGCAGAGAAACGACCACGTCGGCTCTGCTGATCAGTTCCCGGCGGTCATTGACCTTCAGTACATCCAGCCAGGTTCCCCGGCCGTTGGGGTGGCCGGCTACTTTGGCTTCCGCCAAATTGGGATCTGCATCGGCAACAGTCACGAACCAATTGTGCTCCTTTGCTTTATCCAGCACATATTTGATGCATGCAGTAGCGGAACGCCCTGCGCCAATAATCAATATGCTGTTCATAAGTTGGTTTTGTCTTAACAATGAGGTAATTTTCCCGTTCCGATTAGAGGCAAAAGCCTTTAGTAGTACAGGAATGGGCGCAATATAGTATTTTATTTACTTCAGGTAAAGCAATGAAAGAAATAACGATCAGTACGAAAATCAAAGTCTATGAATCGGCAAAAGAGCTTCCCGGAGAATACCAGAAGTTGCTGAAAAGCGCCCGGGCCGCCGTGAACCACGCCTATGCTCCCTACTCCAACTTCCGGGTAGGTTCGGCAGTGCTATTAGACAATGGTTCGATCGTCCAGGGCGCCAACCTGGAAAACGCCGCCTACTCTATGTGTATTTGCGCCGAACGGACCGCATTGGGCAATGCTGCTATGCAGTATCCGGGGACTGTTGTCAAAGCCATCGCAGTAACGGTGCAGAGCCAGAAAAAGGAAATTGGGCAACCGGCGTCTCCCTGCGGCGCCTGCCGGCAGGTGATCAGCGAAACGGAAGACCGCCAACAGCAAGATATTGCCATTATTATGCAAGGGTCTGAGGGAGCCATCTACGTGTTGGAATCGGGAAAAGGGCTATTGCCAATTGGTTTTCACGGAGGCTTCCTGTAGTTGTTTCAGCCCTATTCCATCCCCCCCATGTGTACTTCCCGGCGCCCTTTGCGCAGGTCTTCAAAATAATGCTTAAGGGTAAAAACAGAAGAAGTAAAAGCTATCTCCTTCCAGGGGATGTCTTCTTCGGTAAAAAGGCGTACTTCCAGCGACTCCTCCCCTATCCCAAAATCCGGTTTATCTAGTTCTGCCAGGAAATGGATGTATACCTGGTTGATGTGAGGGATACTGAATACCGTATGAAGGGTCAGCCCCGCCACCTTGGCCAGCGTCTCTTCCAGAACCTCACGGGCAGCTCCCTGCTCTACTGTTTCACCGTTTTCCATATACCCGCTGGGCACATTCCAGTAGTTTTTTCTGGGCTCGATCGCACGTTTGGCCAGCAAGACCCGGTTTCTCCAAATTGGGAGACAACCAGTAACAATCTTAGGGTTGGAATAGTGAATGACGCCACAGTTCGAACAGATATACCTCGGCCGATTATCCCCTTCCGGTATTTTAAATACCAGTTGAGCCGACCCGCAATGGCTGCAAAAATTCATTCCTCCGGTTTTATCGTAGTAATGGCGTGTGCCAGGTCTTCGGGCGTATCGATGCCTATCGTTTCTTTACCTGTCAGGTTCACAAAAATGGAATAACCATATTCCAGCCAACGGAGTTGCTCCAGAGATTCCCAACGTTCATAACGGGAGGGCGCCAATTCCGCCAATTCCAGCAATATCTCCCTGCGAAACCCATATAAGCCGATGTGTTTGAAATATTCCGCCTGAGCCAGCCATTCCGCCGGAGGTACATCTCGTAGGTAGGGTATAGTACTGCGGCTGAAATAAAGCGCCATTTGCTGCCGGTTGAAAACCACTTTAACAACATTGGGGTTGTTCAACTCCTCCTCTTTTTCAATTCTCTTCGCCAACGTGCTGATCTGCACCGATTGCCGCCTGGCCAGGGGCTCGGCTACCATGTCAATCTGCTCCGGGTCGATGAAGGGCTCGTCTCCCTGAATGTTAATGATGGCGTCTGCATCGCCGATTCGCTCCGCCACCTCGGCACAGCGTTCGGTGCCACTGCGATGATGGGCCGCCGTCATTACTGCCTTTCCACCAAAACCTTCCACATGCTCCTGAATGCGGTGGTCATCAGTCGCGACGATGACCTCGTCCAGGCGGCGGGCTCGCTGAGCCTGCTCATAAACGCGTTGAATGACTGTTTTTCCGGCGATTTGAGCCAGGGATTTTCCCGGAAAACGAGAAGATGCAAAACGGGCGGGTATGATACCTATGGTTTTCATATATTTGTGCGTAAACTAGCATGAAACACTATGAGAAAATTGTTGTTCTTCGCGCTCCTGTTTTTTTTTGGCAAGTTATCGGCAACCGGCGATAGCCTGAACTACCTGACCGCTAAAGATACTATATTTCTGAGCATCGGCGCCTTCGAGGAGAAGTACTTTGAGCATATTATTGAAGCCAAACAGACGCTCTATTCCCTGGCCAGATTCTACGGCCTTTCGGTTGAGGAGCTGTATTATTTCAATCCTGGTTTAAAGGAGCAGGCTCCCCGAATAGGCATGCCCATCCGGGTGCCTATTCCCAATGCGGCCATCAAGCGGTATATGGAATCGGATTTCCGGCCCAGTGCGAATGCCCCTGTCTTTTATGTGGTGAAAAGAGGCGACACCATGTTTCGCATCGCTAAAGTCTACTTCAGGATGCCCCTGGAACTGCTTATGGCCAGAAACAATATGGCAGACCACACCCTGAAGGAAGGCCAGCAACTGCACGTCGGCTGGATCAGCACCCAGGGGGTGCCCGACAGCCTGCGCCAGCACGCCGGCGGGCCATTGGCGCGGCGCAACGCCGCCTTGAGGAAGATATATATGTTCGAATCCGCCGGCAAACAGCAATACGACGGACAGGGCGTGGCCGTTTGGAAAAATAACAGCAAGGAAGATTCAGATCTCTATGCGTTGCACCGCTATGCGCCCATCAACTCCATTATAGAAGTGCTCAACCCAATGACTAACCGCACTGTTTATGTAAAAGTCATAGGGAAGATACCGGATACTGCCTATCGGGATGAGGTCGCCGTCATCCTCTCTCCTTTGGCAGCCAAACTGCTGGGCGCGATCGACCCCCGGTTTTTCGTGAAGGTCAAATATCATCGTTAAAAAAGTTTGAATACTTTATGGACTACAAAAACAACATATTGGAAACCATCGGCAATACTCCGTTGGTAAAGATCAACAAAGTGACGGCGGAAATACCGGCTTTGGTACTGATGAAGGTGGAGACGTTCAACCCGGGCCACTCTATCAAAGACCGCATGGCTGTTAAGATGCTGGCCGATGCTGAACAGAGAGGCGACATCAAAGCGGGGGGAACCATTATAGAATGTACGTCCGGCAATACAGGCATGGGCCTGGCCCTGGCGGCGGCGGTGAAGGGTTATAAATGTATCTTCACGACCAGCGATAAGCAATCCAAGGAGAAGATCGATATGCTGAAGGCCATCGGCGCGGAGGTGATCGTCTGCCCGACCAATGTCGAACCGGATGACCCGCGCTCCTATTATTCAGTGGCCCGCCGCCTGAGTGAAGAGATTCCCAATTCCTATTGGTGTAATCAGTACGACAACCTTTCCAACCGGGAAGCTCACTACGAATCGACCGGCCCGGAGATATGGAAGCAAACGCAGGGCAAAGTAACCCACCTGGTCGTCGGCGTAGGTACCGGCGGCACTATCTCCGGCACGGGTAAATACCTTAAGGAGCAAAATCCCGATATCAAGATATGGGGGATCGATACGTACGGTTCCGTGTTCAAAAAATTCCACGAAACCGGCGAATTTGATGTAAAAGAGATCTACCCCTACATTACCGAAGGTATCGGCGAAGATATCCTGCCCAAGAATGTGGA
>JAGQXQ010000362.1 GCA_020436535.1 Phaeodactylibacter sp.
CTTCCATTCAGAGCCAGATGAGCGGCGCGCTGGGTTTCGATCCCCCCAGCCTGCAGGCGGCTGCCCAGTGGTGCCTGGCCAACGACGTGAACCTGGATGAAGCCCTGGTTTGGATCAACTCGGCTACTGACCCCAGTTTGGGGGGCGCTACTACTTTTGCCGCCCTTTCCACCAAGGCGGGGCTGCTGCGCAAGCAGGGCAATACCGAGGAAGCTGACGCCACGATGGAAACCGCCCTGGCCAATGCCTCGGTGTTCGAAATGCACGGTTATGGCAGGCAGCTGATCGGCCAGAAAAAATACAAAGAAGCCTTTGCTGTATTTGAGCGCAATTTCCAGAAAAACGGCGATACCTGGCCCACTCATGTTGGGTTGATGCGGGGATATTCGGCAATCGGCGATGTCAAAAATGCGCTGAAACACGCCAGAATAGCGGTGGCCCAAGCGCCCGATGATTTGAACAGAGATGCACTGCAAGGCATGATCAAAACTCTGGAAGAGGGTAAGCCGGTGGCGCAGTAAGGAGATAAGAGCTAAGTTGTACGCAGAGGCGTGGAGTGTGCAGAGGCTGAAAAAACGCTGTACCTCTGCGCCTTCTTGCGATAGTATTCATCGGCCCCAGCCCCTTTTTTGTCGTGTTTTCCCGAAAAAATGACGCCTGCTCTTGACAAATTGATAAAGTTTATTTAGGTTTGACTAACCGTTCGGTCAATCATAAAAACGATATGTCGCCACGCACCAAAAAACAATTTGAAGAGATCCGCCAGAAGAGCATAGAGTCGATCAAAAATGCGGGTATGGAATTGTTTGCCCGCAATGGGTATCACAATACGTCCATTAGCCAAATCGCCAGGGAGGCCGGAGTATCCAAAGGATTGTTGTACAATTATTTTGAAAGTAAGGAAGCTTTGCTGCACGATATTATCATGGAGGCGGTAGAGATGGGCGAGCAGGTGATGGGGGAAATTCTGTCATCTGAAACCGATGCAGCCGGGCAATTGCGGGCAATGACCAACGTGGCCTTTGGTATCATACAGAAGGACCTCCACTACTGGAAACTGATGACCGCTCTGGCCTTTCAGACCGATGTTCTGACAGGCTTTATGCCGGAACTTAAAAAGAAACAGGAAGAAGCCGTGGCGGCCATATCCAGTATCTTTCGCCGCCTGGGCGCTGAGGAACCTGAAAAAGAAGCTCTCTACTATGGCGCTGTACTGGATGGCATCATGTTACACTACATGCAAATGGAAGAAAATTACCCGATTGATGAAATGAATGCCTTTGTGCTGAAACGGTTTTTACCCGATTAAATAACCAAAATCACCAACCATAATGAAACGATTGATCCTGGCCGTATTGGCGCTCACCTTGATAACCGCTTTTACGGCTTATTCCCAGAACCTGACTGCCAAGGAAATTATCCAAAAAGCGGACCAGAAGCAGCGGGGAGAGACCAGCGTTGGCGAGCTTAAAATGACCATCATCCGGCCCACATGGAAGCGTGAAATGGTGATGAAGAGCTGGTCGAAAGGCAGTGAATATATGCTGATCCTGGTTACGGGCCCTGCCCGCGATAAAGGCACGGCTTTCCTGAAAAGAGAAAATGAGATATGGAACTGGCAACCCACCATTGACCGGACCATTAAACTGCCGCCTTCAATGATGATGCAATCCTGGATGGGCTCTGATTTTACCAATGACGACCTGGTCCGCGAGTCTTCCATCGTGGTAGACTATACCCATCAACTGTTAGGTACGGAAAGCATTGAGGGGCGGAAGTGTTACAAGATCGAATTGACGCCCAAGGAAAATGCACCGGTGGTGTGGGGCAAGGTGCTTTCCTGGATCGATACTGAGGAGTTCATGCAGATGAAAGCGGAATTTTACGATGAGGATGGATACCTGGTAAATACCATGTACGGTAAGAACGTCAAAAAAATGGACGATCGCCTGCTACCCTCCATCCTGGAAGTAGTTCCCGCCGACGAAGAGGGGCATAAGACAATTGTAGAGTACCTGGACCTGAACTTTAATAAACCTATCAAAGAATCTTTCTTCTCTATTCAGAATATGAAGAGAGTGAGGTGAGGTTGGTTTTATGAAAGGGTATTAGAATATAAACAAACAAAAGACATGCTATTTCTTCTTGCCTGGCGCAACATCTGGCGCAACAAACGGCGTACGGCCATTACCGCGGCGTCCATCCTGTTTGCGGTGCTGTTCGCCACCTTTATGGAATCCATTCAGAAAGGCGCCTGGGATCACATGATCAACAGTGTAGTGAATTACTATTATGGCTACGTGCAGGTGCACGAGAAGGGATACTGGGATGAGCAGACGATTGATAAGGCTTTCCCCCTGGCGGACTCCCTGAAGCAACTTCAGGAAAAGACGTCTGAGATTCGTCAGGTATTGCCGCGCATCGAATCCTTTGCGCTGGCATCTACCGGTGATCACACCTCCGGAGTGATGGTGGTGGGGATCGACCCCCAGGTGGAGGATGCCATGACCAACCTGACCGGCCGGGTTTCCGAAGGGAGATACCTGGAGGATAACGAAGAAGCGGCCCTGGTGGCTGAAGGCGTGGCGGAGAACCTGGGGCTGGGCCTCGGCGACACCATCGTCCTGATCAGCCAGGGCTACCACGGGGTCAATGCCGCCGGGAAGTACCCCATCAAGGGGATGGTTCATTTCGGCTCGCCGGAACTCAATAAGCAAATGGTCTACCTGCCGCTGCCGGTGGCGCAGTATTTTTACGGGGCCACCGGCCTGGTAACCTCACTGGCGCTGCAGCTTGACAGCCAGGATGATATCAAGCCGGTAGTGAAGGTTTTAAACAGCAAATTGGACACCTCCGCCTACGAAGTGATGGACTGGAAGGACATGCTGCCCGACCTGGTGGAAGCCAAAACGGTGGATAGCGCCGGCAACGTCATTGTTTACATCATTCTCTACCTCATCATTGCCTTCGGCATCTTCGGCACCATTCTGATGATGTCAAAAGAACGGGAATACGAGTTTGGGGTGCTCATCTCTATTGGCATGCACCGTTGGCAATTGGGCCTGGCGGTATGGATGGAGGTGATCATGCTGGGCCTTTTTGGCGCCTTGCTGGGCATATCGGCCAGCATACCTCTGGTGTGGTATTTCCACATCAACCCCCTCCGGTTTTCCGGAGATTATGCGGCAGCTATGGAAAAATTTGGTTTCGAAGCCATCTTCCCGGCGAATTTCGAAGCCCATATTTTCCTGACACAGGCCTTGCTGGTATTTGTCATCACCGCCATCCTGGCGATGTATCCGATCTTTAAGATCCGCAAACTGAAGCCGGTGCAGGCGATGAGAGCGTAGGATAAGAAAGGTGTATCGGGGTTGCAGTGCATCTGTGTAAGTATATGGACTGAATTAATGACTGACTGAATGATTGAATACCAGGGGTTTAGGCCAGTGTTCATGTTTCACTAATTTGTGTCCAGGTACTTACTATTGCCAGTCACACCGATACACCGACACCCCGACACACTGATACACTAATACCCCGACACACATAAAATTCAAACCATGATACTAATAATGGCCTGGCGAAATATTTGGCGTAGTATGACCCGCAGCCTGGTGGTGATGGGCGCGATTGCCGTAGGCATCTGGGCGGCGCTTTCTCTAACGGGTTTCGCAACGGGTATGGTCAAGAGTTACGTCAACAATGCCGTTCAAAACATCGTCTCCCACATTCAGGTGCATCAGCCTGAATTTCTGGATGAAAATGAAGTCAAATACAATATACCGGATGTGGCGGCAGTGGAGCAGGCCATCCGTGCCGAGCCGGGTGTAAAAGCCGTGAGCGTGCGTTCGGTGGTTAATGGGATGATCTCTTCCAGCCAGGGCGCCCGAGGGGTGAGTATCAAGGGGGTTATACCGGAAGAAGAGGCCCGGGTGGATGCACTCGATGAAAATATAGTGGAAGGCGATTACTTTTCCGGCGAAGGGCGAAATCCTATACTCGTCAGCAACGAGCTGGCAAAAAAGCTGAATGTAAAGGTTCGGTCTAAGGTAGTGCTCAATTTTCAGGACAGGGGCGGAAGCATTACTGCCGCCGCCTTCCGTATTGTGGGCATTTTCGATACCGGTAACAATCCCTTCGACCTGTCGCACGTATTCATTCGCCGCAGCGACCTTAACGGCTTGCTGATCCCCGCTGCCGATAGCAGTTTGGCGGTTGAGGGCCTGGCGCACGAGATAGCTTTAATGGTTGATGACATTCGGCAGGTTAACCTCATAGCCGCCAGCCTGAGTTCCAAATTCCCGAACCTGAAAGTGCAGACCTACCGGGAAATTTCTCCCGACCTGGAACTCTACGAAGGGCAGATCAAGAACATATCGCTTATCTACCTTACCGTGATCATGCTGGCGCTGGTCTTCGGCATTATCAATACGATGCTGATGGCGGTGCTCGAACGCATTAAAGAACTGGGCATGCTGATGGCAATCGGTATGAACAAACTTCGCGTGTTCCTCATGATCGTGCTGGAGTCGATCCTGTTGGGCCTGGTGGCCATGCCGGTAGGCCTGCTGTTGGGGTACATCACGATTGAGTACGTCGGTGCGAACGGCATCGACATGTCCATGTACGCAAAAGGCCTGGCCAACTTCGGAATGTCACCCATTATCTATTTCGAACTGGACCCCATCGTTTACCTGCAGGTGGCCGTGGGCGTATTCCTGACGGCCGTGTTGGCCTCCATCTATCCGGCATTGAAAGCGATCCGGCTCAAGCCGGTAGAAGCATTAAGAACCATCTAAAAAAAAATAACAAACGATGAAAGTCATCACCACCAAAGGCGTCGTAAAGATCTATAACCCGGATAAAATCCCGGTAAAGGCATTAAATGGCGTAGACCTGGAGATCACTGAAGGTGAATTCACGGCTATTGTCGGCCCTTCCGGTTCCGGCAAGACGACCCTCCTAAATATCATCGGCGGGCTCGACCGTCCCGATGAGGGTGACGTGGAAGTCGGCGGCCACGATATTGACGCCATGAGTGACAACAAGCTCATCGATTTCCGCAAAGAACACATCGGCTTCGTCTTCCAGGCCTACAACCTCATCCC